>CAZYOL010000118.1:0-13505 GCA_964649065.1 uncultured Spirochaetales bacterium
GGCCCCGCCCTCGCTCCGAGGGCGGGCCCGCCCAGGGAGACTCCGATGCACGCGGTCCACCACTTCCAGCTTCCCCGCGCCCTGACCACCACCGTAAGAGGCCCCGACCTCGAGAGCGTCGCCCGGCTGGCGCAGCGGGGGGTGGAGCTCAGCTTCGTGGACCTGAATCCACCCTTCTGGCGCAGGCTGCTCGCGACGCTCGGCTGCGACCTGGCGGCCCTGTGCCGCCCGGAGCGGCTGGGCGTGGAGGAGCTGCGCAGGCTCTCCTGGGGCAGCCGGCTGCTGGCCGACGCGGATCTGCGCATCGGCCTCGGCGGACCGCAGCTCTGCGCCGCGGAGGAGGCCTCGAGCCGCCGGGCCTTCGAGGCCCTGGAGGGCTCGGCCAGCCGGCGGCTGCTGCGCTCCTTCTTCGACGCGATGCTCGACGTCCACGCCGCCGCCCTCTCCGGGCGCGTGATCTCACTGGGCTGCGAGAGCGCGGGCTCCCTGGCCCTGGCGCTGCACTTCGCCCGCCACCTGCGCGAGGAGGCGGGCTACCGGGGCCACCTCACCCTCGGGCGCCACGCCTACGAGAACTTCTCGCTGCTCTTCCACCGCCACGAGATCGTCCAGCCGGGCAGCGCCGTCTTCCGCGACGTCGACTCGGTGGTCCTCTACGAGGAGCTCTTCGCGGAGACCCTGGCCGCCCTGGCCGCCGATCCTGCCGCCCTGCCCCCGAACCTGCTGCTGCCGGGCGGCGCGGGGGCCCGCTTCGCCCCGCCCACGCGGCAGGCAGCCGGCTCGGCTCCGCTCGACGACGATCGCCCCTGGCGGCGCCACCTGGAGCGCTTCCTCGCGGCCACCGAGCTGGAGCCGGAGCAGCTCCTCTACCGGATCCACGTGACCCGGAACAAGTGCTACTGGAAGAAGTGCAGCTTCTGCGTCCAGATCCACAAGCACGCCGGGGACCGCTTCCACGAGGAGTCGGAACAGGTCGCCCGCTCCCTGCGCGAGATCCGCTCGGCGGCCGCCGCCGGCGTCGAGCACTTCCTCTGCGAGGACGAGGCCCTGTCGCCCAAGGTCCTGCGCCGGCTCTCGGCGGGGCTCTCGGCCGGCGGCCCCCGCGTCCGCTGGACCGCCCGTACGCTTGCCGACGCGGGCCTCTCCGGCGACGTGATCCGGGCCGCCGCCGATGCGGGCTGCGCGGAGATCCTCTTCGGCCTCGAGACGGTGAACCGGCACACGGCGGCGCGCATGCAGAAGGTCTCGGACCGGAGCGAGCAGGCGGACCTGGGCGAGCTCTTCGGGCGCATCGAGGACTGCGGCATCCACCTCTTCGTGAACTTCATCTACGACTACCCGACCGAGAGCCGCGAGGACTTCGAGGCGACCTTCCGCTTCGCGCGCGAGCTGCGCAGCATGGCTCCCTCCGCCTTCTTCCGCTTCAACAAGTTCGCGCTCTTCGGCGGCAGCGCGATGCACCGCGATCCGAAGGCCTTCGGAATCGTCTGGGTGGAGGGGCGATCGCCGGGGGAGGACCTCAAATCCGTCTACTCCTATCGCGATGCCTTCGGACGCACGGACCGCGACCCGGTGCCCGCCCGCCTGCTGCGGGCCGAGCGCGGCCTCTCGGCCGCCGGCGCCTGGCTGCGGGGGATCTCCGGCCGCGCCGCCCTGGACCCGGTGATCTACCACCTGGACTACTCGTCCTTCGGGCTCTTCTCGCGGACGCGCACCGGCCTCCCCCTTGCGAGGGGGCGCCGGCGGAGCCTCCCGGGGCCGCGCCCTCAGGCCAGCGCCTCCCGGCAGACCTCGCGCAGCGAACGCCCGGGCATGGGCAGGGTGGGGGCCAGCTCGTAGCGCGACGCCGGCAGGTGGAGGCCGCCCTCTGCGGCCGACGGCGGGGCGGCCAAGAGCTGCTGGACGATCTCCTGGAAATCGGCGTAGGCCACGAAGCCCGAGGTCGGATTGTGCAGGGTGAAGCCCTCGTCGAGATCGCCCAGCAGGGCCTCGGCCACGTCGGGCGTGTAGCCCCAGGAGCTGCCGTAGCGGCGCTCTTCCTCGCTGCCGAAGCTCCAGGTCCTGCCGCTCCGGATGGCGTCCAGGAAGGCGTAGAGCAGCTGGGCCCGGCGCTGGCCCGGGCCAATCTGGCCGCCGAAGAGCAGCGGCAGCCGGTGGCTCGACGCCGAGCGAATGCGACCGACGTGAACGAGGTAGGCCAGGAAGAGCTCCAGCTCGCACTTGAAGTACTCGTAGTGGCCCTCGGGGCGCACCGGCAGGTCGGTCGTCAGCAGGGCGTCGGGGCGGCCGTAGACGAGCTGGGTGCTGGCCAGCACGACGCGGTCGAGGGGCTCGCGCGCCGAGGCCGCGAGCAGAAGCTGCTTGAGGTTCTCGTAGAAGCGCGCGTTGGGGGCCCAGTCGTTGGTCGGCGGCCGGGACAGCACATAGAGCTCGCGCCAGGGCTCTTGCAGCAGCGGACGCGGCGAGCGGCTGAGGTCGCAGCGCACGAAGTGGGGCGGCTCGAGGCCGGGCGGAGGCGGCGAGGCCGAGGTCGTGGCGAAGCGCTCGGGATCGAGCTTCGGCAGCAGGTTGCGCCCCAGATAGCCGTTGCAGCCGAGGACGAGCCGGGGCGGTCGGGCGGCGGCGCGGGAGCGGAGCCAGGGCATGGCGCGGAGGGGATCCGGGCCTCAGGCCCCGTCCCGGCCCCGGCGCTCCTCCAGCGTCGCCATGATGCGGTTGGCCAGGTCCTCGGCCGCGGGCTGTAGCATGGGGGCGATCATCGCGTCGACCATCGGCCGCATGGGACCGCCCGGCGTGAGGCGCAGGCGGAAGCGGAGCCGGGCCATTCCCTCGCCGGGCCCCGCGTCGGCCGTCGCCGCGCGCTCGACGCGGCCGTGCCGAAGGCGGAAGAGGAAGCGGGCGATGGCGGCGAGCAGGCGCTTCGGCCAGCTCCCGCGGGCGGGGCTCGCGGGCTCTTCTGCCGCCTCGGAGCCGGTCTCCCTGCCTTCTTCGTAGCGCGAGAGCTCGAAGCGGCCGGCACCCTCCATCGGCTCGTTCAGGCCCTCGAGCTCGAAGCAGACGCGCTCCGGACCGGCCCACTCGGTGATGCGGACGCGGAACTCGAGCCGCCGCGAGAGGGCGCCGACATCGCCGCGCAGCACCCAGACCGACTCCTTCTCGCTGTGCTTCTGGTGCGACTCGTAGCCGGTGACGAAGGTCGCCCAGTTGTCCATGTCCTCGACGAAGTCCCAGATCGCCGAGATCGGCAGCCGGGCGGTCGTCGAGTACTCGACCTCGGCCACCGGCTAGGCCGCGCCCATGGCGTGGCGACCCGCCAGGTAGCCCCAGGTGATGGCGCGCACGTTGGAGGTGCCGCTCTGGTAGCCGCCCCCCAGGTCGAGGAGGGCCGCGCTGTTGCCGACGGCGTAGAGGCCGTCGATCGGCCGGCCGCGCAGGTGCAGCACCTGGGCCTTGGCGTTGGTCTTGAGCCCGTGGGAGTTGATGCCCACGGAGACGGGCACCAGGCGCACGCCGTAGTAGGGCGGCTTGTCCAGCGGCCCGACGTTCGGGTTGGGGTAGCGGTCGTCGCCGGTCAGGCGTACCGACCAGGAGGACTCGCCGCGCCCGAAGTCCGGGTCCTCGCCGCGGGCGGCGGCCGGGTTGTAGCGGGCCAGGGTGCGCTCCAGGCCGCCGGGATCGATGCCGAGCTTCTCGGCCAGCTCCCGGGGCGTGTCGGCCTGGGTCACCAGGTCGGCGGGCAGCGGCTGCCCCGGCATGAAGGAGCCCAGCGGATAGCGATCCCGGTAGCTCTGGTCGAAGATCAGGAAGGGGGGCAGGTTGGGCTGCGCCTGGCGCCGCCCGTCCCAGTGGCGCAGGTGCGGCTGGTAGTCCTTGTAGAAGGATTCGTCGCAGAAGCGCTCGCCGGCCCGGTTCACCCAGATCGCGTGGGGGCAGCCGCACTCCCAGGAGGAGCGGAACAGCGGCCGGCCCTCGGCCTCCTCGCCCGGGATGTGGTAGCCGTAGAACAGGGCGAGGTTGGTGGGCGGGACCGCCGCCAGCGCGGCGCCGATCTCGCCGGCCATCACCAGGGCGTCGCCGTCGAGGCCGGGCGGCGCAGCCGAGTTCCAGTCGGGCATGGCCTCGTACTGGCAGGCCAGCTCGCGGTTGTGGTCGTAGCCTCCGATGCCCAGGATCACGCCGCGGCGGGCGCGCACGTGGAAGTCCTGGCCGCCGCGCTCGGCGCGCACGCCGACCACGCGGCCCTCGGGGTCGACGCAGAGCTCGCGCAGCGGCGTCTCGGGGAAGGCGGCGATGCCGCGATCGACCAGCGCGGCCTTGAGGAACCAGCCCATCAGGCCAGGTCCCCAGCTCCGCAGGTCTTCGGCCAGTCGCTTGCCGAGAACCTCGAAGTCCCAGTCGGCCGTGCGCGCCAGGCCGCCCCAGGCGTAGAGCTCGGCGTGGGTGGCGCCCGGCGGGACGTGGGGCGTCATGGGGTAGGTCTTCTTCTGCCACTCGCCGAGCTCGGCGCCGGGGAAGAGATCGGTGGTGAGGTAGCGCCCGCCGGGGTGCGCGCTCGGCACCAGCGGGTGGTAGTAGTCGGGCAGGCCCGGGATGCAGACCCAGGGGATGCCGGCCCGGCTCTCCAGGTACTCGATGGCGGGCCGGATGTTCGCGAAGAGCACGTCGCGCAGGGCCGTGTCGCCGAAGCCGGCCGACAGGAACTCCAGGTAGGCGCGGGCCGCCTCGTCCGAGTCCTCGATGCCGTGCTCGCGCATCTTGTGGTTGTTGGGAACGAAGACCTCGCCGCCGCCGTAGCCCGAGAGGCCCCCGAGCTTGGGCGCCTTCTCGAGGATCGCCACCTGGCCTCCCGAGTCCGCGGCCAGGATGGCCGCCGAGACGGCCCCCAGGCCCGATCCGGCACAGACGACGTCGACCTCGAGATCCCAGCGAGCGGGCGGGGTGACCATGCGATCCTCCTCGATGGATAACGAGACGTAATGTATCGTATTTCGTGCCGTGGCCGCGGCGGCGCGAGGCGCCGGGAGCGCCCCGGCGTAGAGCAGGAGGCTCCGATGCAGCTTCGAAACGTCGTCCTGGTGGACGCGGCTCGCTCCGCCTTCGCGCGGGGCGCCCGAGGCATGCTGGTGGCGACACGCCTCGACGACGCGGGCGCCCAGGTGCTGCGCGCGCTCCTCGACCGCAACCCGCGCGTGCCCGAGTCGCTGATCGCCGACGTGGGCGTCGGCAACGTGGGCGGTCGCGGCGAGTGGGCCTACCTGGGGACCATCCAGCGGCTGGCCGGACTGCCCCTCGAGGTCTGCTCCTTCCACTCCAACCGCCAGTGCGGATCCAGCATGGAGACCCTGCATCGGATCGCGACGGCGATCCTGATCGGGCAGATCGACTGCGGCGTCGCCATGGGCGTGGAGCGCATGGGGCGCGGCCTCGGGGGAGGCGGTGGCGCACAGACGCGGGTCACCGCGCCCAACCCGCGCCTCAGCGAGCTGAACGAGGTCCAGCGGGCCCCGGCGCCCGACCACGACGAGTACTTCTCGGTGCCCTTCCCGGACTACATCCTCGAGTCGCCGTGGCTGCAGAGCATGACCCAGACCGCCCAGAACGTGGCGGAGACCTACGGACTGGCCCGCGAAGAGCTCGACGCCTACGCGGCCGAGAGCCACGAGAAGACCCACGCCGCCTACGAGAAGGGGCTGTACCGCGACGAGATCGTCCCCCTCGAGGTCGAGCAGCCGGTCTTCGACGAGAACAAGGCCTGGGTGGAGGACGAGCGCGGCGCCCCGGTGGTCTTCGACCGCGACGAATGCATCCGCCCCGGGACCACGGCCGAGAAGCTGGCCCAGCTGCCGCCCGTGAAGGGCATCCAGAGCTGGGGCGGCAAGGACCTGGTGATCACGGCGGGCAACTCCTGCCCCACCAACGACGGTGTGTCCGCCGCCCTGCTGATGTCCGAAGAGAAGGCCCTCTCCCTGGGCCTGGAGCCCCTGGCGCGCATCACGGGCATGGCGGTGGGCGGCGTCAAGCCGCAGCTCATGGGCATCGGCCCGATCGTCTCCTCGGCGAAGGCCTTCCGCATGGCCGGCATCGAGGCCGCCCAGATCGAGCGGGTCGAGTTCAACGAGGCCTTCGCCGCCCAGGTCCTCCCCTCGGTGCGCGAGCTCGGCATTCCGCTGGAGTGCGTGAACGTGAACGGCGGCTCGCTGGCCATCGGCCACCCGCTCGGCGCCACCGGGGCCCGGCTGGTCGGAACCCTGGGCCACGAGCTGCGCCGCTCGGGCCGCCGCTACGGCCTCGCCACCCAGTGCATCGGGGCCGGCATGGGGATCTCGACGGTCCTCGAGCGGCTGGACTGAGCGGAGGGGGCTCGCCCTGGCTCCGCCGACTCCGGACGGCGCCTCCTCCGCGGGGCGCCCGCGCAGCGAGGAGGCCCACCGGGCCATCCTCGACGCCACCCTGGAGCTGCTGGTGGAGGTGGGCTTCTCGGCCCTGACCGTCGAGGGGGTCGCCACCCGCGCCGGCGTCGGCAAGGCCACCATCTACCGGCGCTGGCGCTCCAAGATCCCGCTGGTCATCG
This sequence comes from uncultured Spirochaetales bacterium, assembly GCA_964649065.1. Taxonomy (GTDB): domain Bacteria; phylum Myxococcota_A; class UBA9160; order UBA9160; family SMWR01; genus CAZYOL01. The sequence goes on from CAZYOL010000118.1 coordinate 6,572, forward strand.
AGGCCTTCGGCCAGCTCCCGGGCCTCGAGGACGTGGACTCGGGCAACCTGGTCGACGACCTGAACCGCATGCTGCGCGACTACCTGCAGCTCTTCCACTCGACGCCGCTGGCCACGGTCCTGCCCAGCCTGGCCGGCGAGCGCGCGCACAACCCGGAGCTCTCGGAGGTCTTCGACCCGGTGATCCGCGAGCGGCGGCGGCCGCTGGTCGGCGTGCTGCGGCGCGCCGTCGAGCGCGGCGAGCTGCCCGAGGGCCTCGACCTGGAGCTGGCGGCCGACATGGTCGTCGGCCCGATCGCGGTGCGCCTCTTCTTCACCGGCAAGAGCGTGCACCCGCGCATCGTTGCGCCGATGGTGGATCTGGCGCTGCGCGGCCTGCGCGGCGGCTAGGGCCCCCGGCACCGGCGAGGCTAGGGGGCGAGCCGGCGGCGCAGCTCGTGCTTCAGGATCTTGCCCGTCGGGTTGCGCGGCAGCTCGGCGACCCGCTCGAGCTGCTCCGGGATCTTCTGGACCATCAGCCCCTGCTCGCGCAGGAAGCTCCCCATCTCCTCGAAGCCCAGCGGCCGGGCCGGATCCGCGTCCACCACCACCGCGCAGGCCCGCTCGCCGCTGGCCGGGTCGGGCAGGCCGACCACCGCCACCTCCGACACCTTCGGATGTCGGTAGAGGAGATCCTCCACCTCCTTGGCACTGATGTTCTCGCCCTTGCGGATGATCACGTCCTTGAGCCGCCCCGTGATCACCACGTAGCCGTCGGCGTCGACGCTGCCCAGGTCTCCGGTGCGGAAGAAGCCCTCGGCATCGAAGGCCTCGGCGTCGAGACCGGGATCCAGGTAGCCCTGGCAGAGCTGCGGACCGCGCGCGCGAATCTCGCCCTCCTCGCCGGGGGCGGCGGGGCTGCCGTCGAGCTTCACCACCCGGATCTGCATCTCCGGCGGGTTCGCCGAGCCCTCGGTGTGGGCGAGCTTCGCGTCCGGATCGCGGGGAGAGCTCATGGCCAGCACCGGGCACTCGGTGAGGCCGTAGCCCGCCACGATGCCGGCCCCGCCCATCTCGCGCTTCAGGTCGTAGTGGAGGTCCGGCGGCTTGGGCGCGCCACCTCCCGGGAAGCTGCGAACGCGCGGGAAGAGCCGGGCGCCCCCGCGCGCGCGCGGGGGCGGGAGGGTGGGCGGGTGGAGGGCGGTGCGCGCGGTGGCCGGGGGGGCGGCGGGGCGCGCCAGGAGGGCGATGCTCGTCTTCGGGTCGAAGACCGGCACCACGATGTGGGCGCAGCCGGCGAGCAGCCCGATCAGCAGCCAGCCGATGCCCCCGATGTGCGTGAAGGGGAAGACCAGCGCGACGCGATCGTCGGCGCGGATCTCCAGCCGCTCGCCCATCGAGCGGAAGGCGGCCAGCAACGTGTGGTCGGTGTGCCGGGCGCCCTTGGGATCGGCCGTGGTGCCGGAGGTGTAGAAGACCCAGCGCAGCGGTGCGTCCTGAGGGGTGGTCGGCGGAGGCGGCGGCGGCAGCGCGGCCGGGTCGCCCTCGGGCAGGGCCCCGTCGACGACCAGCACCTCGAGACCGGGCTGGCGATCCGCCAGCTCCCGGGCCAGCGCCGCGTGGTCGAAGCCGCGGTGGAGCCCGGGCACCGCCAGCAGGCGGGCCCCGGTCTGGCGCAGCGCGAAGCCCACCTCGCGCTCGCGATAGATCGGCAGGATCGGATTCTGGACCGCGCCCAGCCGGGCCAGGGCGCCGGCCAGCACCATGGCCTCCAGAGTGGTCGGGAGCTGCCAGGAGACCGGCGTCCCGGCGCCGACCCCGCGCGCCGCCAGCCCTGCCGCGCAGCGCTCGGCCGCGGCCCGGTACGCCTCGAAGCCGAGCCGGCGCTCCTCGGGATCGACGGCGAAGAGGGCCTCCGGCGTGGCCCGGGCCCGGCGCTCGACCAGCTGCCAGAGGCCGCCGAGGGCCTCGCCGAAGAGGCCCGTCACGGGGCCTCGGCCGCGCGCTCGCGCAGCACGAACTTCGTGACCTTGCCCGAGGCGTTCATGGGCAGCGAGTCCACGATCTCCACCCGGCGCGGCACTTTGTAGTTCGACATGTGCTGGCGACACCAGGCGATCAGCTCCTCGCGCGTGAAGCGGGCCCCCGGCGCCGGCACCACGAAGGCCATGCCGACCTCTCCCATGCGCTCGTCGGGGATGCCGATCACCGCGACCTGGGCCACGTCGCCCCGGCCGTAGATCAGATCCTCGATCTCGGCCGGGTAGCAGTTGAAGCCGCCGGCGATGTACATGTCCTTGATACGGTCGGTGATGCGTAGATAGCCGCGCTCGTCCATCACGGCCACGTCGCCGGTGTGGAGCCAGCCCAGGGCGTCCACCGCCTTGGCGGTCTCCGCCTCGTCGTCGAAGTAGCCGCGCATCACGTTGTAGCCTCGCACCACCACCTCGCCCGGCTGGCCGCGCGGGACTTCCCGGCCTGCGGCGTCGACGCAGCGCACCTCGATGCCGGGGATGGCGCGGCCGGAGGTGGTGGCGATGATCTCCGGGTCGTCCTCGGGCCGGCAGATGCTGACCATCCCGGAGCTCTCGGTCAGGCCGTAGGCCGTGACGACCACCTCGAAGCCCAGCTCGTCGCGCATGCGGTGGATCAGCTCGACCGGCACCGCGGCGGCCCCGGTCACCGCCAGGCGCAGGCTCGAGAGGTCGTAGGCCTCGCGCTCCGGATGGGCCAGGATGGACTGGTACAAGGTTGGCGGCCCCGGCAGCACCGTGATGCCCTCCTTGGCGACGCGGCTCAGCACGGTGGGCACGTCGAAGACGGCCTGGGGCAGCACCGTGGCGCCGCGCATGATCGAGGCCAGCCAGCCGGCCTTGTAGCCGAAGCTGTGGAAGAAGGGGTTCACCACCAGGTAGCGGTCGCCGGGGCGCAGGCCGATTACGCCGCTCCAGACCTCCATGGCCCTCAGGTTCGGGCCGTGCGCCGTCATCACCCCCTTGGGCTTGCCGGTGGTGCCCGAGGTGAAGAGCATGTCCGAGAGGTCGTCCGGGTCGACGGCGCGCCAGCGCTCGCGGGCCCGCTCTTCCGGGATGGCCTCGCCGCCGGCCAGGAAGTCGCTCCAGGGCGTCGCCCCCTCGTCGGGACCGCGCAGCACCACGCGCTGCTCCAGCGCGGGCAGCTCCTCGCCGGAGAGCATGGCCAGGTAGGAGGTATCCAGGAAGTCGGTCACCGTGCACAGGATGCGCGCGCGGCTCTTGCGCAGCACGTAGCCCGCCTCGGCGCCCTTGAAGCGGGTGGAGAGGGGCACCAGCACGCCGCCCGCGCCCTGCAGGCCCAGCGCCGCCACCACCCACTCCCAGAGGTTCGGGGCCCAGACGGCGACGCGGTCGCCCGGCTCGACGCCCGCAGCCAGGAAGGCGCGGGTGGCGCGCAGGGCGGCGTCGCGCAGCTCGACGAAGTCGAGGCGCACGCCGTCGTCCTCGATGGCGGGAGCGCGCCCGTAGCGGAGGGCGGCCGCCTCGACGAGGGCGGGAATGGTGCGCTCGTCCTCGGGGCGCGGCGCCTCGCCTTGCATACGAGTCGGAGCGTATCGTAATCTGGCATCTCGCTTCAATTCGACGGGCCCTGCATGCACCTGCGCTTCAGCGACGAGGACGAGGCGTTTCGCCGCGAGGTGGCCGAATGGCTGGCCGAGAGCCTCGCGGGCGAGTTCGCGGCGGTGCGGGGCCGCGGCGGTCCCGGCGACGAGAACGCCCTGCTCGACGAGCGACGCGCCTGGGAGCGCCATCTCGGCGCGGCCGGCTGGACCTGCATCGGCTGGCCTCGAGAGCACGGGGGGCGCGGCGCCAGCCTCACCCAGCAGGTCATCTACCACGAGGAGTACGCCCGGGCCGGCGGCCCCGGACGCCTGGGCCTGATCGGCGAGGGCCTGATCGGCCCCACGCTCATCGCCTTCGGCAGCCCCGCCCAAAAGCAGCGCTTCCTGCCGCGCATCGTCTCCGGCGAGGAGATCTGGTGCCAGGGCTACTCGGAGCCCAACGCCGGCTCGGACCTCGCCAACGTCCAGACCCGCGCCCAGCTGGAGGGCGGGGAGTGGCGGATCGACGGCCAGAAGGTCTGGACCTCCTGGGCCCAGTGGGCCGACTGGTGCTTCGTGCTGGCCCGCAGCGACCCCGAGGCCGCCAAGCACAAGGGCCTCGCCTACCTGCTCGTGCCCATGCGCCAGGACGGCATCGACATCCGGCCCATCCAGCAGATGACCGGGGATTCGGAGTTCAGCGAGGTCTTCTTCGACGGCGCCCGCACCGGGGCCGAGAACGTGGTAGGGGCCCCGGGTGAGGGCTGGAAGGTGGCCATGGGCACCCTCGCCTTCGAGCGGGGCACCATGACCCTCGGCCAGCAGCTCGAGTTCCGCAACGAGCTGGACGAGGTGATCGCAATCGCCAGGGCCAACGGCCGCGCGCGCGATCCGCTGCTGCGCCAGCGCATCGCCGAGGCCTGGATCGGGCTGGAGGTGATGCGCTGCAACGCGCTGCGCACCCTCTCGAACGCGAGCGAGCTCTCGCGCGAGGGCCTGATCTCCAAGCTCTACTGGGCCACCTGGCACCGGCGCCTCGGCGAGCTGGCGATGGACGTGATCGGCCCCGAGGCCGAGGTCCTCGAGGGAGCCCCCTACCAGCTCTCCAGGCTGCAGCGGCTCTTCCTCTTCTCCCGCTCCGACACCATCTACGCGGGAACCAACCAGATCCAGCGCAACATCATCGCCGAGCGCGGCCTGGGCCTGCCGCGCGAGCCCCGATGAGCCGCCAGGCCCCCGCCTACCCGGAGGGCCGCGACCTGCTGCGCGGCAAGAACGTGCTGGTGACGGCCTCGGCCGGCACCGGAATCGGCTTCGCCACCGCCCGGCGCTGCGCCGAGGAAGGGGCCCGGGTGATGCTCTCGGACATCCACGCGCGACGCCTCGACGAGGCCGCCGAGAAGATCACGGAGATCACGGGCCAGGCGACGCCGCGGGCGCTCTGCGACGTGACCCGCCAGAGCGAGGTGGACGCCCTCTTCGAGGCCGCCGGCGCCGAGCTCGGCCACCTGGACGTGCTCGTGAACAACGCCGGTCTCGGCGGCTACGCCCCGCTGGTCGAGATGAGCGACGAGCAGTGGAGCAGCGTGCTGGACGTGACCCTCGGCGGCACCTTTCGCACGACGCGGGCCGGCCTCCGGCACATGCGCGCGCGGGGCGCCGGCAGCATCGTGAACAACGCCTCCGTGCTGGGCTGGAGGGCCCAGGAGGGACAGGCCCACTACGCCGCGGCCAAGGCCGGCGTGATGGCCCTGACCCGCTGCGCCGCCGTCGAGGCGGCCGACTTCGGCGTGCGGGTCAACGCAGTGGCTCCCAGCCTGGCCATGCACGAGTTCCTGGGCAAGGTGACGCCGCCCGGCCTGCTGGAGGAGCTCTCCTCCCGCGAGGCCTTCGGGCGCGCGGCCGAGCCCTTCGAGGTGGCGAACCTGATCGTCTTCCTCGCCAGCGACTACGCCTCCTACATGACGGGCGAGGTGGTCGCGGTGAGCTGCCAGCACCCCTGAGCCCCGGAGGCAGAGGAGGACCCATGTCGACCGTCTTCGAGAGTCCCGCCGAGCTGGAGCCCGCCGTCGGAAGCCACCTCGGCTACAGCGACTGGCTGGAGATCACCCAGGAGCGGGTGAACCTCTTCGCCGAGGCCACCGGCGACCACCAGTGGATCCACGTCGATCCGGAGCGCGCCAAGGCGGGCCCCTTCGGCGCCCCCATCGCCCACGGCTACCTGACCCTGTCGCTGGTCAGCTACTTCCTGCCGCGCATCGTGAGCGTCGAGGGCATCTCCATGGGCGTGAACTACGGCACCAACCGCCTGCGCTTTCCGGCGCCGGTGCCGGTGGGCTCGCGGATCCGGGCCGGCGCCGAGCTGGTCGAGGCGGAGCGGACCCGGGACGGCGCGATCCAGGCGGTGATGCGCGTGACCGTGGAGGTGGAGGGCAGCGAGCGCCCCGCCTGCGTGGTCGACACCGTCTCGCGCTACTACCCGGCCTGAGGCCGGGGGAGCCGCCGGCGCGCGGGGCGTACAATGCGGCCCGTGGCCCATTCGGCTCCCGAGCTGCAGCGTCTGCGGGAGGCCTTCGAGGCCTGCGGCGCGCCGCGCTCCGCCGGCTGGCAGGACTTCGCGCACCTGTCCCGGCGCTGTCGGGAGCTGCTGCACGGCGAGGATCTCCGGGGCCGCAGCGTGCTGGAGATCGGAGCCGGCGGCGGCTTCCTGGCCCACTACCTGGCCCTCGTCGCCGGCGCCAGCCAGGTGACGGCCCTCGACGAGTACCAGGGTCACGGCGCTCCGGAGGAGAGCCAGGACGCCATCCTGGCGCTGCGCGCCCGGCTCGGCGCCGAAGATCGGGTCTCCGTGGAGACCTGCGACTTCCTGGACTACCGGCCGGGCCGGCGCTTCGACTACCTGATCTTCGTGAACTCGCTCCACCACATCGTGGAGACGCCGCGCCCGCTCTCCCACGACGCGGAGCCGTGGCAGCGCGCCCTGCGCACCTTCGAGCTGTGCCGCCGCAGCCTGGAGCGGGGCGGCCGTCTGCTGATCCAGGAGCTCTCCTGCCGGAACTACTGCCCCCTGCCCCGCTACCGTCGGCGCATGCGCCAGGTGCGCTGGAGCGACAAGCAGCCGGCGCGCGAGTGGTGCCAGGCGCTACGGGCCTCGGGCTTCGCCTCGACCCGGATCCGCTACCGCTACCCCCTGAACCTGCCGGAGCTCGAGCCGCTGCGACCGCTGCTGGCCAACCGCTGGGTCTCGCTGCTGACCGACTCCTCCTACGTGATTCGCGCCGAGCCGGGATGAGCGGCGCCGCAGGCGCGCCGGCGCCGGGCGCCCCGGCGAGCGCCCGCCTCTGCGCCGCCGTCTGCCTGGCCTTCGCGCTGTGGACGC
>CAZYOL010000119.1:0-13341 GCA_964649065.1 uncultured Spirochaetales bacterium
GCCCACTTCAAGCCCGAGTTCCTGAACCGGATCGACGAGACCATCGTCTTCCACCAGCTCGGACGCGAGCAGATCGGCCACATCGTGGAGATCCAGCTCCAGCGCGTGCGCGGGCTGCTGGCCGACCGGCGCCTGGACCTCGAGGTGAGCGACTCCGCCAAGGCGCTGCTGGCCGATCGCGGCTACGACCCGCACTACGGCGCGCGACCGCTGAAGCGCGTGATCCAGCGCATGCTGCAGGACCCGCTCGCCATGCGGATCCTGGAGGGCGACTTCCCGGAGGGCTCGAAGATCCTGGCAGAGACCCGCCCGGCGGGCGACGCCCTCGAGTTCCGCCGGGCCTGAGGCGCGCTCCCCCCGGCCCTCGCCGGCCGGCGCCGCCCCCCGCCCCGACACCGGACCGACTCAAGCGGGGGCTCCGGTCGGCCGACCCGGTGGCCGGAGGAGCGATCCCATGGGGAAGAAGCTCGCCTCGGGTGCGGCCCTGCTCCTCCTGGGCTGGGCCGTCAAGTTCGGATACAACGCCATCACCGCCGAGCCACTGGACTTCGACGAGGAGTCGGCCATCGAGTGGGTCGCCCAGGAGAGCGACTGGGTGCGCTCGGAGGTCGCCCAGGGCCTGGCCGAGCCGGCCCTCGGCTGGCTGGACGAGTCGACCAACGCGACCTTCGAGGCGCCGCCGGCGCAGCTGCGCGAGCTGATCGACGCCTTCGACGCCGCCGGGGCCGAGAGCCAGTGGATGGTGGCCATCGAGGAGTTCGCCGGCGCCCGCCTCTCGGACACGCTGGCCGTGGAGCTGCCGAAGCCCGGAGCGGCCCGGGATCGCATCTTCGAGATCGAGGCCGGCCTGTGGGGAGAGCACGGCGAGGGCACGCCGGACGTCGGCCAGGACTACCTGGTCATCTCCTTCGACTGAGGCCCGCCGAGCCCCGCGCGGGCGGGCCCGAGCGGGCGGTGCTGGTAGAGATCTCCATCCTCGAAGCCGAGGCGGCGGTACCAGGGCCGGGTGCCCACCGCCGAGATCACCGAGAGCACCGGGGAGCCGGCCTCGCGGGCCAGGGCGACGGCGCGCTCCACCAGACGGGTCCCGAGGCCGCGATGCTGCGCCCGCTCCTCGTGGTGCCGGCCCAGCTCCAGCGCGGCGCCGTAGACGTGGACCTCCCGGATCAGCGCGCTGCGCCGGAGCTCGGGGAGCGGCGACGGCTCCCGAGGCAGGCTGAGGCGCAGGAAGCCGGCGATGCGATCCTCCCCGGTCACCCACTCGAGGAAGTGCTCCTCGCCCACCCCGGTGGCGTAGGCCGTCTCGCGGAGCCGCAGCCCCTCGCTCCGCAGGCGCTGCCCCCGCACCTCCCGCGAGCGGATCTCCAGCAGCCGCTCGCCGCGCTGCCGGAGCCGCCGCTCCGCCTCTTCGCGCAGATTGGCCCGGTGCGTGCCGGCGTGGATGTCCGCCGCCGAGAAGTCCCGCACCACCCGGGTCACCCGACACCAGCGCGGCACGCGCGGCAGGCAGCGCGCCACCAGCTCCAGCAGCTCTTCGTCGGCGTAGGGCCGCCAGGCCCCGCGGGCATGCTGCTCGGCCAGCGGCGCGCCCGGGGCCAGCAGGCAGGGATAGAGCTTGAGCTCGTCGGGTCGCAGCGCGGGGTCCGCGAAGAGCCCGGCGAAGTCCTCGAGATCCGACTCGGGCGTCGCCCCCAGCAGGTTGGGCATCCAGTGGGCGTGGATCTTGAATCCGGCGCCCCTCAGCCGGACCAGGGCTCGGCGCGTGGCGGCGACGTCGTGGCCCCGGCGATTCGCGGCGAGCACGGCGTCCGAGAGGCTCTGGATTCCGATCTGCACCTTGGTGGCCCCGAGCCGCCGCAGGCAGACGAGCTCGTCCGGGGTCACGTGGTCGGGGCGCGTCTCGAAGGCCAGCCCGACGTTGCGGCAGCGCGAGACCTCGTTCGCGCGCTGCACCTCCGCCAGCTCCTCCCAGCGGCCGCACTCGACCGCCTCGATGCGCCGCGGCGGCGCGGGCAGCGGCCCCGCCTCGGCGCGGCGATCGACACCGGCCCCGAAGTCGTTCAGCGCCTCGAGGCAGCGCTGGGTGAAGCCGATGCGATAGGGCTCCGGGTAGGCGGACCAGGTGCCGCCCAGCACGATCAGCTCGACCTTGTCGACCGGGTGCCCGGTGGCGCGGTAGGCGGCGAGGCGGTTCCAGGTCTGGAGATAGGGGTCGAAGCCGTTGTCCTCGGCCCGCTGGCAGCCCGGCTCCGCGGCCAGGTAGCTCTTGGGCATGCGCACGTCGTCGGGGCAGAAGATGCAGCGCCCCGGGCAGGGAAAGGGCTTGGTCAGGACCGTCACCGGGGTGACACCCGAGAGCGTCCGCACCGGCCGGCGGACCAGACGGCCCGCCAGCGCCTGCGCGTCGACACCGCGCGGCGGCCGCGCCCGCAGGCCGGCGAGCAGCTCGCTGCGCGAGAAGAGCCCGCGGCCATCCTTGGGGTGGCGCTTCAGGATGCGATCGAGGCCGGGGCCGTCGAGCTGCCGGGCCGCCCCGACCTCGGCGAAGATGGCATCGAGCTCGCGCGCGTAGCGCGCGGGGTCGAAGTCGTGGTCGCGGCGTCGGGGTCCCGCCATTCTGGCCTCGCCGCAGTACCCTATCGCAGCGTGGACGAGGCGACGGCTCGCACCCTCAACGCCCTGAACCAGCGCTTCTACCGGGACGCGGCCGAGGAGTTCCACGCCACCCGGCAGACGCCCTGGCCCGGCTTCGCCCGGCTGGCCGAGGAGCTGGAGCGCCACGCCTGCCCCTGGCTGCTCGACCTGGGCTGCGGCAACGGCCGCTTCGCGGCCTTCCTGGACGCGCGGCGCAGCCGCCCCTTCCGCTACACCGGGCTCGACGCCAGCGCCGCGCTGCTGGAGCACGCGCGAAGGCTTCCGCTGCGCCTGGCCCGCCCGCAGTGGACCCGGGCGGACTTCGTCCGCGAGGCGCCGCAGCGCGTCCTGCCCGAGGGCCGCTTCGACGCGGTGCTGCTGCTGGGCGTGCTGCACCACGTGCCGGGCGCGGATCGGCGCCGCGCCCTCCTCCGCGCGGCGGCCCGGCGCCTGCGACCGGGCGGCCTGCTGGCCGTGAGCGTCTGGCAGCTCGGCGCGCGCGAGCGCTTCGCGCGCAGGCTCGAGCCCTGGGCGCGCGTGGCGATCGACCCGGCCCAGCTCGAGGCCGGCGACCTGCTGCTTCGCTGGGGCGCCCGGGGGAGCCCCCGGCTGCGCTACTGCCATTTCGCCGACGCCGCCGAGACCCGCTCTTGGACGCGCTGCCTGGGCCTCGAGCAGGTGGCGAGCTACCTCAGCGACGGGCGCGAGGGCGACCTGAACCGCTACCTGCTGCTGCGCCGCGGCAAGGCCGGCCCGGATGCTCCGAGGCCGGGCGGGGGCTAGCCTCCCGGGGTTCGGGAGGCCGCGAGCCCCCGACGCCCCCCCACCGGCCGAGCCCCCCGAGGACGGAAGCCCCCCCGACAGGAGAGCGGCTTGCGCGAAGCTCCCGACTCGAGCGAGGCGCTCGGCGTCTACGGCGACTTCGTCTCGCTGGCGCCGCGGGTGCGACTGCTGGGCCTGCTGCTGGTGGGCAGCGTGGTGGTCTGCTGGGTGGCGGTCGGCTTCGACATCGCCGACACCCGGCTGCTCGGCGAGGAGGCCATCGGCCGACCGGTCAGCGCCAGCCGCAAGGCCGCCTACGAGATGATCGGGGAGCTGATCTACGGCTTCCAGGCGGTGGTGCTGCTGGCGACCGCCGGCGTCTTCGTCGAGTGGCTGTACCAGGCGCGCATCAATCTGCGGGCCTTCGGCACCCGACGCCTGCGCTACTCCCGGGGCTGGGCCGTCTGGGGCTTCCTGATCCCCGGCCTCAACCTGATCCGCCCGTACCAGGTTCTGCGCGAGGTCGCCAAGGCCAGCCACCCGAGCGTGGTCGATCCCTTCGGCTGGACGGCGGTGCGTCCCACGCGGCTGATGGGCCTGTGGTGGGGCGCCGTGCTCGTGGGACTCGGCCTCGAGCTGGCCGGCCTGGGCATGCTGCACAGCGCCGACCTGGACCCGGAGCGGCTGCGGATCGCCCGCCTCGTGCTCCTCGGCGCCGACGTCGTGGCGGCTCTCAGCCTCTCGCTCGCCTACTTCCTGGTCGAGCACCTGAGCGCCCTGCAGGAGGAGAAGTGGCGGCGGCGGGGGCCCTGGCGGGCGCCCGAGCACCTGGCCGCCCACGCGCCGCCGGGGGTGGCTGCGGCGATGCCCGCTGGGGCCAGCGACTAGGCGTCGGCTGGCCCGGCCTCCCGGGTCCAGGAGCCCAGCGAATTCGGCCGACTCGGGGCCCTCAATGCCCACCGAGCGACGGCCGATGAGCAACGCGTTCAGATGGATTCTGCAGGCGTGACTCGGGGAGTCGCCGCGGCGCTGCTGGCCGCGGCTGCACTGCTGGCGACGGGGGTCGCCGTGCAGGCAGAGGAGAGCCCTGCGCCTACGGTGAAGCCGATTCGGGATCCCTCTGCCGGGCCGCCGGCCGCGGCCCAGCCCCGCTGGAGCGAGAGCCCGCTCGCGGGCCGGCTGCAGCAGCTGCGGCAGGTGGCCGGGGCGCGCGCGGGGGCCTGGATCGAGCGGGCCGAGGCGGCGCTGCCGTCCGACACCCGCATCGGCCTGCGCGATCTGCGGCGCCTCAGCTACGGCCCGGAGGCCCGAGACGTCGCCATCCACGGCCTCAGCGCGCTGCTGCTGGTGCTGCTGGTCGTGCGCCTCGGCCAGGGCCGGGGCGACCTGGTGGTGGTGCTCGAGTACCCGGCCGAGCTGCAGGGGAGCTTCAGCGTCGAGATGCGGCGGGGCGGCTGGAGGACGCGACCGACCCGCATCGCCGGCGCGGCCGCGGCGGAGCGGAGCAAGCGCCGCGCCCGGACGGCCAGCCGCATGCTGCATCCGAGGGTGTCGCGCGAGACGCGCTTCGTGCGGCTGCCGGCCCGGAGCTACGTCCTCTGCGTCGACGGCTTCCTGCAGGCTCGCGGCCGCGACGGCGTCGTCACCAGCCATCAGGAGGAGCGCCGCGTCCGCGTGCGGCGCAATCGTACGGAGCGCATCGAGCTGGACTTCCACCCGAAGCACTGTGCCGTCCAGCTGAAGGTGGGCTGGGATCGGCGCCCAGTCCAGGAGGCCCTGGCCGCGGTGCGCAGCGTTCCGGGCTCTACCCGCTATCTGCGCGGGGGCAGCGTTCAGCTGGGGGTGCCGAGTGGGTACCACGCGGTCCTGGTCGGCAGCGCCGATCGCGTGGCCGAGAAGGCGCTGGTGATCGACTCCTTCCAGCCCCGCAGCGAGACCCTCGACCTTGCCGATCGCGAGGCCCTGGTCTTCACCGGCTGCCCGCCGGCCGTGGAGCCCTACCTGCAGGGCGACGTTCCGGCCGCGGCGCGGGCCCTGGAGCGCGACGGCCAGCATCCGGTCGCGCACGGCATCCTGGCCCTCCACCACCGCGACCAGGGCCGCCTGGAGCTGGCCGCCAAGCACTTCGAGGAGGCCGGACGCGTGCGCGATGCCGCCGAGCTGCGCGAGGAGCTGGACGAGCACGCGCGGGCGGCCGAGCTCTTCGAGCAGGCCGGGGAGATCGAACGCGCCGCGGAGCTCTACCGGTCGGCGGGCGAGTGGCTGCTGGCGGGCGAGGCCCACGAGCGCGCGCGACAGTACGAGCGCGCGGTCGAGTGCTTCCGCGAGGCCGGTGACGTGGCGCGCTGGGTCGAGGCCCTGGAGCGCTACGGCTCGGCCTTCCAGGCCGCGCAGGTGGCCATCCAGCACCAGGAGTGGGCGCGCGCCATCCGCTGCCTCGAGCAGGTCGGCTCGAACGATCCCCACTTCGCCGAGGCGGCCGAGCAGCTCGTCGGCGCCTACCAGCGGGAGGGCCACCTGGACCTGGCCGTACGCAAGATCGAGGAGCTGGTGGCGCGCAAGGGCGGGGAGCACGCACCGCTGGAGATCTGCGACTCCCTGGCCGGCGCCCTCGAGACGAGCGGCGACTTCGACCGGGCCCTCGACGTGCTCGAGATCATCCGGCGGCGGGACGCCACCTGGCCGAAGCTGGCCACCCGCATCGAGGAGCTGCGCAAGCGCCGCAGCCGCGAGGCCCAGACCAGCTCTCCGATCACGCTCCCGGGCACCGGCTTCACCGACGAGTTCCGTTACGAGATCCTCGAGGAGGTCGGGCGCGGCGGCATGGGCATCGTCTTCAAGGCCCGCGACCGCCGGCTGGGACGCGTCGTGGCCCTGAAGCGCCTGCCCGACAACCTGCGCAACCACCCCAAGGCAGTGGAGCTCTTCCTGCGCGAGGCCCGGGCCGCGGCCGCGCTCAACCACCCGAACATCGTGACCCTCTTCGACGCCGGCCAGGAGGGCGAGGCCTACTACATCACCATGGAGCTGCTCGAGGGCCTGCCCCTGTCCCAGATCCTGAAGAAGCGCGTCCGCTTCGGAGCGCGCGATGCCGCGAAGCTCGGCATCCAGGTCGCCCAGGGGCTCCAGTACGCCCACGACCACGGCATCGTCCACCGCGACGTGAAGACCGGGAACCTCTTCTTCACCGAGGGCAAGGTGGTGAAGATCATGGACTTCGGCCTGGCGAAGATGGTCGAAGAGGTGCGGCGCTCGACGACGGTGATCGGCGGAACGCCCTACTACATGGCGCCGGAGCAGAGCCAGGGCGGGGCCGTGGACCACCGCGCCGACGTCTACGCGCTGGGGGTCACCCTCTACGAGTTCGTGACCGGCAAGGTGCCCTTCGACGACGGCGACGTCTCCTACCACCACCGCCACAGCGAGCCGCCCGACCCGCGACAGAGCGCTCCGGACCTGCCCGAGGGCTTCGTCGAGCTGTTGCGCCAGATGCTCGCCAAGGATCCCGACGATCGCTGTGCTTCGGCGAGGCGCGTCGCCGAGCGCCTGCAGGCCTTCGCCCGCAAGCCGGGCAGCTGAGCCGGGCCGCTCAGGCGCCTCCGGCCCCGGCCACCCGCTCGCGCAGGGCGCCGAAGACCTCGGGCACCGTGCGCCGCTGGGCCCGGCGCAGCAGGAAGTCCGGAATCACCGTGCGGGGCTGGAGATCGACCTCGTAGATGGCCAGGGTGCGGGCTCCCCCCGACCAGGGCAGCAGCTGCCAAGAGCCCTGGTTGCGGTCGTAGCTGCCCTCGATGAGGGTCCAGTCGCGGCGGAAACCGCCGCTCTCGAGGCGGCGCTCGCGCACGCGCATCTCGGAGACCAGGTCGGGGATCGGCCAGGGCAGATCGATCTCGGTGTAGCAGACGGCGACGTCGTCGCGGCGGCTGCGCAGCTCGCTGCTCGAGACCCCGGGAAGGAACTCCTGGTAGCGCTCGCAGTCGCGCAGGGCCGGCCAGACCTGCTGCGGCGTCGCCTCCACCAGACCCTTGGCGCGCACCGCCACGCCGGCGCCGCCGGCGGGCTCGAGCAGCTCGAAGAGCACCTCCCCGGCCTCCAGTCGCCTGCGCTCCGCCTCCGCGAGCGAGGCTTCCGCCTCGCCCCGGGCCGCGGGTGCGGCGAGGCTGAGGAGCGCGGCCAGGACCAACGGGCCCGGGGCCGACGGGCGGAGCGCCGTGCGTCGCATGCCCCGAGGCTAGTCCGACGCCGTCACGCGTCCAGCCGGGGAGGCCGGGGGGCGCGGCGTTCAGTAGCCTCGTCCGGTGCAGAGAGCCGCCCGCCGCTTCCTGAACCGCGAGCTGTCCTGGCTGGACTTCGAGGCTCGGGTGCTCGCCCTGGCCGAAGACCGCGAGCGCCCGCTCCTCGAGCGCCTGCGCTTCCTGGCGATCTTCTCGCGCAACCTGGACGAGTTCTTCCAGGTCCGGGTGGCATCGCTGCAGGACCAGGCCGCAGGCGACGGCGAGCCCTCTCCGGACGGCCGCTCGCCGACCGCCCAGCTCACGGCCATCCGCACGCGCGTCTCCCAGCTGGGAGGCCGAGCCTACGAGGTCCTGTCCAAGCAGCTGCTGCCGGCCCTGGAGCGGGCGGGCATTGCCCTGCGCTCCTGGGACGAGCTCTCCGCCGAGCACCAGCAGGAGCTGCAGCGGCGCTTCGAGGCCGAGCTGGATCCGGTGCTGGTGATCCAGTCCTTCGACCCGACCCATCCCTTCCCCTACGTCTCGAATCTGTCGCTCAACGTCGCGGCCTTCGTGCGGCCGCGCAGCCGGGGGCTCGAGCGCCTGGCGCGCATCAAGGTGCCGGCCTTCGTCGACCGCTTCTGGAGCGCCGGGGGCGGCCTGTGGGTGCCCGTCGAGCAGCTGATCCTGGCCCACCTCGAGCAGCTCTTCCCGAACGACGAGATCGTACGCGCCGGCTGCTTCCGGGTGACGCGGGACGCGGACCTCGAGCTGCGCGAGCGCAAGACCGTGGATCTGGCCCGGGACATCGAGGCCGGGCTGCGGCGGCGGCTGCGCGGCAGCGATGCGGTGCGGCTGGAGGTGAGCCGCGACCTGGCCGAGCCGGACACCCAGCTCCTGGCCCAGCAGCTGCGCCTCGAGGAGGACGAGGTCTACCGCGTCCCCGAGCTGCTCGACCTGGGCGACCTGATGGAGCTGACCCGGGTCGACCGGCCGGACCTGCTCGACCGGCCCTGGCGGCCGCAGGGCGTGAGCGGTCTCGGCGGATCCTCGGACCCGCCGAGCGCCTTCTTCTCGGCGCTGCGCCAGCGCGACTTCCTGGTGCACCACCCCTACCAGAGCTTCGGCGCCAGCGTTGAGCGCTTCCTGGAGGCGGCGGCCGACGACCCGAACGTGCGCGTGGTGATGTGCACCATCTACCGCACCGGCGGACCGGAGAGCGGCATCGTGCAGGCCCTGCAGCGGGCCGCCCTGGCCGGCAAGCAGGTCGTGGTGATGGTCGAGCTCAAGGCGCGCTTCGAGGAGGCCTCGAACCTCGAGCGGGCGCGGGCCCTGGAGCGCGCCGGGGCCCACGTCGCCTACGGGATCGTCGGGCTTAAGACCCATGCGAAGGTCGCCCTGGCCGTGCGCGAGGAGAGCGGCGCCCTGCGGCGCTACTGCCACGTGGGAACCGGCAACTACAACCCGATCACCGCCCGGCTCTACGAAGACCTGGGCCTGCTGACCGCGCGCGACGAGATCGGCTCCGACGTGGCCGAGCTCTTCCGGCACCTGACCAGCGGCAGCGGGGCGCGCAGCTACCAGCGCCTGCTCGTGGCGCCCGAGTCGCTGCGCGCGGGGATCCTCGAGCGGATCCGCCGCGAGGCCGAGGCGCCCGACGGCCACATCGTGGTGAAGCTCAACAACCTCTCGGATCCCGAGGTCATCGACGCGCTCTACGCGGCCTCGAAGGCCGGCACCCGGGTCGACCTGATCGTGCGCGCCATCTGCTGCCTGCGGCCCGGCGTCCCGGGCCTCTCCGAGAACATCCGCGTGCGCTCGCTGCTGGGGCGCTTCCTCGAGCACTCCCGCGTGCTGCGCTTCGGCACGCCGGAGCGGGGGCGCAGCCACTGGATCGGCTCCGCCGACTGGATGCCGCGCAACCTGGACCTGCGCGTGGAGGCGATGGCGCCGATCGAGGACCCGAGCCTCTGCGCTCGGCTGGACGCGCTGCTGGAGCTGCTGCTCAGCCCCGGCACGCGAGCCTGGGAGCTCGGGCGCGACGGGCGCTGGCGGCCCACGGGCGGCGAGCACGACGCCCAGGAGCAGCTCTGCGCCATGGCTGCCGCCGAGGAGGGGGCCTGAGCGGGCCGGACTTCAGCGCGGGCCGATGCCCGCGGCGCGCCGGCAGGCCTCCAGCACCGGCGCGGCGATCGCGCGCGCCCGACGCGCGCCGTCGGCCAGCACGGCCTCCACGTCGTCCGGCCGCGCCTCCCAGCTCGCGCGGCGCTCCCGCATGGGCCCGAAGTAGTCGAGCAGCCGCGCCAGCAGATCCTTCTTGACCTCGCCGTAGCCCACACCGCCGGCGCGGGCCCGACCGAAGAGCTGCTCGCGCTCCTCGCCGCGGGCGAAGAGCGACCAGAGCTGGAAGAGCGCGCTGCCGGTCTCCTTGGGAGCCTCCACCGGCGTCGAGTCGGTGACGATGCCCATCACCTGCTTCTTGAGATCCTTCTGCGCGGCGAACATGGCGATGGTGTTGCCGTAGGACTTGCTCATCTTGCGCCCGTCGGTGCCCGGCACCACCGCCACCTCCTCGGGGATGTAGGGCTCCGGCAGCACGAGCAGGTCTTCGCCGTAGCTGTGGTTCCAGCGCTGGGCGATGTCGCGGGTCATCTCCAGATGCTGCTTCTGGTCCTGGCCCACGGGAACCAGCTCGGCGCGGTAGAGCAGGATGTCGGCGGCCATCAGCACCGGGTAGGCGAAGAGGCCGTGATCGGCCGACTGGCCCTGGGCGATCTTGTCCTTGTAGGCATGGGCGCGCTCCAGGAGCCCCATGGGCGTGACGCTCGAGAGGAGCCAGCTGAGCTCGCAGACCTCGGGCAGGTCGGACTGGCGGAAGACCACCGAGCGCTCCGGGTCGACGCCGCAGGCCAGGTAGTCGAGGGCCACCGCGTGGCTGAAGCTGCGCCGCGAGCTGGCGTCGCGCACCGTCGTCATCGAGTGCAGGTCGGCGATGCAGTAGAGGCAGTCGTGCTCTTCCTGAAGGGCCACGTACTGGCGCAGCGCGCCGAAGTAGTTGCCGATGTGCAGGCTGGCCCCGGACGGCTGGGTGGCCGAGAGGACGCGACGCGCGGCGGCCACGGGCTAGACCGGGCTGAGCCAGTGGGCGAAGTCCGCGTCCCGCCCGGCGGTGATCTCCTGGAAGCGCTGGCGCAGGTGCCGGGAGACCGGCCCGGGCGCGCCCGCGCCCACCGCTCGTCCGTCGATCGACTCGACCGGCCAGACCCCGGCGCTGGTGCCGGTGAGGAAGACCTCGGCGGCCGACTCGAGATCGCCGATGCGAATCGGGGCCTCGAGGGCCGGCAGGCCGTCGTGCTTGGCGATCTCCAGGATCGACAGGCGCGTCACGCCGTGGAGCACCTTGGCGGCCGGCGGCGTCCGCAGAGTGCCCTCGCGATCCACCAGGAAGACGTTGGTGGTGGGCCCTTCGGCCAGGCAGTCCTCGTCGTCGAGCAGCAGCACCTCGTCGAAGCCGTCGCGGCGCGCCGCCCACTTGGCCGCCATCGGCGAGGTGTAGTTGCCGGCGGCCTTGGCCTGGGGAGCCAGGATGTCGTGGCGCCGGTTGCGGCGCTGGCGCTCGAGGCGCAGGCGCAGGCTGGAGCGCCGGGCCGGCGCGGCGCCGTGGCGCTCGATCACGTCGCGGAGGGGATCGTAGGCGGCGACCGCCAAGCTGACGTGCTCGTCGAGGGGCACCACGTCGACTTCGACCGAGGCCAGGTAGGCGCAGACCTTGGCGGCCCGGGCACCCGGGTTGGCGCGCACCGCTTCCAGGATGGCCTGGCGGACCTCCGAGGCCCCCTGGGCCAGCGGCAGGCCGACCAGCTCGACGGAGCGCAGGAAGCGCGCCACGTGGTCCGGCAGCCGGAAGACCGCGGCGCCCCGGGGCGTCTCGTGGACGCTCATGTAGTCGAAGACCAGGGAGCCCCGCTGCAGGCTGTGGGAGAGCAGGTGGACCTGGGCGGACTCCCAGTGCACCAGCCGGCCGTCGAGCCAGATGCGGCGCTGGGGAGGGCTCTGGGCGTCGCTCACGCGGGGAATGTACCAACGCCCCGCCCGGGGGCCCGGGCAGCCGCCGGCAGCAGCGGCGCCAAGGCCCTCAAGTGGAGGCGCTTTGCGGTCGATCTGACACCTCGCGCGAGATGGGGCCACTTCCCTCGTGTAGGAGGAAGACGACGTGAAGCGAGCACTCCGCAAGGCCGGTCGGGTCGTCGTGATCTCGGTCGAGCTCTACCGCGAGCTGGCCACCTCGGCGCTCACGCTGCTGCCGAGCCGCCGCTAGCGGCCTTCGGGGGCTCCTGGCCAGCTCCGGAGCCCCGCCGAAAATCCTTCCCAGGCTACAGGCCCCGGCCGAGAGGCGGGTCCAGGGGTCGCCCCCAGCGGCCCCTCGACCCCTGGAGCAGCCCTGGCGGCGAAGCGGGGTGGGCGCGCCGCCGCTCGGCTAGCGGCGCTCGGCCACGGAGGCGACCGCCTCGGGCTCCCGGCTCGGCTCCGCCACCCCGGCCGTCCCCTCCAGCTCCTGGACGCGCCGGCGCCCCGCCACCTCGAGCTGGCTGCGCCGGAGCTCGGCGAGCCGGGGCTCGTTGAGCTTCACCCAGGTGCGGGCCGCCAGCGTCAGCGCGAAGGCGAAGCAGATCGCGGCCACCACCGCGAAATCGATGGACGAGAGGCCCAGGACCGCCGGCGTGTAGCGGGTGGTGATGTCGATCGCCTTGAGGAGCGCGCCGAGCATCAGGGAGGTCCAGCCGGCCAGGATCAGCAGGTCGATCAGCGGGAGAACGGGCACGGGGGGACCTCCGGGACGGGCTGGAGCTAGCCTAGACCTCGACGGGGGCAGCGGTCAACCGGCGAGGCCGGAGCCCTCCGCTCGGCGGCCGGCCGCCCGCTCAGTCGCCGCCGCCGTCGCAGGCGTCCATCACGGGCTGGGACTCCTCCGCGGTGAAGACGTCGATCCGGCCGCCGAGGGCGGCGATCGCGTTCACCATCGCGACGTCGGGCAGGCCGACCAGCTGTGCGACGCCGGTCCCGCGCCCGAAGCGCGCGCTGGCCGGGCAGGAGCCGGTCGGGCTCGCGTCCACCCGGCTGAAGATCGCGTCGATCTCTCCGTCCAGCTCGACCGACGTGATGTCGCCGGCTTCGACCCCGCTCTCCAGCAGCTCGACGATGCCTTCGCCCTGGGCCCTCTGCGGAATGGCGGGGAAGCTCCTGAAGGTGCCCACGGCCAGGGTGCCCGGCGTCAGGGTCCCGACGCATGCGACCACCTCGGGCAGGCTCCCGCGCTCGCCGGGAGTCCCCACGAAGAACTTGCACTCCGAGCCGTCGCAGCGGCAGAGACCGAAGAGCGCATCCCCGGGCAGGCCACCGTAGACGTCCAGGAGGAAGGGCCGCGTGAAGGGAATGCGGACGATGCGGTCACCGGTGGTGCCCCCGGGCCGCTCCTCGGCGAGCCGGCCCTGCGCGTTGAAGGAGCGGTTCCGGTGCAGGCTGTAGAGCTCGAGCTGGGCGCTGGCGACTCCCGCGCCGAGCGTCGCGACGACCGCGACCCCGGCGACCCCCAGAGCCTTCAGTTGCTTCGAGATCGACATCGGAAGCCTCCTTTCCCCGCGCCGGATCGCGGCGGCGGACCGCTGCGCGGGACCGCCCGCCGGACGACTGTCGCGGACCGTTCTTCCGGATCGGTCTCTTCCGCAGCCGGGTC
>CAZYOL010000120.1:0-13274 GCA_964649065.1 uncultured Spirochaetales bacterium
CGGACCCTGCCCGGGTGGGGGCTCAGCTCGGCGAGACCACGGACTCGAGGGGCAGCACCCGGGAACGCCGCGTGCGGGCAGCGATCAGGCAATAACCCGCCGGGACGAAGACGGTTGCCAGCAGGGTTGCGCCCGCCACTCCACCGACCAGCACGATCGCCAGCGGGGGCCAGAAGTCGCCACCCACGAAGACGAGCAGCGGCAGGAAACCGCCGATCGTGGTGAGGGTCGTCGAGAGCACGTGTCGACCGCAGCCCAGCACGGCGTCCGCGATGGCGTCCACGTCTCCTGCGGCTGCCCCGTCATCGTCCCGGATTGCGGAGAGGACGACGATCGAGTCGTTCAGGGCGACCCCGATCAATCCCGCCGTCCCGAGGATGCCGTTGAAGCTGAAGGGGAAGCCGGCCAGCCATGTGGCCAGCAGGCCCACGCCTACCGAGAGGCCGGCCACTGCGAAGAGGAGCCCCGCCAACAGGGCGCTCCGGAAGCAGAGGACCAGCGTGGCCAGCATGAGCACGCCCAGCACGGGGGCGTAGGTGAGCAGGCTCGCGACGGCCGTCGCCTGCTCTTCGGAGTCTCCGCCCAGCCGCAGCGAGGTGCCGGGCGGGAGACGGAAGCCCTGCCCTTCGAGGTCGGCGATCACGGCCCGGCTCACGTCGATGGGGAGGGCGCCCGGGCGCAGGTAGGCGCGCACGCGATTGCAGCGCTCGCCGTCGCAACGCGTGATTCCGCCGATCTCGGGGCGAAGCTCCAGTCCGCCCAGCGCGCTCAGCGGAAGCCAGTCTCCTTCGCCCCCGCCCGGCGTCAGGAGCTGGGTGTCCGCCAGGCCCTCGCGATCTGCGCGCCGTCCGTCGCCCGTACGGATGCGCACGGGCAGCTCTTCGAAGCTCTCGATCAGAGAGCCGCCGGTGCGCCCCTCGAGCTGTCCCTCCAGCTGGCCGGCCACGTCGCGAAGGCTCAGGCCCGCCAGCCGGGCCTCGTCCTCGTTCACTTCGACCCAGAGCTTGGGCTCGCCGCGCTCGAGCGTGGCCTGGGTGTGCAGCACCTCCGGGTGCCGGGCGAGCACCTGCCGGAGGGTCTCTCCCAGCTCCTGGAGAAGGCCCAGGTTCGAGCCGCGCAGCTCGAGCTCGACCTCCGCGTCGACCGGGGGACCCTGACCGAATTGCCGCACCAGGGCCTGTGCATCCGGTGCCGCCGCATCGATCTCGGCCTGCAGCAGCGGTAGCAGGGCCTTTACCTGGGCGGCGGACCCGGTCTCGACCACGCCCCGCGCGTAGTAGGAGGCGTCGTCGCGGTTCATGACCAGGTTGTAGAAGACGCTCGGGAAGCTGCCTCCGATCAACCAGGAGACCCCGCGCACCTCCGGGTGGTTTCGCATCCGCGCTTCGAGCCGCTCGACGACCTGGCGCGTGCGCTCGAGGGCGGCGTCGCGGGGCAGCCAGACCTGGACGTCGAACATGTTGCGATCGACGCGGGGGAAGAACTGGCTGCCCAGGGTGGGCGCCAGCAGGAAGCCCAGCAAGGGCAGCGCTACGGCCACGGCCAGGGCGCGGAGCGGACGGCGCAGGCCCGCGCGCAGCAGCCGGCGGCAGGCTCGGGCCAGCCGCGGCAGCTGCAGGCCCTGCTCCGACCAGCGTCCTGTGCCCGAGGCCGGCTTCACCAGCAGGCCGGCCAGCGCCGGGACCAGGGTCATCGAGAGTCCGAAGGAGGCCACCAGCGCCAGGATCACCGACACCCCGATGGGACCCACGAAGTCTCCCACGTTGCCGATCAGCAGCGGAATCGGGGCGAAGGCCAGCACCGTCGTGAGCGTCGAGGCGAGCAGCGGCCCGAAGAGGTGGCTCACTGTCCCCTCGACGGCCTGCGCCCGGGTCGCGCCCCGGTGCAGCCGGGCCCCCACCTCGTCGACGACCACGATCGCGTTGTCGATCAGCAGGCCCAGCGCCATGGTCATGCCGAAGATGGACATCTGCTGGAGCGTGCCACCGCTCAGCAGCAGGCCGAAGAGCGCCAGGCAGAAGGTCAACGGCAGGGCCGCCCCCACCACCAGGCCCGAACGCAGCCCCATGCTGAAGAGCACGACGGCCACCACCACCAGCGCTCCGAGCAGCAGGTTCTCGGTGAGGGAGCCCAGGCGATCCGCCGTGTAGCCGCTCTGGTCGAAGACGATGCGCAGGCCGATTGGTCCCCGGCCGCTGCCCAGCTCGGTCTCGAAGCCTTCGACGACCTGCTGAGCTCGCTGGGCCCAGGCCGTGGCCCGCTGCTCGGGTCCCATGCGGGCGGCCACGAAGATCGCCCGCGAACCGTCGGCCAGACCGATCTCACGGGTGGGCTCGCGCCAGCCGCGCCGGACCTCGGCGACATCGGAGACCCGGACCACGGCCCCGTCGCGCGTACGGCGCAGCGGGATCTGCCGGACCCGGTCGACCGAGTCGAGAGCTCCCTGGACCTCCAGGACGATGTCGCTCTCGGAGCTGCGCAGGCGCCCGCTCGGGGTCTTTGCGTCCCCGGCGCGGATCGCCGCAGCCACGTCGCCGGCCCTCAGGCCCAGGGCCGCGAGCTCGGCATCGTCGAGGCGGGCGACGAGTTCCTCCTCCGGCTCGCCGTAGAGGCGCACCAGCTCGGTTCCCGGAAGGCCCCGCAGCCGATCGGCCAGCACCTCGGCAAGACGAGAAGCGATGCCGAGCTGCGTCTGCTCCTCGACCGTCACGGCCACCACCAGGGAGAATGCGGTCGCGCCGCGCTTGTCGTCGAAGACGGGCGTTTGGGCCTCGGGAGGTAGCAGCGGCACGGCGGCCGCCACCTGGTCGCGGATCTCGGCGAAGACCTCTTCGTTGTCGTAGATGCGGTCGTGCAGGGTGATCGAGACCACCGAGATTCCGGCCCGCGAGCTGGAGTCGATCTCGCGGATCGCCGACACCTCCTGGAGCTTCTCCTCGATCTTCTCGGAGACCAGGGCTTCGACCCGCTCCGGCGAGGCGCCTGGGACGCGCGTCAACACGATCGGGCCGCGCATGACGATGCGCGGATCCTCGGTCACCGGCAGCGAGGAGAGCGAGCTCGCTCCCGCCACGATGAGGACCAGCAGCACCATGGCGAGCAGGTGGCGGTTGTACGTCAGGGCGAGCGCGGGCCGGGCGATCACGGCCGCCCCGCTCGGGCCGCGGACGCGCGCGCGAGTGCGGGCTCGGCGATCCGCACCCGCTGGCCCGGAACCACCCGGTGCACGCCGCTCTGGACGACCTGCTCCCCGCTGCGCAGCGCTCCGCGCACGTAGACGCGCTCGCCCTCCTCGTGCAGGATCTCGACGTGCCTGCGCACGAGGCTCCTCTCCGGCTCCGTGGCGCTACGGGTCTCCGCGACGTAGGCCGCCCAGAGGCCGCGGGCTCCCTCGGTGAGAGCCGCCCGGGGCAGCCAGAAGCCGGGGGTATCGACCCTCTCCCGCCAGAGCAGCTCCGCGAGGTCGCCCTCGTGAAAGCGCCCAGCCGCCTCCTCGAGGGCCAGCCGGACCGCCACGGTGCGGGTCTTCGCGCCTCTCTCGGGGAGGACGGCGAGCACGCGGGCGGGGCAGGGCTCGCCATCGATCAGCAGATCGAGACGTGCCCCCTTCGCCATCTCGCGGGCGACGGCTCGCGAGACGCCAACGCGCACCTCGGGCCGTCCGACCTCGAAGAGCTGGACGATGGCCTGGCCCGGTCGGACGACCTCTCCCGCGTCGACCCGACGTGCGCCGATCTGCCCGGGAAAGGGAGCCCGCAGCACGGATTTCTCCAGGTCGACGTCGATGCTCGCGATGGCGGCCTCCACCCGAGCCAGGGCCGCCCGGCGCGCCGCACGCTCGAGCCGGGTGTCGTCTGCACCCTGGGGAGGAATGACGTCCTCACGGAGCAGGGTCTGTGCTCGGGCGTCGCGCAGCTCGGCCAGCTCGAGCTGGGCCCGGGCCCCGTCCCGCTCCGCGACGAGCTCGGCCCGGCGCGCGCGCAGGCGCTGGGTGTCGAGGCCAGCCAGGGCCTGGCCGGCATCGACCCGGTCTCCGTCTTCGACGAAGACGCGTTCCACCTGTCCGCCGAGCTCGAAGCTCACCGCAGAGGCCTGAGCGAACTCGACGCGACCCACGAAGCGCTTCAGGCGGTCGTAGCCCGCGGCGGCCTCGGCGCCTCGCGTCTCCACGATCAGTGCCGGGCCGGGGGCCTCGGCGATCGGCGAGGAGGCGGACTGCCCCAGGCCGACCCAGGCCGCCGCCGCGAGCAGCAGTGCAGCAGCGGCCAGAGCGCGTCGACGCCGGGGTCTTCGGACTCGAGGCAGCGCTGCTTGCGTCGCGTCGGATCGACTTCCTCGCCGCGTCCGCGGGCTCATCGGGCCATCCCCATGTCCCGGCGAAGGGTCTCGCCCTCGCGGATCTCGAAGACCGCCTCGTCGAAGCGCGGAGGCCGGAGGGTCGGGCGCACGTCGTTCGAGACGCCCCAGGCCTCCCTGGGAATGCCCGGGAAGGGGGTGTCGGTACTCCTTGTCACGAGCTGGTGTCCCCGGACTTCTCCGCTTCGTCCGTGCTCGGGGTGGCCCGGAAGTAGCCCTGGCCGACGGCATTGCCCGTGCCGTTGAAGGAGAGCGCGTAGTAGCCGCCGAAGCTCTGGCTGGGCAGGTCGATGCGGTCGATCGACAGCTTGAGTCGGGTGACGACGTTGCCGATCAGGATCCAGTTGCAGTAGAAGCCGCCGTACTCGATGTTCGCGGAGCCGACGTCGTTGACCTGCAGCTCCGCCGTCGCGTCGGTGCAGAGCGGCGGAATGCCGTTTACCCGCGAGTCGAAGCGCGACTCGAAGGTCCAGCCCTCGCCCTCGCGCTCGACCTGGCTCACGGACAGCGCGTCGACGTCCATGTAGAGGGGCAGGGCCGCCCCGCCGAGCCCGATCGCCGTCAGCCCGTCGTCGGCGTCGTCGCAATCGCCCGTCTCCGGATCCGCTTCACAGAGCCGGAAGCGCTGCGGTGCGTCGGGATGGGCGAAGAGCGCGGCGAGCGCCCGGGCCATTGCCGGTGAGCTCCCCGCGGCTTCCGGGTCGAGCTCGGGGTCCTGGCCGCCGGACGGCAGTCCCGCGGCCTCCGGGTCGCCGAGACGGCTGCGCAGCTCCGGCTCCTCGACGTAGCGGGCAGCACAGGCGGACAGCAGCAGACCGAGCAGCGGCAGCGAGGCGCAGGCACTGCGCCGAAGTCCTCGATTCATCGAGATTCTTCCTTCTCGACCCGGGCTGACTTGCGGTCCGGCTCGCCTCCGGGCTCGACGGGCCGGGCAGTAACTACATCAAACGTAGAGACCACTGGTTCTGTAGCGTAATCAAGTTGCTCGTCAATAGGAGCTTGCAATTCTGTACCTAGAGCGCCAGAATTCCCATCGATGGGCCGACCCTTCGACGACCGCTGCCCGGTTGCCCGGACGCTCTCGGTGATCGGGGAGAAGTGGACTCTGCTGATCGTCCGGGATCTGTACCTGGAGGGTCCCCGGCGCTTCCAGGACTTCGATCATGCCCGCACCGGGATCGCGCCCAACACGCTCTCGGCGAGGCTGAAGCGCCTCGAGGCCGAGGGCATCGTGACCCGCCGACTCTACTCGGAGCATCCGCCGCGCTACGAGTACCTGCTGACCGAGAAGGGCCGCGCCCTCGGCCCGATCCTGGCCGCGATGCGCAACTGGGGCAATCAGTTTCCGGCCGAGCCCAGCCTCGCGAAGGGCTCGACCTAGGCCGGCCGGAGGCGCAGCCCCACCCAGCCCCGATCGGGAATCTCCAGCGAGATCCGCAGCACGCCGTTCGACGGGTCGTAGCCCCAGGCCGGGGTGGGGCGGGGCGTCTCGTCGTGTCGCGGCAGCTCGACGAGGCCCGCGCCGACCTCGGCCTGCAGCCCTCGCGGCTCGCGCTCCGACCAGCCCTCGAGCTCGATGCGCTCCCCCGGCGCCCCCCAGGCCTCGAGCCGGATGCCATCGGGGCCGCTCTCTACTCCGGCGAGGCGCCGGTCTCCCGCGCTCGCGTAGAGCGCTGGGTCCCCGAGCAGGGCCGCCCCGCCCGGCAGCAGGGGACACAGGATGCGGTAGTCCCAGCCGTCGGGCTCCAGCTCCAGGGAGATGCGGTCCTCCGGGGCCAGCCGGCTCCAGCTCCGGCGCCGCCAGTCGTAGGCGACGACGGGCTCGCGCGGGGCCTGGGCGCCGAGATCGGACAAGGCGACCTCGAAGCGCAGCGGCTCGCGGCCGCGCCAGGCGTTGAAGGAGGCCAGGTAGATCCAGCGCCCGGGCCCGTGCCTCGTGTAGGTCTCGGCCACCAGCGGCTCCGGCTCGAAGAAGGCGTCGCGTCGGAAGCTGCGATCGAGAGCCGCGATCGGCACGTCGGGCTTCACCAGCACGCCGTCGCTTCGGCAGCAGCGCATCACCACTGCGCGATTCGTACGACCGAGCCGGTCTCCGATGCCGACCGGCCCGGCCGAGAGCGCGGCCAACAGGGCCTCGGCCTCGGCCAGGGGATCTCCGTCGCGGCCCGATGCGCCCGGCTCGGACAGGAAGACGTCCTTGAAGGGCCACAGGCCCAGGGCCCGGGCCAGGCAGTTCGTGTAGAGGAAGCGTGTCCAGTGCACGGCGTTGGTGGCGAGGTAGCGGTAGTCGCCGCTGGTCCGGATCGCGCCGACGCGCGCCAGCCGCAGCGTCTGGAAGAAGTCCGCCGGGCTCGCCATGCACCACAGCAGCGAGAGGCCGTGCTCTGCGGCGGCCCGATCGAAGGCCTCCTGCCAGGCCCGGCTGCGGCCCGGCCGGGAGCGCAGCTCGCGCACGCCGAGAAAGAGCTCGATCAGCCAGTCCTGCTCGAGGGTGTCCGCGCCCCAGGCGGCCGCCTGGGCCGCGAGGCGTTCGAAGAGGCGGGGGTCGGCCGGGTGCCCGCGGTCGCCGTCGAGCCAGGCCGGAAGCTCCTCGAAGTAGTCGGACTGCCCCGAGAAGTGTCGCGTGTGGAGGATCAGCGGAGGGTCGCCGAGCCGTCGGCGCAGGCCCGCCACGCCTTCGGGCAGCGCGTCCTCGCGCGCCTCCCAGCGCAACATGCCGGTGGGCGGCACGTGCTCCTGACCCTCCGGGTTCACGGGACGCGAGAGCTGGTGCGGGTAGAACCAGGAGTCGAGCTCGTAGGCCGCCACCGGCACCTGCTGGCTCCGCAGCTCCTCGGCGACGCGGCCCAGGGTCTCGCCGACGTCGAGGCCGGGCTCGGTCCGGTACCAGTAGCTGGCTCCGTTGTCCGTCCAGTAGGAGAGGCGCCCGAGGCAGGCGTCGGCGTAGCGCGAGGGCCGGCGCGTGGCGTAGCGCTCGCGCAGATGGCCGCCCCAGGCCTCCAGCAGGGCCCGGGGGCCCGGCCCCGCCCAGAGCGAGAGCTCGCTGGAGAAGCCGCGCGGGACCGCCTGCAGATCTCCGTGCCAGCCACAGCGCAGGCCGAGCTGCGAGGCGTTGCGCTGCGGTGTTGCGAGCACCTGCTCGTGGAAGGCGTCGAGGGGAGCGAGCAGCAGCGAGCCCCCGGCCGCGGAGAGCAGCAGGGGGGCGAGCACCGCCGGGCGGTGGGGAAAGAGGAAGAAGTCGTCGAGGCCGGGACCCCCGAAGGTCGGGAAGGCGAACTCGGTCAGCTGGTGTCCGAAGGCGCGCAGCCCTGCGGGCTCGCTGCCCGCGCGGCGCCGGTCGGGCCGCCACCAGGGCCAGGCGACGCTGGGCGCAGCCAGGCTTCCGGTGCCCAGCCCCTCGAGATCTGCCAGGGCCTCGATCCGGAAGACCAGCACCGGGCGCGCCGGGTAGCCGCGGATCTCCGTGCGCAGGGCCAGCGGGCCGTCCGGCCAGAGGGCGCTGACGCCCCGGTAGGGGCCCAGGGCGTCTTCGCCCTCGATCGGCGTGGTGTCGGGCTGCAGCGCCTGGGGACCGGACGTGCCGTCCGGCCCGGCCCACAGGCGACCCGCGTGCTCGATGCGCAGCCCGGCCGGCCCGAGCCAGTCCGCACCGCGCCACTCGAGGCGGCTCGAGCCTCCCGCATCGGCGACCAGACGCAGGCCGTTGCCCGCCTCGACGCTGAAGCCTGCTCCCGACCCTCCGCGCTCCATGGATCCTCCGCTCGCCCGGAGGCCCCATTCTGGTGGCGGATCCGCGCCGCGGCAATGCGCGGCGGGTGGGCTCAGGGAAGCAGGGCGTAGCGGAGCTTGCCGAGCCGCCCCAGGGTGCCGTAGGGCTGATGGATGGCCATCGCCTTGCGGTACTCGTCCAGCAGCTTGCGCGTCTCGCTCTCCCAGCTGCAGCCGACGGCCCACTTCCGGCCCTGCTCGGCGTAGTGCGCCCGCATCGGTGCGCTGGCGCAGAGCTGACGGATGGCCTCGAAGGCCTGCTCGGGACGCTCCGGATCGAAGAGCAGGCCGTTGACGCCGTCCTGCACCAGGTCGGGGATGCCGCCGGCGCGGGCGGCCACCACCGGGCAGCCGGAGCTCATGGCCTCGAGCGAGACGAAGCCCAGCGTCTCGGTCGTCGAGGGCATGACGAAGACGTCGGCGCTGGCGAAGGCGGAGGCGAGCTCCTCACCGCGCAGGAAGCCGAGGAAGCTCACCGGGAAGTCGGCGAACTCGCGCTCCAGCTCGCTGCGGGCCGGGCCGTCTCCCACGATCGCCAGCCGCGACCCCGGAACGGCGGTCAGGGCCTCGCGCAGCAGCAGCAGGTTCTTCTCCGCCGAGACCCTGCCGACGTAGAGGAGCACGGGGCCGTCCGGAGGACGACCGCCCGAGAGCCGCTGGCGCATCTCGGGGCTGCGCTTCGAGGGGTGGAAGAGCTCGGTGTCGACGCCACCCCGCCAGATCCCCACGTTGTCGATGCCGTGATCCAGCATCTCCTTGCGGGTGAAGCGGGAGGGCGCCAGGTTGCGAACCGCACCGCTGTGGATCGCGCGCAGCATGCGCCAGATGGGCAGCCAGCCGAGCCCGTAGAGCGGCGCGTAGCGCGCCAGATCGGTGTGATGGGAGGCGACCACCGGCAGGCCCAGGGCCTGGCTCGCGGCCACGCCCCACATGCCCAGGCAGGCGGGACCCACGGCGTGGACCACGTCCGGGCCGAAGCGCCACAGCTCCCACAGGATGCGCGGGTCGGGCGCGGTGATGCGCAGGTCGGGGTAGGGCTGGAAGACCATTCCGGGGACGCGCACCACCCGGGCCCCCGCGTGCTCCGGAACCGAGTGCTCGGGGCCGAAGACGAGAACCTCGTGGCCCTGCGAGCGGAGCCAGCGAATCGTGTGCGACAGACGGTTCGTGATGCCGTCGATCTTGGGCAGGAAGACTTCGCTGAAGAACGCGACCCGCATCGTTTCTCCTAGCTGGACGAGGGGGGAAACGGGACGGGGGTCAGTCCGCAGAGATTAAACGCTGTTTCGGAAGAACGCGCGCGGGCACGAGCACGGAGCGGCGACGGCCCGATGATGTTTTGGGGTCGGGTAGATGACTCCGGGGTGACGATCGCTTGACGCGGACCGCCCCCAGACGTTGGAGATATCTCATAACCCCCCGGAATCGCAGTCAGAAACAAGCCCGCAGCCACCCTTCAGAAGACCAGCAGCAGGCCCGCCTTGATCGTATGTTCGATCAGACGGGAATTCCACCCCACCTCGTAGTCGGCGAAGAGGCGCAGGCCGTCCCGGTTTCCCATCGTCCAGCCGGCGCCGGCCAGCAGGCCGTCCCGAGCCAGCGACGCGCCGGCGATCGGATCGTAGGGGACTCCGGGGGTTCCGGTCCCGGTCAGGGTCGGTGAGACGATCCGGGCGATGTCGCCGAACTCCCGGGTGTAGCGGGCGTGCAGCTGGGGGAGCATGTACCACTCCTCGTCGGTCCGGATCAGCCCGTGGATCCGGGCGCCGACGCCCAGCAGCGTGGAGTTCCAGCTCTGGCCTTCCACCCGCAGGGCGGAGGCCGCATCCGTCTCGCTGAAGCCGTCCTGCTGCACGAAGGCGTAGTCGAAGCTGCTGAAGGGCTGGAAGCGCAGGCCGCCCAGCTCGAAGAGCGTCATGCCGATCTCGGTGCGCGCCGAGGCCTCGAGGCCGCCGAAGTGACCGCGTGCCGTCTCGTCGATGCTGCCGAAGGCGATGCGGCGCTCGCTATCGAAGCCGCCGTAGGCGAAGCGACCCTGGACCAGGGCATGGAAGCCGCGCCAGGCGCCGCCGCCGTAGAGGGCGAACTGCCCGACGTTGGCGCTGCCCCACTCGCTGCGGCCCCGCAGGTCGGTCTCGATGCGCGTGTAACCGCCCCCGAGACCCATCATCACGTGGGGCGAGAGGCGGTAGTCCCAGCCGAGGGTCGTGCCGTAGACGCGGTAGTCCACCGTCGCCGAGCCGTCGCGGCCCTGTACCTCGCCGAAGTCGCCGAAGCCGTCGATCCAGCCGCCGGCGCCGCGGGCATCCTCGGCCGGCTCGAAGGAGCGCAGCGGGCCGGGGCCGACGAAGGGCCCGAAGAGG
Organism: uncultured Spirochaetales bacterium; assembly: GCA_964649065.1. Taxonomy (GTDB): domain Bacteria; phylum Myxococcota_A; class UBA9160; order UBA9160; family SMWR01; genus CAZYOL01. The sequence goes on from CAZYOL010000120.1 coordinate 10,488, forward strand.
GCGCCGCGTCCGCGGGGCGTCTCCTGTTGGGGATAGACCGACGGGTAGCGGGCCGCGAAGTCGCGCACCCGCATCTCGATCACGCGATCGAGCCGCCGCTTGCTCGCCAGCCGAGGCGTGGTGAAGGCCGACAGGCCCTCCCCGGAGAGCGCGTCCAGACCCGACTCGATGCCCGCCTCCGACTCGGCGCCCAGGGCGTCGATGACGGCCTGCAGCCCGGGATCGACGCTCCCGCTGACGCCGTCCAGCGTGCCCGCGACGGACATCTGGTTCGGCGTCTGCGCCGCGTCCGAGAAGGAGCTCGAGTTGCGCACGACGCTGATCAGCACGTCGTTGCCCTGGATCGTCGGCGTCGAGACGTCGAAGAAGAAGGAGCTGCTGTTGCCCACGAAGCTGCCGGTGACGCCGCCGGTGGTCTGGATGACGGCCTGGTCCGTCAGGATCGGGGTCCCCGGCGCCAGAGTGGAATCCGGGTCGATCAGCACCACGTCGATCAGCGTTCCGGGCTCGGCGTCCACCGTGTTGGCCCGGAGCAGGTCCGCAGATCCCATCTCGACATCGACGAAGAGCGTGCCCATTCCGTCGGTCGTGAGGAACTCGACGTCGAAGTCGGTATCCAGGACTCCGATCTGGAGGGGCCCGCCGGGATCGATCGCACCGGCCACGGCCAGCGTCCCCATCAGGTTGTCCGGGTTGGAGCTGGTGCCGAGCAGCAGGCCCAGATCGTCGATCCGGAAGGCGGTTCCGGTATCGATCACGCTCTGGTCGGTGAGGGTGAAGGGTCCGTCGATCACGGTGAAGATGTCGTTGGAGATCTCACCCTCCAGGGTCAGATTCCCGGTGCCCGTCTTGACGCCCGATCCGGTGCCCGAGAAGGTCCCCGCATAGACGTCGCTCTGCTCGTTGCCGTCCTGGACGAAGATGATGGCATCGCGATTCACGTTGCCGTTGTTGACGGCATCCCCGAGCAGGCTGTCCGTGTCGACGAGCAGGCTGCTGAGCTGCCCGTCGGTGCTCTCGGACTCCAGAGTGAGGGTGCCGGGATCGGGCAGCATCGGGTTCGGGCTGTTGGGATCGACGAAGTCGTTGTCTCCGCCGAGCGTGAGATCCACGCCTCCGGCCAGCACGACGCGGACGCTGCCGGCGCCGGTGATGTTCTCGCCGAAGCTGCCGTCGACATCCTGGTCGATCTCGAGGGTGCCCCCTCCCGCGCTGCCGTCGCAGCTGCCGTCGCTGGCCAGCGAGCCCAGGCAGACCTCGCCCGGGCCCAGGGAGCCGGCGGTGCCCACGTCGACGACCAGTGTGGTGGTGCCGACGATGGTGGTGCCGCCCGTATAGCCGTTGCTCCCGGAGAGGGTGACCGTCTGGCCGGGGGCCTCCACCTCCACCCGTCCGTTTCCGTCGATGCTCCCCATGTGCTCGCCCGACGCGTTCTGGACGAAGGCCAGGGTGCCCGCGTCGAGTCCGGCGAAGGCCGTCGCGGTGGCGTCGGGGAGGCTCTCGGTGGTGACCTGGAGCCGGCCGCCTCCGGTGATCACCGTGCTGCCGGTGTAGGTGTTGGCACCGCTCAGGGTCACGTCGCCGGTGCCGCTCTTGGTGAAGCCGCCCGGGCCGCTCAGCACGCCGGCGAATTCGGTCTGGTTGCCGCCGGACTGGCCGAGCTCGAGCACGCCCCCGTCCGGCGTGGGCGTGGTGGTGACCACGTCTCCGTCGCTCAGGTCGAGGTCGCCGAGGGCCGCGATGGCGGAGAGGGAGAAGATGGCATTGGTGCCGTCGCCCATGATCGTGACGCCGGCCCCGGTCACGACCACGTTCTCGCTGACCTCGATGGGCGTGGTCTGCACCGTCACGGTCGTGATCACCGGGGCGAAGACGACCGAATCCAGTCCTGCGGCGGCGTTGGCCTCGGTGATCGCGTCCCGCAGGGTACAGGTATCGTCGCAGCTTCCGTCGCCGGCATCGCCGGGATCGTTGACGGTGAAGGTCACCTGGGCCGTGGCGGGCGCGCCGGCGAGCAGCAGCGCGGCGCAGAGTCCGAGGGCGTAGAGGAGACGCGGCCTCACGGCGTCGGGGAGCCTACAGGAGGGGCTTTCCGAGTCCACCGTCGAGATGTGCTACCCCTGCGCCGCGCTACTCACGGAGGGTCCATGACCCTGCGCTTCGATCTCTTCTGGTCCTTCCGAAGCCCGTACTCCTACCTCGCGACGGGGCGCATCGTCGAGCTGGTCCGAAGCCACCGCGTCGAGGTGGACCTGCGTATCGTGTACCCGATTGCGATCCGCATCCCGGACTTCTTCGAGCAGGTGAATCCCCTGTGGCCGCCCTACCTGCTGCGCGACACGCTGCGGGTCGCACAGATGCACGGCATCCCCTACGGCTGGCCCGATCCGGATCCCATCGTCCAGGAGTTTCCCTCGCGCAAGGTCGCCGCCGAGCAGCCCTACATCTACCGGCTGAGTCGCCTGGGCGTGGCGGCCGAGGAGCGCGGACGCGGCCTGCCCTTCATCCAGGAGGTGAGCCACCTCATCTGGTCCGGAGAGGTGGCTGGCTGGCACGAGGGCGATCACCTGGCCCGGGCGGCCGAGCGGGCCGGGCTCGACCTGGCCGTTCTCGATGCCGACATCGAGCGCGAGCCCGAGCGCTACGAGGCAATCATCCAGGAGAGCCAGCGGGCCCAGCAGGCCGCCGGACACTGGGGAGTTCCGCTGATGGCCTTCCAGGGCGAGCCCTACTTCGGGCAGGATCGCATCGATCACCTGATCTGGAGCCAGCCCCAGCGCGGCCTCC
>CAZYOL010000121.1:0-13272 GCA_964649065.1 uncultured Spirochaetales bacterium
CTGCCGCGGGTCGCGCGGGTCGAGGGAGTCCGGGTAGAAGGTCGACAGGGCACCGACGGCCGCGGCGCAGGCCGCCATGGGGTGGGCGTCCTTGGGAAGGGCTCCGAAGAAGCGCTTGAAATCCTCGTGGAGCATGGTGTGCCGCGTGATGGAGCGGACGAAGGCCTCGTACTCGTCCTTCCTCGGCAGGTGGCCGCTGATGAGCAGGTAGGCGACCTCGAGGAAGGTGCTCTTCTCGGCCAGCTCCTCGATCGGGATGCCCCGGTAGCGCAGGATGCCCTTGTCCCCGTCGATGAAGGTGATCGCGCTCTGGCAGGAGCCCGTGTTGGCGTAGCCCGGATCGAGTGTGATGAAGCCGGTCTCGGAGCGCAGCTTCGTGATGTCGAGGGCGCGCTCGCCCTCGCTGCCGACGACCACCGGCAGCTCGATCACCCGGTCGCCGATGCGAAGTTCTGCCGTCTCGGCCATGGCTCGCTCCTCGCGCCGTTCCTCGCGCAAATAGGGGTTTTCGGGGAGGCTGGCCGCTCGCGGCCGCGCCCTCGCGATTCTAGCCAAGCGTCCAGAGCGGCGGTAGCCTCGCCCGCCCGAGGAGGGTCTGCATGGATCCGAGCGACGATCCCGGCCGCGAGCTCGCGAGGCGCATCTCCGAGGCGCCGCTCCGGCTCGAGGCCGTCGCCGCGCTCCTCGATGGGCTCGACTCCGCACATCGAGTCGCAGCCGTGCGTCACCTCGGGCGCGCCCAGCAGCGCCGCCTCTTCGCCGCCGCGGAGGGCTTCCTGCCGCTGCGCCTCTGCGATCTGGTCCCGTCGGAGACGGGCGACGGGGTCACGGTCCGGCATTTCGGGCGAAACACGCTGCCCGCCTTCACGCTCTTCGAGAAGCGCTTCTGCCGTCCGCCCGGCGCCGACCCGGAGAAGCCCGGCGAGCTCTTCGGCTTCAACTTCCAGCCCCTGTCCTGGCTGACGGGCCCGGGCTGCTTCGTCGCCGTCGAGGATCCGCGGCGGGCGGAGGTCCGGGTCGACTACCGCAGGCTGCCGCCCTCGCGGCCCGAGGGCTGGCCCGAGATCCGCCACAACGAGGGGATCCCCGCGCGCTTCGTCTACGGCTTCATGGTGGACACCCTGCGCCGCGTCTCGCGGCACGTCAGCGTAGGCTCCGCGGCGCGCCGGGGACGCGAGATCGGCAGCTGGTTCGTGCTCTGCCGCGAGGCGTCGTGAGGGTCCAGCAGCTCTTCGATCTGAGCGGTCGGAGGGCCCTGGTGACCGGCGGCGGTCGCGGCCTCGGTCGCCACATCGCGCTGGGGCTGGCCGAGGCCGGGGCCGACCTCGTGCTCGCCTCGCGCAAGCTCGAGAGCTGCCGCGAGACCGCCGCCGCCATCGAGGCCCTGGGCCGGCAGGCTCTCGCCCTGCAGGCGGATCTGTCCCGGCCCGACGAGGTGGAGGCCCTCGCCGACCGGGTGCTGGCGCCCGGCGAGCGCCTGGACGTCCTGGTCAACAACGCCGGCGTGATCTGGGGGGCTCCCACCCTCGACTACCCGATGCAGGGCTGGGACAAGGTCTTCCAGGTGAACGTGCGGGCCCTGTGGCAGCTCTCCCAGCGCGTCGCGCGCACGATGCGGGAGCAGGGGGGTGGCTCGATCATCCACATCTCCTCGATCTCGGGCTCTCGCGGCTCCCCCGAGGAGAAGGAGCCCGCGATCGCCTACAGCGCCGCCAAGGGCGCCGTGAACACGCTCACCAAGGACATGGCCGTGAAGCTCGCTCGCTTCGGGATCCGGGTGAATGCGATCTCGCCCGGGGCCTTCGACACGGACATGATGGACTACGTGCGGGGCGACGCGGCCTTCCTGGAGCAGATTCCGATGCGGCGGGCGGGCGGCGAGGACGACATCAAGGGAGCCGTGGTCTTCCTGGCCAGCGAGGCCGCCCGCTACGTGACGGGCCACAATCTGGTGGTGGACGGGGGCTGGCTGGTGCGCGCCTGAGCTGCGGCTCAGCCTCCCGCGCGCTTCACCGTGTAGCCGCGGGCCTCGAGGTCGCCGACCAGCGTCTCGCGGTGATCGCCCTGGATCTCGATCACGCCGTCGACCACGGAGCCGCCGCTGCCGCAGCGGCGCTTCAGCTCGCCGGCCAGGCTGCGCAGGTCCTCGCCGGGCAGGGGCAGGCCGCTGACCGTGGTGACGGTCTTGCCCTTGCGGCCCTTGGTCTCGCGGCGCACGCGCACGATGCCGTCGCCGCGGGGCGCGCGCGGGCTGCGGCGGCAGGCGCACTCTGCGGCCTTGCGCCCGCAGTGCGCGCACATGCGGCCGTGCCGGCTCGAGTAGACGGTGCCGTCGCCGCCGGCCATCAGGCGCGCGGCTCCTCGCCCCGACGTGCCGGATCGTGGACACCACCCATGGCGGCTCCTACTGTACCGCGCAATGGCGGATGGGCCCCGCGCGGCGAAGGTGGCGAGGGGGCTCTGCATGGGCCTGCTCCTGCTCGCCGCGCAGCGCAGCGCAGCCGAGCTCGAAGACCCGGCTCTTCGCGCCCAGCGCAACCCCCTGGCCAACGGTCTGACGGTCCTCACCCTCGAGGATCACACGACGCCAGTGGTCTCCTTCCAGATCTGGGTGAAGGCGGGCTCCGTCGACGAGCAGGGCTACACCGGTCTCGCGCACCTCTTCGAGCACATGATGTTCCGGGGCTCCGAGCGCCTCGGTCCCGAGCAGCACGCCAAGCTGGTGCAGTCCCGGGGAGGGCAGCTCAACGCCTACACCACTCGGGACCAGACGGTCTACTTCGAGAACGTGCCCGCCGAGGCCCTGCCCCTGGTGATCGACCTCGAGGCCGAGCGCTTCGGCAGCCTGGTGCTCGACGAGGAGGTGCTGACGAGCGAGCGGGAGGTGGTGCTGGAGGAGCGGCGCCTGCGCACCGAGGACAACCCGCGCGGCCGGGCCCAGGAGGCCATCTTCGCCCTGGCCTACCAGGCCCACCCCTACCGCTGGCCGGTGATCGGCTGGAGGAGCGACGTGGAGGCCGTCACCCTCGAGGCCTGCAAGCAGTTCTTCTCGACCTACTACGCGCCGAACAACATCGTGATCGCCGTCGTCGGAGATTTCGAGAGCGGGCCGGTCCTCGAGCGCATCCGCCGCCGCTTCGGCGGCCTGGCCCCGGCGCCTCGCATCCCCCGCAGCCCGACCCGGGAGCCCGAGCAGCGGGGCGAGCGGCGTCAGATCGTGCACTTCGACCTGCGCGGCCCCATCCTCACGATGGCCTGGCACGCGCCGGAGTCCGGTCACCCGGATGCGGAGGCCCTCGACGTCGCGAGTCAGATCCTCTCGGGCGGCCGCGCGAGCCGGCTCTACCGGAAGCTGGTCTACGAGGAGCAGACGGCGCTCTCGGCCTACGGGGCCTTCTTCGAGATGCGCCGCGCCGGGCTCTTCTTCGCCCAGGCGGCGGTGCGTCCCGAGGCCCGCATCGAGGAGGTCGAGCGCTCGCTGCTCGCCGAGATCGAGCGCCTCCGCGAGGAGCCCGTGCTCCCGGAGGAGCTGGAGAAGGCCAAGCGCCAGCTCGAGGTCTCCCTGGTCCGGGGCCTGCGCACCAACTCGAACCTGGCCAGCCGCATCGCCTACGACGTGGTCAGCTTCGATCGCATCCGACCCCTGAACGACCGCCTGAGTGCGATCCGCTCGGTCTCGGCGGAGGACGTGCAGCGCGTGGCCCGCGCCTACCTCGGCGCCGAGCGGCGCAGCGTGGTCCACGTGGTGGCGCCGGAGACCCGGGTCCCGTGAGGGGGCTCTCGCGAGCCCCCAGGGCCGCGGGCGTCGCCGCGGCCTGGGCCACCCTCTGGTCCCTGGCCTGTGCCGGGGGGCCGCCCGCAGCGACGACGCCCGAGGCGGAGCTCCCGCCCGCCTGGGAGCAGCCCCCGCCGCCGCCCAGCGACGCGCCGATCCTGAGCCCCGGAGCCCTGCGCCGCATCGAGCTCGACAACGGTCTCCACCTGATCGTCCTCGAGGACCGGCGGCTTCCGTACCTCACCCTCACGCTCACCGTCCGCCGCGGCGAGGCCGACGTGCCGCTCCCGCAGGCGGGCCTGGCGAGCTTCACGGCCGATCTGATGGAGCGGGGCGCGGCGGGCCGCGACGCCCTGGCCCTGGCGGAGTCCTTCGAGGCGCTCGGCGCCAGCTTCTCCGCCGAGGCGGGCTGGGACTCCATGCGGATTCGCGTCAGCGGCCTGTCGCGGGACCTCGAGGCGCTGCTCCAGCTGCTCGCCGACGTCGTGCTGCGTCCCCGGCTGGCGGAGGCCGAGGCCCAGCGACTGCGCGGAGAGGTCCTCGCCAGCCTCGAGCGGGCCAAGGACGATCCGGCGACGCTGGCCGCCTGGCAGATGGCGGCCTCGCTGTACCCGGGCCACCGCTTCGGCCTGCCCCGGGCGGGAACACCGGAGAGTGTCCAGGCCTTCGATGCGAGCCGGGCGCGCGAGCTGTACCGGCGGCTCTTCGTGCCGGGCAACGCGATCCTGACCGTCTCCGGAGACGTCGATGCGGAGGCGATCACCGGGCGCGCAGGAGAGCTCTTCGGGAGCTGGAGCGGCGGCGAGCTGCCCGCCGTGGGCCCGCCCCCGCCCCCGCGCGTCCCGCTCGAGCGTCGGGTGGTGGTGGTCGACCGGCCGGAGCTGGGGCAGGCGCGTATCGTGCTGGCGCAAGAGGGCATCGAGCGCGGCCACCCGGAGCGCGTGACCGCCCAGCTGCTCAACTCGGTGCTCGGAGGTGGCGGCTTCTCGTCGCGCCTGATGGAGAGCCTGCGCTCCGAGGCCGGACTCACCTACGGGGTGTACTCCGCCTTCGATCTGCGTCGCTCGCCGGGCCCCTTCCTCGTCTCCAGCTCGACCCGCGTTCCCGAGGTGCGGGCCGCCCTGGACCGGGTGCTGGCCGAGCTGGCTCGCATCCGGCGGGAGCCGCCGGGCGAGCGCGAGCTGCGGGACGCCCAGACCCTGCTGGTCGGGGAGTTCTCGCTGGGCCTGGAGACCTCGACGGCCATCGCGGGCTCACTCACGGGACTCGACGTCTACGGCCTGCCCGAGGATTCGCTCGACACCTACCGGGGCCGGGTGCGGGCGGTCGCTCCGGAGGACACCGCGAGCCTGGCGGCTTCGCTGCTGCACCCGGACCGGGCCCTGATCGTGCTGGTCGGCCCGGCCGAGCAGCTGAAGCCCCAGCTCGAGGGCCTCGGGCCCATCGAGGTCGTCCGGCCCTAGCCTCTCCGCCTCCGGGTGGCGCTCGACCCGCCCGGACCTCCCGGCCTTGACCCGCCCCAGCGCCCTCGGTAGCCTGGCTGGACCGACCGGTCGGTCTGGTCGAAGCCCTGTCGCCGATCCGGTTGCCGTCTGGATCCGGCCAGGTCTGCGCGCAGCGAGGTCGACATGAGCAGCTCCGCACCGCCGGGCTCCCGGACCAAGATCCTCGAGGTCGCGGAAGCCCTGTTCGCGCGCGACGGCTTCTCCGGGGTCGGGATGCGCCAGGTCGCCGCGTCGGCCGGGCTCGGCAAGTCGTCGCTCTTCCACCATTTCCGCACCAAGGGTCAGCTCTACTACGAGGTGCTGGGCCGGGTCCTCGAGCGGCTGGAGCAGCGCCTCGAGAGCGCGGCCCAGGGGGGCGGCGAGTCGGTCCCGCTCCTCGAGCAGCTGGGCCGCTGGCTGGACGCCATCGTCGACGCTCTGGCCGAGCACCCCTCCAGCGCTCGGCTGCTTTTGCGCGGTCTCTTCGAGGAGCCCCAGATCGAGCTCGGCACGCCGGAAGCGGATCGCGTCGACGGCATCCTGAATCGCATCGTCGGCGGGATGCAGCAGCTCCTGGGCGAGGGGGTCGAGTCCGGAGCGCTGCGCCCCGTCTCCGTGCCCGACACCGTCCAGACCCTGATCGGGGCCGTCGTCTACCACTTCGCCTCCGGCGAGATCGGCGAGCGCATCACCGGCGCTCCGCTCTTCACCGCCGAGGCGGTGCGCCGTCGCAAGCGCGAGCTGCGCGGCTTGCTGCAGCGGGCGCTGGCTCCCGAGCCCGCCTGAACCCCCACGGAGGAAGACCCATGCAGAAGCTCATTCCGGATCACCGCAGGCAGGTCGGCGACTTCGAGGTCGTCCAGTTCGTCGACGAGCGCGAGATCCAGGGCCTGCGCGAGCAGATCGACGTCGCGGTGCCCCTGGAGCTGCACTGGCAGTGGAACTACGGCAGCGAGGTCGAAGAGCTGCGCGCGCTCTACGAGAAGGGCAAGGTCGGCCAGTGGAATGCGGAGACCGACATCGACTGGGAGGCGCCGCTGTCGAAGGACGACTGGGTGCTGGAGCCGCGTGCCTCGCTGCTGGCCCAGGCCGCCAAACTGATGGGCGCGGACGAGGCGACCCAGAAGGCCGCGATGTTCGACGAGCTGAGCTACGTGATCTCCCAGCTCCTGCACGGCGAGCAGGCGGCGCTCCAGCTCTGCGGCCAGCTCACGAATGCCTGCGACAAGATGGACGAGAAGTGGTACGCGGCCAGCCAGGTGATCGACGAGGCCCGGCACGTGGAGGTCTTCTCGAAGCTCCTCGAGCGCAAGCTGGGCGCGCTCTACCCGATCGGGCCGACCGTCAAGATCCTGCTCGACGAGCTGCTGGCCGCCGAGGGAGTCCAGAAGAAGACCCTCGGCATGCAGTGCCTCTTCGAGGGCATGGCCGTCGGCATCATGGACCTGATGCGCCAGGACAGTCGCAACGACTTCCTCAGCGACCTGATCCGGCGCGTGGCCCAGGACGAGTCCCGCCACGCCGCCTTCGGGGTCCTGATGATGCGTCGCGTGGTGCGGGAGGCGGCGCCCGAGCAGCGAGAGGCCATGGAAGACTGGGCCCTCGGCATCCTGGAGGCGCTGAACGCCAACCAGCAGCACGACATGCTGCGGCTGCTGGGCCCCAAGTACGGCCTCGATCCCGAGAAGGTGGTGGAGCTGATGCTCGGCATGGAGAACCACGCCGAGTTCAACAGCCTGGCCTACATGCACACGGTGGTGCCGAACCTGCTGGGCCTGGGCCTGATCACCGAGCGCACCCGCGATCAGTGGCGCAGGCTCGGAATGCTCTACACCCGAGAGGATCGGGAGGCGGAGGCGGCCTCGGGCTGAATCTCCATCAGCGGTAGCGCGCCAGGGCTCCCTCCAGCTCCGCGATCACCTCCTCGCGCAGGGCCGCCGGCTCCCGGACCTCCGCCCCCGCGCCGAAGGAGAGGATCCACTGCCGCAGCTCGGCCGTACCCCCCACCTCCATCGTCAGCTCGACCCTGCCGCCCTTGCCGGGGTGGAGGCGCTGGCTGGGATGCCAGGTGTGCTCCTCGACGTAGGTGGCCCAGCGCGCCTCGAAGAGGATGCGGACGCGCAGGGCGGGCTCGTTGACCACGCCGAAGGAGGAGCCGATGTAGGCGTCGAAGTCGAAGTCCGCCGGCGGCTCGAAGCGCCGCTCGCTGGGCTCCAGGTGGCGGATGCGCTGGATCGCGAAGGTGCGGATCTCTCCGGACTTGTGGTCGAGGCCGACCACGTAGAGGCCGCCGCTGCGGTACCAGATGCGGTAGGGATCGAGCTCGCGCGTGGCGACGGCTCCGGTGCGACCGGTGCGGTAGCGCATGCGCACGGTGTGGTGACGCAGCACCGCATCCGAGAGGGCCTGGATGGTGTCGCGCATCTCGGCGTAGTTCTTGTGGGGGCCCGGAAGCACACGGAAGGACTCGCCGAGGCGTGCCAGATAGGCCGCCAGCTCCGGCCCGAGACCGGCCTGGATCTTGGCCAGGGCCGAGCGGATCGAGTCGTGGAAGACCGTCCCCTCCAGCACGCGCAGCAGGTCTTCGCTGAAGGCGAAGGCCAGGATCTCGTCGGGCGTGAAGGGCACGTCGCCCAGCTTGAAGCTCTCGAGGAAGCGGTAGAAGACCCGTCCCTCGCGCTTCTCCGAGACCAGCGGGAATCCCGCGAGCATCAGCGCGTCCAGATCCCGGTAGACGGTTCGGCGCACCACGCCGAGGTCGTCGGCCAGATCGTCGAGGCCGACCCCGTAGCGGCTCTTGGCGAGTCGCTGGATGAGCTGCCACTGCCGGGCGAGCTGATCCCCCCTCACGCGGCGATTCTAGCGGCGGCGCACCGGGCCATCAGTCCGTGAAGAAGGCGGCCAGCTCCTCCTGCTTGGCACGCGCGTCCGCGTAGCCCAGCTCGGCGAGCGGGGCGACGAAGTCGCCATCGAAGAGCAGGTAGGAGAGCAGGTCCGCCTCGGGGGAGCGGCCCTCGCCGCGCAGGTTGCGCGCCGCCATCCACAGCAACGGCGAGCGCCCCCGGCTGTCGTCGATGTTGTCGAGGATCTGGCCCGCCAGCAGGCCGAGATCCGCGGTCGGGCGGATCACCAGCTCCTCGATCGGGCGGAAGGACGGCCCTCCCTCGCCCCCCCGCTCCCGGTTCAGGCGCTCCAGGAAGTCGGGGCCGAAGGCGCGCTCGCCGCTGTCCAGCAGCTCGTTCATCACCCGCATGCGCGCCAGGTCGGTGTCCAGCGGATCCAGCATCAGCGCGTTCAGGACCTTGCCGAAGAGGAAGAGGGGGCTCGCGTAGTTCTCGACGCGCTGGTCGGCGAGCTGGGCGTCGCTCGCGTGCTCCGAGGCCTGGCGCAGGGCCACCACCAGCACGCGGTCGGCCCCGAGGCGCAGGGCCGGGGCCAGCGGCGTGTTCAGGCGGAGGCCGCCATCGGCGTAGTAGGTGCTGCCGATGCGCACCGCCGGGAAGAGCATCGGGATGGCGGCCGAGGCCAGCGCGTGCACCGGCAGCAGGTGGGTGAGCCGCGGCAGCAGGCTCGGATCGCGACTCCACTGCGAGATCTCCCGCTCGGCGCTGTCGATGAAGATGGTCACCCGCCCGGTGGCGATCTGGGTGGCGGCCACGCAGACGGCGTGGATTCGGCCCGAGCGCACGTTGCGGCGGATGCCGCGCCAGGGGATGGCATTGGAGACGATGCCTTCCAGCACATGGGTGTCGAGCAGCCCGTAGATGCGCTCGGGAGGGGCTCCGCTGCGCAGCAGCTCCGCCGTGCGCCGCAGGCCCAGCAGCCGCCGCGGCAGGCCGAGCAGGTCGCGCAGCGAGAGGGGCAGCATCTCGTCCACCCGCATGCCGCGCCAGATGTCGAGCAGGCGGGTGGCGCGCTCTGGGCCCTGGTCGGCGGTGGCGCCCATGAAGCAGGCGTGAATCGCCCCGACCGAGGTCCCGCACAGGATGTCGAAGTGGACGGGGTGGCCGAGCAGCCTCGGCATGTCCTCGAGCAGGTAGCGGACCACGCCGGCCTCGTAGGCGCCGCGGGCCCCCCCGCCCGAGAAGACCAGCGCGCGCCGGGGCCGCCTGGCGGCGCCGGCGAGGGCCGGCTCAGCCAACCCGCTCGACGTAGTCGCCCGAGCGCGTGTCGACGCGGATGGCCTCGCCCTCGTTCACGAAGAGCGGGACCTGGACGACGGCGCCCGTCTCGATCGTGGCCGGCTTGGTCGCACCGCTCGTGGTGTCGCCCTTCACGCCCGGCTCGCACTGGGTGATCGTCGCCTCGATGAAGGCGGGCAGCTCGATGTTGATCGGCTTCCCTCGCCAGAAGAGGACGTCGACGTCCAGGTTCTCCTTCAGGTACTTGCGGGCATCGCCCACCTGCTCCGACGTGAAGGGGATCTGATCGTAGGTCTCGCCGTCCATGAAGATCAGCTGATCGCCGTCCTGGTAGAGGTACTGCATCTTGCGATCGTCCACGTCGGCCGGCTCGACCTTCTCCCCGGAGCGGAAGCGCCGGTCGAGGACCCGGCCCGTCTTCAGGTTCTTGACCTTCGTGCGCACGAAGGCGCCGCCCTTGCCCGGCTTGACGTGCTGGAAGTACACGATCACGAAGGGCTCGCCGTCGAGCTCGATCTTCAGTCCGTTGCGAAACTGCGAGGTGTCCACTGCCATGCCTGACCCGCCTCTCGTGAGCGGCCGAGGGTAGCCAAAGGGCCCGACAGCGGCCGGCGCTAGGCCGGAGCCGTCTCGAGCCGCAGGGAGCCGTCGCCGGCCCGGGCCAGGCCGATGCGTCGGCTCGGGCGGAAGGCCAGCTGTCGCGCGGCGCGGCGCGTGTCCAGGGTGAAGCCGAAGCGCAGGTGCTCGCCGGTGACTGCCGAGCGCAGCCCCTCGCGACCCAGCAGGCGCGCCGTGGAGGCGAGCCAGCCCAGGGCCGGGGAGGGCAGTGGCAGCCCGGGCCGGCGCGTCCAGCGCGAGAGCACCGAGAGCGGCACCGCCTCGTCACCGGCGACGTTGTAGACGCCTGCCTGCGGGCTGTGGAGGGCGGCGCGCACGGCCAGGGCCACGTCCTTGTCGGCCACCAGCGCGCACAGGGGGTCGTAGCCCAGGGCGCGCAGCCGCAGCCCCGGGCGGCCCGAGAGGCTGGGATTGAGGTACACGTAGCCCCCCGCCGCGACCACGGTCGGGACCCGTAGCAGCACGACGCGCAGCCGCTCCGTCCCCACCTCGCCGTGCAGGAGCATGTCGCAGTCGATCCAGGACCGGATCTCGGGAGAGACGTCCGGGTCGAGGTCGAGATCGCTGTCCTCGTGGAGGCGGTTCGCGTTGCCCGGAGGCAGCCGATAGACGAAGGCGCTGCCCACGGCCACCAGGGACTTCACGGAGGCCGTCTCCAGGGCGTGCTGCAGGACGAGGCGCGTCTCGGCGGTCCGCTCCGCCACACCCGAGACGAGGGGCGAGCGCTGGCCCACCGGGGTCGCGTGGCGGGGCACGTGGACCACGGTGTCGATCGCCTCCGAGCGCAGCTCGCCGGAGTGGAAGAGGTCCGAGACGGGCCGGTGCTTGGCGAGGTCGAGGCGCGTGTAGCGGACCCGGGGCGGCGCGCCGGCCAGGAAGCGGTCGAGGGCCCGGGGCGGCGGACCCTCGCCGAGGGCCATCAGGCACTCCACCTCCGGGTCGTGGTAGAGCGTCTTCAGGACCTGTCTTCCGATGGGCTCGTCCGCGTGGGTCAGCAGGACCCGCTTCACTGGCGGGTCCGATCGACGAGCTGCTGCACCGAACGCCTCACCTGGTTGGCGAGGTAGCGCACCAGGCGCGCGTCCCGGGCGCCTTCCGGACCGAAGCGTTCGTGGAAGCGCAGCGGCTCGCCGTAGCGGATTCGGTAGCGCACCGGATACGGGAGCAGGCCCAGCGGACCCAGCCAGGGGAAGGTCGGGGTGATCGGCGCCACCGGCAGGCCCAGGCGGCGGGCCAGCGGCTTCACGTCGTAGAGGATCGGCGCCTGGTCGTCGCTCCCGACGAAGGCCGTCGGGACGATGGGAGCGCGTGCGCGCAGAGCCTGCTCGACGAAGCCGACGTGGAAGCTCTGGAGCCGGTAGCGCTGGGCAATGGTCTTGCGGATCCCGGCCACGCCCTCCGGGAAGACCAGCACCATCTCGCCGTCGTCGAGGAGGTCGCTGAAGTTCTCGCGCGTTCCGATCACCTGGCCTACCCGAGCGTAGAAGACGTTGATCCACGGCAGCTGCCCCGCCCAGCGGTCGACGATCGCGCGCGCCAGGCGCGGGGGATCGGTGTGCAGCAGCACGTCCATCACGCCCATGGCGCCGTCGAAGGGCAGCAGGCCGCCGTGATTGCCCGCCAGCACGACCGGGCCCTCCCGGGGGAGGTTCTCGTGGCCGCGGCTCGTCACCCGGAAGTAGGCCTTGTAGAGCGCGTAGAAGATCGGGAAGGCGCGCCGCGCGGTGTGCGGAGAGAAGCCGAAGCGGTCGAAGGGGGCCTCCCGCTCGCCCCAGCGCGTCAGGGCGGCCAGGCGGCGGCGATCCTCCGGGGTGAGGATTCGCTCGAGCCAGCTGGCCGGATCGTCCAGCTCGACCTCGGCCAGGGGGGGCGGCAGCCGGCGTCGCCGCAGGGGCTCCGGCTCCGGGTGGGGAGGACGCAGCGCGGGCCGCGGCCGCGCCGGCGGGCTCATGCCCTCGACACCGGCGTCGAGGCGCTCGAGAAAGGGATCGACCGCCGGTTCCTCGCTGAAGGGGTCGCGGCCCAGAGCGGGGCCGTGCGCCTCGCGCCCGCCGGGCTCGAGGCGGCTCACGAGGCCTCTCCGCCCGGATGGGCGCGCAGCTCCAGCTCCTCCGCGAGCTCCGCCATGAGCCGCGCGCCGCGATCGCCGGGGGCGTACTCGAAGATGGAGAGGCCCCGCGACTGGGCCTCGTCGATCTTCACGTGGTAGCCGACCACGCTGTGGGAGATCTCCTTCGGGAAGCGGGCCTTGAGCTTCTCCAGGATCTCGTGGGCCAGCCGCGTCCGGCGGTAGAAGGTGGGGACCACCATCGAGATGCGCAGATTCGGGTGGTCGTAGCGATCGCGGACGGTCCGGATGGTTCGCAGCAGCTCGGCGCAGCCATCCAGGGCCAGGAAGGTGAGGGGGACGGGAACCACCACCTCGGTCGCGGCGCGCAGCACATTCAGCGTCAGCAGGCCGAAGGAGGGCGGCGCGTCGAAGAGCACGAAGTCGTGCTGCGCGATCTCCTCCGAGCGGGCCAGCGTCTCGGCCAGGCGGCCGGTCGGGTCTCCCGGATCGGCGCCGCCCTCCCAGCCGGGGAAGAGCGCGAGCGACTTGTTGGCCACCACCAGGCCCAGCCTCGGAATCCGGGTGCGGACGATGGGCAGCGTGGAGGCCGGGTCCCGCTCCGGGTCCAGGGCCTCCGATCCGCCGTCGAGGGCGGCATGGCCCAGCACCGAGTCGAGCAGCAGGTCTACGGCGGAGCGCCCGGGCCGGTGGACGTCGACACCCAGGACCTTGCCCAGCTGGCCCTGCGGGTCCATGTCGATGGCGAGCACACGTCGCCCCCGCCTCAGGGCCAGATAGGCCGCGAGGTTGGCGGCAAGGGTGGTCTTGGCGCTCCCGCCCTTCTCGTTGATGAATGCGATGCGTCTGGCGGACGGCGAGGCGCCGAGCGCTCCGGCTTTGAGCACGCCGAACCCCCCAGAACTGGCGCGCGTTCTTCCACGGGTCTCATCGAACTCCTCCTCATTACTCCCCTTTCCGGAGAGTTTCAAGACGAGTTCGAGAAGTCCCCGAGGCAAATGCGGTTTGGCGCGCCTCGCAGGGCGTGGGGCTAGCCCTTGGCCTCCTGCACCGCCTGGGTGAGCGCCGGGACGACCTCGAAGAGATCCGCGACGACGCCCAGATCGGCCACCTCGAAGATCGGGGCATCCGGATCCTTGTTGATGGCGATGATGTAGTTGGAGGTCTTCATGCCCACCAGGTGCT
>CAZYOL010000122.1:0-13259 GCA_964649065.1 uncultured Spirochaetales bacterium
TGTCGATCCCCGAGTCGACCACGCGCTCGATCGGCAAGCAGTACGAGATCCTGTCCCTGATCGTGATCCGCAACGTCTTCAAGGACGTGGCGGAGCTGGAGACGCTGGGCGAGATGGCGCAGCAGCTCGACGAGCTCTTCGCGGTCCTGCTCGACATGGCCGGAGGCCTCGTGATGTTCGCGTTGGTCGCGGCCTTCTACCACGTGAACCGGCTGCGACCGAAGCGCCCCCCGGCGGGCGCAGAGGCGGTCGCGGCCGTGGCCCGCTTCATCCGTCAGAAGAAGGCGATCTCCCTGCTGCTGAGCGTGCTCCTCTTCGCGCTTGCGGCCGCGAGCCTCGCCAGCTGGTGCGTCGATGCCTGGCGCGTGGTCGCACTCGGCGGCGCACCCGCGGTCGACATCCGCACCATCTTCTATCGGGATCTGTTCACGGTGATGATCTTCGCGGACGCGGTCATCCTGCTGCTGTCGCTGCTGCTGTCGAGCCGCTACGAGCTGGTCTTTCGCAACGGCGCCTTCATCGCCTCGACCATCCTGGTGCGCCTCTCGCTCACGGTGCGCAAGCCCTACGACGTCGAGCTCGGGATCGCCGCCATGGCCTTCGGGATCCTGGTCCTGCTCGTCTACGCCTACTACCTGCGTCAGGCCGCTCCACCGGCCGAGGTGGCTCCCCGAGGGGACCGGTCGGCGTCCAGACAATTGCCAGATTTAGTCCAGAAACTTCCTTGACATTATCTGTCTGGAGCAGTATCCATTGCTCCGGGAGGTAACGAGACATGGACGACGTTCGACGGCCGCAGGACGCGGCGCAGGCAGAGACCGCAGGGCGGACCCTGGGCGACCACGCCACCGCCAAGGCGATGTTCTTCGCGGCGGCACTGCTCTCGCTGCTGGTCTCGGTCTTGCTCTTCTTCAGTGGTGAACGCGAACAGGGAATCTTCGTCGGGATCTGGGTCCCGTCGATTCTTGCCGCCGGCTCGCTGGTGCTTCAGAGGGGAACCCATCATGAGTGACGTGAATCTGTTGATGTTCGGTTGTGGAATCTTCTTCCTGGCCGCTGCCGGCGCCTATGTCGGCCTTCGAGAGGGCTTCCTCTTCTCGGAGAAGGGTCAGGCTACGAAGAGCAACATCGATCGGCGCCTCGACCCGCACGGGAACGTGGTTGCGCTCCCCGAGGCTGAGAAGCAGCGCCGAGCCGCGGGCTCGGTCCGTTAGCGCGCGCAGGGAAGGAGGACTCTCGAATGGCAATGGCAATCACGAAGACGGCCTTGGAGGCCGGCGGCGCGCTCTCGGAGGTCGAAGCCAGGCTGCACGCGGCGCTGCGAGCGACGGGTGCCCTGGAATTCGCGGCGGGCTATCACCTGCGCACGGGGGGCAAGCGGTCGCGGGCGCGGCTGGCTCTCGACGCGGCAGCGGCATTGGGCGTGAGCGCGGAAGCTGCCGTGGACGTCGCGGTCGCCTGCGAGCTGCTCCACAACGCCTCCCTGGTGCACGATGACGTGCAGGATCGCGACCTCACGCGGCGCGGACGCCCCGCGGTGTGGGCGCTGCTCGGAGACGAGGTCGCCATCGGCCTCGGCGATGCCTGGATCGCCGCCGCGGTCGACGCCGCGGCCTGCGCAGCGGCTCCGAGCGAGCTGCGGAATGCGCTGGTTCGGAGCGTGGCGCGAACGATCCGAGATTGCGTGCGCGGCCAGGCGGCCGATGGCGCTGCGCGAGGCTCGCTGGCGCTGACGCCCGAGGAGTACGAGAGCATCGCGCGCGCCAAGACGGGCCCGCTCTTCGCCCTGCCGGTGGAGGCGGCCCTGATCCTCGCCGACGCTCCGTGGGAGGAGCTCGAGGCCGCCCGCGAGGCCCTCGGCTGGCTGGGAGCGGCCTACCAGGTACAGGACGACCTGCTCGACCTGTACGGCTGGAAGGACCGGGACGAGCTGGCCAGCGATCTGCGACAGGGTCGGCCCAGCGCCCCGGTGATCCAGTGGCTGCGATCGGCCTCAGCCAGCGAGCGGTCGCGCTTCCGTCACCGGGAGCGCAGCCCCGAGGAGAACCGGGCCTGGGCTCGGGTGATCCGCGATTCGGGAGCCGTGGCCGCCAGCGTGGCCCAGTACCGCTCGCTCGAGCGGTTGGCTCTCCGGCACGCCAGCCGGCTGCCGGCACATCTCGAGCGGGTCCTGGGCCAGGTGGCCCACGAGATGTCCGAGCCGGTGCGCAGGATCGAGCGCAGCCGCGCTGCGGCGTCCTCCGAGGCGGCCGCCTGATGGCCGCCTCACGCGCCATCGTCGTCGGAGCCGGCTTTGGGGGCATGGCCGCAGCCCTGAGGCTCCGGCACCGGGGCTACGAGGTCGATCTCATCGATCGCCTCGAGGCCCCGGGCGGACGCGCTCAGGTCTATCGCCGGGGCGGCTTCGTCTTCGACGCGGGCCCGACGGTGATCACGGCGCCCTTCCTCTTCGAGGAGCTCTTCGGCCTCTTCGGCAAGCGCATGGCGGACTATATCGACCTGCGCCCCGTGGAGCCCTGGTACCGCTTCCGCTTCCCCGACGGGCGCTGCCTCGACTACGGGGGCACCCTCGAGCAGACCCTCGACGAGATCGGGCGCTTCGAAGCGGCCGATCGCGAGGGCTACCGCCGGCTGGTCGAGATGTCGCGTCGGATCTTCGACAAGGGCTTCACGGAGCTCTCCGACCGCCCTTTCCTGCGCTGGCGGGACATGCTGCGCGTGGCCCCGGCGCTGCTCCGGCTGAAGAGCTACCGATCGGTCTACGGCCTGGTCTCGAGCTACCTCCGGAACCCCCTGCTGCGCCAGGCCTTCAGCATCCAGCCCCTGCTGGTCGGCGGCAATCCCTTCGACACCACCTCGATCTACGCGCTCATCCACTACCTGGAGCGCGAGTGGGGCATCCACTTCCCGATGGGCGGAACCGGTGCGCTCGTCGCGGGGCTCGAGCAGCTGCTGCACGAGGAGGGCGTACGCGTCCGGCTCGGCCAGGGCGTTGCCGAGGTCCGGGTCGAGGACGGCGCCGCGCGGGGAGTACGCCTCGAGGATGGAAGCGATCTCGACGCGGACGTGGTGGTCGCCAACGCCGATGCGCCCTTCCTCTACAAGCACATGATCGACCGGGGCAGCCGCCGCAAGTGGACGGACCGGCGCGTCGAGCGGATGCGCTACTCGATGGGGCTCTTCGTCCTCTACTTCGGCACCACGCGGCGCTATCCGGACATCGCCCACCACACGATCTGGTTGGGACAGCGCTTCCGAGGCCTGCTTCGCGACATCTTCCAGCGCAAGGTGCTCGCGGAGGATTTCAGCCTCTACCTGCACCGTCCCACGGCCACCGACCCCTCGATGGCGCCAGCGGGCTGCGATTCCTGGTATGTGCTCTCCCCGGTTCCGAATCTGCAGGCGGGCATCGACTGGGAGCAGGAGGGGCCGCGCTACCGGGACGCCATCGTGGCCGCCCTGGAGCGGACGCTGCTCCCGGAGCTGTCCTCGCACATCACCGAGGACTTCTACGTCACTCCCAGCGACTTCCGCTCCCGCTACCTCTCGCTTCACGGCGCGGGCTTCTCGGTGCAGCCCACTCTGGGCCAATCCGCCTACTTCCGCTTCCACAACCGCTCCGAGGACGTCGAGGGCCTCTACCTGGTCGGGGCCGGCACGCACCCGGGCGCGGGCCTGCCCGGCGTCCTCAGCTCCGCGAAGGTCCTCGATCGTCTGGTGCCCGCGGCAGGCGGGGCTTCGCGCGAGGCACGGGCGGCATGACCTGCCGCGCGCTGGCGCTGCCGGCCGCTCGGGAGAGCCTGGCGACCCACGGTCGCAGCTTCCACTGGGCGAGCCAGCTGCTGGGCCGCCAGGCCTCGGAGCGAGTTGCCCATCTCTACGCCTTCTGTCGCCGGGTGGACGATCTCGTCGACGAGCAGCCGGCCGTGCTGGCCCGGCGCGCTCTCCGGAGCCTGCGCGCGGACCTGGCCCGCGGCCGCAGCGAAGACGGCCAGCTGGAGGCTTTCCTCGAGCTCCTGCGCGACTGTCGCATGTCCGGCAGCGCCCTGGACTGCTTCCTCGCGACGCTCGAGCAGGATCTGGGCGCCGTGCGGATCGCCAGCCGCGCTCATCTCGTGCGCTACGCCCACGGCGTCGCGGGAACGGTGGGGCTGCTCATGTGCGACGCACTCGGCGCCGAGGCTCCCGAGGCGCGTCCCTTCGCCATCGACCTCGGCGTGGCGATGCAGCTCACCAACATCGCCCGTGACGTGCTCGAGGACGCGGGGCGCAACCGCCTCTATCTGCCGCGCACGGCCCTCTCTCCCGGCGTGACGCCGGCGGCCCTGCTCGGCGGGGTCCCGAGAGCGCGCCGCGAGGCCCACGCCGCCGTGCTGGGCGTGCTCGACCTCGCCGAGGGCTATTACCGCAGCGCCGACCGCGGCCTGCGCTTCCTTCCGGGCCGGAGCCGACCGGCGGTGCGAGTGGCCTCCCGTCTCTACGAGGGGATCGGCGACGAGATCCGCCGTCGCAGCCCGGCGCAGTACTTCGAGGGGCGGGCCACCGTGGGCGGCTTCAGGAAGCTGGGCCTCACCGCCCGGGCCCTGCTGGAAGAGCTGGTGCAGCCCGGCTTCCACGGGTCTGGCGACCACGAGGCCTGGCTCCACGTTCCGATCCGTTCCCTGCCGGGCGCGGACCCGGCCGCCTGATGGTCGAGTCCCTCGTCGACGACGTGATCCTGGGCGGTGGCTGCGCCGGCCTGACGCTCGCCTGCCAGCTCTCGGAGGCCGATCCGAAGCGGCAGATCCGCATCGTCGAGCCCCGGCAGCACTACGCGGACGACCGCATCTGGTGCGACTGGGACGCCATCCGGCATGGCTTCGAGTCGGCCGTCGAGCACGTCTGGCCGCGCTGGAAGCTACGCCGCAGCGGCCGCGACCTCGTCCACGGGCCGGCCTCCTACCGCTACCGGGCCATTCCCGCGCGCCGCTTCTACCAGGAGGCCCTGCGGCGGCTCGACGCGCGCGCGAACGTGCGGCTGCGCAGGGGCTCCCGGGCGCTCGCCATGGAGGAGTGCCGCGGCTTCGTGCGCGTGCACAGCGAGACCGGCGTGCTGCGAGCCCGCAGGGTCTTCGACGGCCGGCCGCCGCCGCGGCAGCCAGGCAGCCTGCTCCAGCACTTCGTGGGCCTCGAGATCCACACGGCCCAGCCGAGCTTCGACCCGGGGACCCTCACGCTGATGGATTTCGACGTCAGCCAGCGCGACGGAATCCACTTCTTCTACGTGCTGCCCTTCGACCGCTGCCACGCCCTCGTCGAGGCCACCTTCTTCTCCCCGGCCCCGCTCCCGGAGCACCGCTACCTCGACGCCATCCATCGCTACCTCCGCGAGCGCTACGAGATCGCCCGCTACGAGATCGGACGGCGGGAGCGAGGCATCATCCCGCTCTGCGCGACGCGGCCCGCGCTGCGGCCCTCGCCTCGCATCTACCGGATCGGCACCGCGGCCGGCCTCGTGCGGCCCAGCACCGGCTACGCCTTCGTCGGGATCCAGCGCACCACGCGCGAGCTCGTGGAGAGGCTGGTCTCGGAGGAGCTCCCGGAGCCGCCCGCCCCGAGGAGCGCCTGGACGCAGCGCCTCGACGGCCTCTTCCTCGAGGTGCTGCGCCACCACCCGCGGCGAGCGCCCGAGCTCTTCGAGAGACTCTTCGAGAGGGTCCCGGCCGACAGCCTGGTGCGTTTCCTGACCGACACGCCCACGCGACGCGACCGGCTTGCGGTGATCGGAGCCATGCCGAAGGCCCTCTTCGTCTCGGAGCTGTGGCGCCGGCCGCGCCGGCGCGTCGCGTGAGCCGCGCCCGACGCATCCACGCCGCGGGCCTGTCGGGCCTGGCCGGCCTGTGCGTGGCGGCCGTCGGGCTGGCGGGCGCTCCCTCCGACGGCGCCCAGCTGGCGCTCGTGGCGGCGCTGGTCGTGCTACTGGGCCTCCCCCACGGCGCCCTCGATCCGTGGCTCGCGCAGCAGCGCTGGGGACGCGCCGGGGCGGGCCGTGTGGCGCTCTTCCTGGGGGCCTACTCCGGCGCGGTGCTCGTCGCCGGGCTCGCCTTCTGGGCGATCCCGGAGGCGGCGCTGGCCGTCTTCCTGCTGGGCTCGGCGGCGCACTTCGGCCGCGAGGACAGTCGCGGCAACGGCGGCGCGACTCGACCTCACGCCCTGGAGATCGCGGCCCGGGGCTCCCTGCCCGTTGCGGCGCCCCTGCTCTTCCACCCCACCGAGACGGCCCAGCTGCTCGCGGTCTTGCTCGATCGGGATCCGGCCCTGCTGGCGACGTTCCTGGCGCGCGGCGCGGAGACGGGCGCTCCGGCCTGGATCGCCGTCGCCGCGGCTCTCTGCCTGCACGACCTGGGTCGCGGCAGGCGCCTGGTGGCCCTGGAAGGGGCCAGCCTGGCCCTGGCGCTGGCGCTGCTTCCGCCCCTGCTCGGCTTCGCTCTCTACTTCTGCGGCGGCCACTCGCTCCGCTACTCGCTCCGCCTGGCCGAGTCCCTGCTCCCGGGCCCACTCGGGCGGGCGCTGGCCGCCCTGGCGCTGCGGGCCCTGCCTTTCAGCTTGTTGGCGGCTGTCGCGGGCCTCGTCAGCTGGGCGGCGCTCGGCGACGGCTCCGATGCGGCGGGCGTACGGGTGCTCTTCGTCGGCCTGGCGGCTCTCACCCTGCCCCACGACATCCTGACGCGCCTGACGGCGCGCGACGCGGGGGAGGGGGCTCAGGCGCTGGCCGCGCCGTCGAGCCGGTGGTGGGGCTCGAGCTCCGCCGCTGCAGCCAGCGACTCGCTCTCGAGCTCGGCGGGCACCAGCTCGTAGCGGAGGCGAAGCTGGTCGAGCAGGGCCTCCGCGACCCGCGCGCAGGAGAGGCTGCCGATCTCGTCCTCGATGCTGCCGACGCTCGCCGGATCGAAGTCGAAGCCCAGGGCGCGGTAGACGGGGATCAGGACGCGACGGGCGCGCTCGGAGGCCCCGACGACCACCACGCCGCCGACGTGGGCGGCTCCGCGGACGATGCGCTGGCCGATGCCGGCCAGCTTGCGCTCGCCGCGCGCGTTCACGCTGTGGTCGCCCGGACAGTACTCCCCCGGGACGGCACCGATCCTGGCGTCGACCCCCAGGGCCTCCAGCGCCGCGCGGACGATCTCCGCCATCTCGTCGAAGCGCTCCCGGATCCCCTGGCGTGGGTCGGCCGAGGGACGCGCCCAGGAGAAGGCCAGGGTCTCGCGGTGGAAGACGGCCGCGCGCCCTCCGGCCAGCCGGACCACGGGCGCAAAGCCCTGCGCGCGCGCCGCGGCCAGCGCCGGCACGAAGCCCGGTCGGGTGCGGTCGTAGACCGAGAAGGCGAGGATCTCGTCCGGCCGGTAGAGGCGCAGCGCGCCCGGCCCCCCCCGCTCCGCCACGCGGTGCAGCAGGGCGCGGGAGACGGCCGTGTCGAAGGCCTGGCGACCGGGGAAGGACTGCCGGTGCAGCTCGAGCGTCTCGCGCACGCGTGCCCGCGCTAGAGCACCAGCTCGGCCATGGTGCGCAGGGTCTCGAGGTCTCGGTTCGCCAGCACCAGGGTGGTGATGGGGGTCTCGCGCCAGGCCTGGAGGCGCTCGCGGATGCGCTCGATGGGCCCGATCAGAGAGATCTCGTCGACGAAGGCGTCCGGCACGGCGGCCACGGCCTCGGCGCGCTTCCCCTCGAGGAAGAGCTCCTGGATCTTCTCGGCCTCGGCCGGGAAGCCCATGCGCGCCATCAGCTCCTTGTGGAAGTTGCGCTTCTTGGCGCCCATGCCGCCGATGTAGAAGCCCAGAAAGCCCTTCTGCGCCTGCAGGCCGGCCTGGATGTCGTCGGTGACGGCCACCTGCACGAGCTGCGCGATCTCGAAGTCTGCGCGCTTGTGGCGCAGCGAGTCCCGGTAGATGTCCGAGCGGAAGGGCGACCACCAGAGGGGCAGCCAGCCGTCGGCGATCTCGCAGGCGAGGGCCACGTTCTTCGGCCCCTCCGCGCCCAGGAAGATCGGCACGTCGGCCCGCAGCGGATGGGTGATGGACTTGAGGGGCTTGCCCAGGCCCCAGGCGCCCTCCCCGTAGTAGGGCAGGGGGTAGTGCTCGCCGTCGTTGCTCACCGGCTGCTCGCGTCGCAGCACCTGGCGCACGATGTCCACGTACTCGCGGGTGCGCGCCAGCGGCTTCGAGAAGGGCTGGCCGTACCAGCCCTCGACCACCTGCGGCCCCGAGACGCCGAGGCCCAGCAGCATGCGCCCCTTCGAGAGGTGATCCAGGGTCAGGGTGGCCATCGCCGTGGCGGTCGGTGTTCGCGCCGAGAGCTGCACGACGGCGGTTCCGAGCCGGATCTTCGAGGTGTGGGCGCCGATCCAGGCCAGCGGGGTGAAGGCATCCGAGCCCCAGGCCTCCGCCGTGAAGACCGTTTCGAAGCCGAGGCTCTCGACCTGCTGCGCCAGCTCGACGAAGTCGGCGGGCGGGCCGGCTCCCCAGTAGCCGAGCTGGAGCGCAAGCTTGAGACCGGACATCGGAACTCCTTCCCTGCCTGGGACGGCACTCGATACTCGCACAACCGCTGCGCGGCTCCAGCGAGTCGGGAGTGGATCGCGCTCAGCTGCGGAAGGGGAAGCGCAGCAGGCGACGCGCGCCGGCCTCGACCGCGCCCTCCGTCCGGGACTCGGGCCCCCCGCCCAGCGGATGGTTCGTCAGGACGCACTCGATGCGGCTCACGCCCGGCTGGGTCACCAGACAGCGAACCCTGCGATCGATCATCGGGACCTCGTTGCGGGCTCCCAGGCGAGCCAGCTGCAGCCGACACTCCCCATCGCGGAAATCCGTCATCTCGATGCGCATCCGGCACCCCTCGAGCACGTTGAGCTCGTGCTGGAGATGGACTGGGATGCCGGTCCAGGCGGTGGAGACGGTCGCCAGCCCGAGCCGGTGCACGCCGTCCAGCGCGACCCAGAGACGACGGGGCGGCCAGACCTCCACGGCCACCCGCTCGCCGGGCAGGGCCACCGGCGGGCCCACGCTCGGGTCGGGCACCGCCTCGCCCAGGAGGTGGATGCGGTACGAGATGGCGATGGCGGAGCCTCCGGCCCCGCCCCGCGGGGACCCAAGTTTCGCGGCTGCAGCGGGAGAATTTACCCGCGATAGCCGCTCACGTCGTGGGTCTTCCCTCCGCCGAGAAAAGTTTCGGGCTCCCCCCAGAAAATCCGTCACCTCCCCACGGCGGCGGGCCACTTCCTCAGCAACAAAATAGATCCCCTTCCCAAGTCGGGCCGTCTCCTCGGAGGCGGCCCGGCTCATTTCTGGGGGCCGGCCGCCCCGGAGTCACGCCGCCGCTCGATGCCGAGCATGCTGTAGAGAAAGGACATGAGGAGGGTCTGGGCGCCCAGGGCCACGCCGGTGGCCCCCAGGATCATCGGGCGCAGGGTCACCTGGACGTCGAGATCGCCGAAGTCCACCTGGGCCCAGCGGATCAGCACCCCCACGATGCAGGCCCCGCCCGCCCCGGCCAGCGCCAGGCCCGCCAGGATCCCTCGCTCCAACGAGAAGTGCCGGAGGCCGCCCCACAGCCAGGGGGAAGGCGGGCCCAGCTCCTCTTCGAAGGCGAAGAGCCGGGCGGCGACCGCGGTCGTCATCGCCTGGTAGCCGACCAACACCGCCAGGCTCGCGGCGACCAGGGTGTGGACGTCGAAGACGACCGCCCCGACCGGCCGCGGAGCCAGGCCGATCCAGGCCAGTCCCAGTGCCCCGGCGCTCGCCAGCAGCAGGCCGGGCGCAAAGAGGGTCCACCACGGCGAGAGGCAGAGCATGAAGCGGAGATGGCGCCAGCCGTCGCGCCAGGTGCGCAGGTGGGAGCCGCGGCTGCGGCCGTCGGGATGCAGCACGATCGGCACCTCGGCGATGCGCAGCTTCCGGAGGCTCGCCTTCGCGATCATCTCGGTCGCGAACTCCATGCCCGTCGTGCGCAGTCCGAGCCGGACGTAGGCCTCCCGGGTGAGCGCCCGCAGGCCGCAGTGGAAGTCGGAGACCGGGGCCCGGAACAGGCGCCGGCCGACCCAGGAGAGCAGCGGATTGCCGACCCAACGGTGCAGCCAGGGCATGGCCCCGGGCAGCACCCGGGCCCGCGCCCCCATCGCCAGGTCGGCTCCTGCACGCAGCGCCCGAATCAGGTCGATGGCGGCGGCGAAGTCGTAGCTGCCGTCGGCGTCTCCCATCACCAGAATGCGTCCCCGGGCGGCCTCGAAGCCGCCCATCAGGGCGCTCCCGTATCCGCGCCGAGACACCTCCACGACCCGCGCGCCGGCACGGCTCGCGATCGCGCGCGAGTTGTCGCGGCTGCCGTTGTCGGCGACCAGGATCTCCGCCGCCAGGCCGTGCTCCTGGATGCAACGCCTCGCAGCGGCGATGCAGTCCCCCAGCGTCTCGGCCTCGTCGAGGCAGGGCAGGACGAAGGAGACCTCCGGCGCGGCCGTGCCGCTCGCGGGCCCGGCGGCATCGGCCTCGGAAGCGGGCCTCGCGTCCACCACGCGGGGAGGATAGGTCTCTCGAAGTGCGGCGGGCCGCACCCCGGTCGGGGTGCGGCCCGCAAACGACGCGCCGAGGTCGCTGGCTAGCGGCGGCTGCGGTTCCAGCCGAGCCAGGCCAGGCCGACCACGCCCGAGCCGAGCAGGAGCAGCATGCCCGGCTCCGGCACGAAGTGGATCTTCGTCTGGCCGAGCAGCGAGAGCACCTCGCTGGTCCCGCTGGTCAGGTTCGTGCTGACCTGCAGCGGCGTCACGTACTTGATGACGCCGGAGGGCAGCGCGGTCGACGAGGTCAGGGAGGCCGGTCCGTGTACGAAGCCGGTGGCGAACTTGGTGGTGAGGATCTTGGCACCGTTCACCGTCTCGATCTGATCGAGCGCCGAAGCCTGACCGAGCGTCCACGGATTCGCGATGATCGAGATGCGGATCCCGCCGGCACCGCCCAAGGTCAGCAGGCCCCCGACGCCGAAACCGCCCTGCGTCGTCGAGGTTCCCGAGCCACCGGTGTGGAACGTGTTCGTGAAGCTGAAGGGCAGCTCCAGGAAGCCACCCGGCAAACAGGCCGGATCGAAGAGGCAGACCCGCCCCACGCCCATGACCGGGAGCATGGCCGTCGCCGGCGGCCCGCCGGAGATTCCCGAGAAGGTCCCTCCCCCATTGATACCGGTGACCTCGATCTGGACGATGCCGTCGGCGATCGTGTCGGGATCGGTCACCGGCACGATGTTCATTCCGCCGATCTCTGAGGCGCCGATACGCAGCGTGCTGAGGTGGCCGAAGCCCCCGGAGCCGTTGACGGTGGCGACACCGTTTCCGGTGAAGATGTTGGGTTTGTTGGCCCCGAGCTTGAAGATCGAGGTCCCCTCCCACTTGAGCGGCGCCGCCTGCGCGGACGCGGCCAGTAACAGGCTGGCCAGGGTGGCCACCGCCACCCGCGCCGAGCGCAGATTCCCGAGCTGATTCCACTGCAACATGATCGATTCTCCCGTGCGCGCAGATCCGCTCCTGCGGACGTGCGCCTATTTCCCCAAGATTCGGCGGCGCCAGTATAAGCCCGGTCGACACCCGGATGGGGAGTTTTCTGCACGGCCCTCGTGGAAGCTTCCGGTACGTCGGCGTGAAGGCCTGCAGCCCCCCCCTGGGGAGCTGGGGAGCCGAGATCGCTCAGGCGTCGGCGCGGAGCGCCTGGAAGGCGTCCTCCACCGCCTGGCGAAGCTTGTCGAGGTCCGGGATCAGGTCGGCGTCGGCGTTGAGGCCCACGTGCAGCCAGCCGTCGTAGCTGAAGACCGCGATCCCCAGGCCCAGGCCATCGAAGATCGGCACGATCGGATGCAGCGCCTCGACGCGCGAGCCACAGAGCCAACGCGTCTCGCGGGGTCCCGGGACGTTGGTGGCGATCAGGTTGGCGACCCCCCCGAGGCCGACCTGGCGCTCGCCGAGGGCCAGCAGCGGCGCCGGCACCCGCTCGAGCAGGTCGAGCAGAGCGTCGATTCCCACCCAGGCCGAGCCGGCCTTGAGCCGGCCGGTGATCGCGCGCGTCGCCTGCAGCCGGGCGACCTCGTCGCGCAGATCGACGGCCAGGGGGACGAGCATCGCGGAGATGCGATTGCCGAAGTCTCGGAGCTGCTCCGGGCTGCGCAGGCTGACCGGCACGACGGCCGCGAGCTCCATGCGGCGCGTCGCGATGCCGTGCGACTCCAGATAGCGATGCAGGGCGCCCGCGAGCACGCAGAGCACCACGTCGTTCACGGTGCCTCCCCGCGCCGCCCGGATGCCCCGCACTGCTTCCATCGGGAGGCGGGTGAAGGCGAGGGCGCGGCGGGAGCCGATGCGCTGGTTCCACGGCAGTCGGGGCACGTCGCCGGCGGCCAGCCGCAGCGCCGAGTAGGCCGCGTCCCGCATGCGGGAGACGGCCCGACGGGCGGCGGCGGGTCGAGTCAGCAGGCCCAGGGTGGATCCGGCGCCGCGGCTGCCGGCCCGGAAGGCCTCGGCCAGCACCCTCCCCCAGCGACCGCCGGCGGGGCTCCCGGCCCGGCAGCTCTCCGCCCGGTGGGTCTCGCCCGACTCGCCCTCCGGCGTGGGGTCGAGCAGCACCTCCAGCACCTGAGCACCCGCGACCCCGTCCACCATGCAGTGGTGGACCTTCTGGAACAGGGCCGTGCGGCCCTCGTCCAGCCCTTCGATCAGGTGCATCTCCCAGAGCGGCCGGCTGCGGGAGAGGGGCTGGCCCAGCAGGGCGCGCACGGCGTCGAGCAGCTCCTCCTCGCCGCCCGGCGAGGGCAGCGCCCAGCGCTGCACGTGCTGGCGCGGGTCGAAGCTCGGGTCCTCCTCCCAGCTCG
This sequence comes from uncultured Spirochaetales bacterium, assembly GCA_964649065.1. GTDB lineage: Bacteria > Myxococcota_A > UBA9160 > UBA9160 > SMWR01 > CAZYOL01. Next base: position 12,880 of record CAZYOL010000122.1, read on the forward strand.
GGTGCACCACCCCGAGCGGGGCGCGGACCGCGCGCTGGGCGTAGCGGCGCAGGTGCCCGATCCGGGCGTGGATCCGGTCCACCAGCGCATCGACCGAGAGGGGACCGTCGACCACCGCCACGCAGCCGATGTGGAGCAGCGCGTGGGGTCGCTCCATGTAGAGGAAGCTCGCGTCGCGCGACGACAGCCGATGCGGCGGGACCGGCATGCGCACGGAGGTCACGAGCGACGGAGGTGCAAGTCCCATACCCGACAGCTGCGGCAGCTGGGCTCGGATTGCGCGGCGCGCTGCCGCGCGTGGCGGCAGCGCTTGCTCAGCGGCCGCGCAGCGGCGGGAGGATGAGCCCGAAATGCGTCGTGCCCGGACCCCGACGGCCGTC
>CAZYOL010000123.1:0-2602 GCA_964649065.1 uncultured Spirochaetales bacterium
GCAGGGCCGCGGCCTCCTCGCCGGCGTGGGTGCTGCCCGCGACCAGGAGCGGCTGCGAGCCCAGCGCGCGCAGCAGCTCGGGCGCGAGCGGCGGCGGCCTCGGGTCGAGCTCGAGCTTCAGGTCTCCGGTGCACCGGAGTCTGGCAGGCGGGGCTCCCAGCGCGGCGAAGCGCTCCAGGTCGGCCTGCGTGCGGGCTCCGATCGCGGCGAGACGGCGCAGGGTCCGGGATGCCCAGCCGCGCAGCAGGCGCAGTCGCGCGTAGCTTTGCTCCGACAGTCGCCCCGAGACCAGCACCACGGGCACCCCCCGGCGACTCGCAGCGGCGATCCAGCTCGGCCACAGCTCGGTCTCGACCAGCACCAGCGCCGAGGGACGGGCGCGTGCCAGCAGCCGCTCCACCACCCAGGGGTGGTCGATCGGGGCGAGCTGGCAGTGCAGCCCGGGCCGCTGGCCCCGCAGGACCGCGCGCCCGCTGAGCGTGGCGGCGGACGTCACGACGCGGTGTCCCGAGGCGGCGAGCCGGTCGACCAGGCGCGCGGCGGCGAGCAGCTCTCCCACGCTGGCCCCGTGGACCCACAGCCCACCCGCTTCTCCCGAGAAGCCTCCCAGGCGCTCCCCCAGGCCGCTGCGCTGGGAGGGTCGCGCCGCCAGCAGGGCCAGCCCGAGCGGCGCGGCGGCGAGCGCGCCGAGGGCGGCCAGGCTATGTCGAGCGACCTGCACCCAGCATCTCCTCGGCGATGCCGGCAACGCGCTCCGAGGCCCCGGCCTCGCCCAGGGTCGGCCGCAGCGCGGCGAAGGCGCGCAGCTGGCGCTCGCGCTCCGGTCCCTCGAGCCTGTCCCGAAGCTCCCGGGCGATCGCCGCGGGCTGCGCGCGCTCCTGCAGCAGCTCCGGGACGATGGCGGTCCCGGCCAGCAGGTTCGGCATGGCGAGGCAGTCTACCGCGACGAGTCGGCGCAGCAGCGCGGCGCTGAGCGGATGGGTGCGAGCCGCCACGACCAGCGGCCGGCCCAGGAGCGCCGCCTCCAGCGTGACCGTGCCGGGCTTGGCGAGCACCGCGTCGCTGGCCGCGATCAGATCCAGCGAGCGGCCCGCGACCACCCGCAGCGGGAGACTCTCGGGCAGCCGGGCCGCCCGGATGCCCGCCTCCACCGCGGCGGCGCCGAGGGTGGGGGCCGAGCCGATCGCGAAGCAAAGTCGCGGGTCTGCCGCATGGAGCTCGCGCGCCACCTTCAGAAACAGGGGCAGGTTGGCCGCCAGCTCGTTGCGCCGGCTGCCCGGCATCAGCGCCAGCCAGGTCGCCTCGGGCGCCAGCCCCAACGCCCGCCGGGCCTCGGGGCGCGGACCGATCCGCGCCGTCCGGTCGACCAGCGGATGGCCGACCCAGTCGACGCGGATGCCGGCCTCCTGGTAGAGGCGCGCCTCGAAGGGCCAGAGCGCAGCGACCCGGTCCACGCTGCGGGCCATGCGGCGCAGGCGACCGCGCCGCCACGCCCACAGCTGGGGCGCCACGTAGTAGAGCGTGGCAATGCCGGCGCGGCGCGCCCGGCGCGCCAGCGGCAGGTTGAAGCCGGAGCTGTCCACGAGCACCAGGAGATCGGGCCTCGGCTCCTCCAGGGCAGAGCCCATCCGACGCCAGGCCCGGGCGATGCCGGCCGCGGAGGCCAGCCACTCGAAGGGCCCGCCGACGGCCAGGGCCGCGGTGTCGGCGACCGCCTCGACGCCGGCGCCCCGCATGGAAGGCCCCGCGAGACCCCGCGCGCGCAGGCCCGGGCGGCGCGCGCGCAGCGCCGTGACGAGCTCTGCGGCATGGTCGTCGCCGGAGGCGTCGCCCGCCGACAGCAGAACCGTCGTCAACGACCGCCCGCGACGGGCGGCAGCGCGCGGATCACGCGCATGGCGGTGCGCAGAGCGGCGATGCCCGTCACGGTCGCGGTCTCGCGGCGGCGGATGGCGGAGAGGAAATCCCGCAGCTGGGCCAGCAGCGTGTCCTCGGGCTCGCCCTTCAGCTCCTCCAGGTCGAGGCCCGCCACGCCGGCCGGCATGCGCCGGTGGACGAGCGCCGACTGGGCCAGGAAATCCAGGGAGTAGGCCGCCTCGCGCTCGAAGACGCGCAGCCGCCGCGCCGGCCAGCGCGCCACCCGGCTGGCGGTGAGCGAGGCCACGCAGCCGCCCGGGAACTCGAGCCGCACGTTCGCCACGTCCACCTTGCCCGTGACGACCGGTACGCCGACCGCGTCCACGCGCAGGGGCTCTTCGCCGAGCAGCTGCTGCACGATCTCCAGGTCGTGGATCATCAGGTCCCGCACGACGTCGACATCGGTGGCGCGATCGTTGAAGGGGCCCACCCGCTGCGCCTCGATGAAGCCAGGCGCGCGAATCAGCTCCCGCACGGCCCGGACGGCCGGGTTGAACCACTCCTGGTGGCCCACCTGGAGCACCAGGCCGCGTCGGGCCGCCAGGGCCAGCAGCGCCTCGGCCTGGTCCAGCTCGGCCGCGATGGGCTTCTCGACGAGCACGTCGAGGCCGGCCTCGAGGGCCGCGTGCACGACGTCGAAGTGAGCGCCCGCGGGCACCGCCACGATGGCGGCGTCGGCCGCCGC
>CAZYOL010000123.1:2612-13130 GCA_964649065.1 uncultured Spirochaetales bacterium
CGGGCCACCAGCGCGTGCCGAGCTCCTCGGCGGCGCGGCGCGCGCGTCCGGCCTCGAGGTCCGCGATGCCCGCCAGGCCCACCGCCTCCCCGGCGCCGGCGAGCTGGACCACCTTCTCGGCGTGGCGGCGACCCATGTGACCCGCCCCGATCACGGCGATGCGCAGGCCCCTCACCGCTCGATGCCGACCACTGCGATCCCGGCGGCCTCCGCCCGGCGAGCCAGCTCCTCGCGCTCGAGCACCAGCGTCCGCCCCGCTTGGACCGCCAGGGCCGAGGCCCGCGCCGAGACCAGCGCGGCCAGCGTGGCGGGCCCGACCGCCGGCAGATCCCAGCGCGGATCCTGGTCGGGACGCGCCACCTTCACCACCACGCTGCCGGCCGCGAAGCGACCGCCCCGTTCGATGGCCGCATCGGTGCCCTCGACGGCCTCCACGGCCAGCACCGCACCGTCGCGGACGACGACGGTCTGGCCGACGTCCCGCGCCGCCAGCTCCCGGGCGATCGGCCAGGCGCAGGCGACGTCGGCGCGCTCCCGATCGCTCAGGCCCCGGCGGGTCAGCGGACCGCCGGGGGCCAGCAGTCCGGGCACCAGCTCGGCCTGGGGCAGCAGCCGGATGCCGCGGCCTTCGAGGTAGCGGGCCAGGGCGGCCAGCAGCGTGGTGTCGCCGCGCTCGGGCTGGGCCGCCAGCAGCGCCCGGGCCGACGCATCCAGGTCCAGGGATTCGGGAGGGCCGATCCAGCTCGCTTTGGGAAGCGAGCCCGCCAGGACCGCCTCGGCGGCACCGGCACCGAGCAGCGACTCGGTCGCCGCGGCGATGGCGCCGGGAGCGTGCCAGGCCACGCCGTGCACCTCCCGGGCCAGGCGCGGATCCGTGGTTCCCGGGAAGGCCACGGCCTGCACGCGACGACCCCGCTCCCGGGCCGCGCGGGCCAGCTCGAAGGGCAGGCCTCCGCCCCCGGCGATCAGTCCGAGCGGCAGCACGGTCGACTCACGCGGGCCGCACGAAGCCCCGTTCGGATTCCCGGAGGAAGCGCAGCAGCCGCTCGACCTCGGCCCCCCCGCCGCACTCGCGCTGCGCGCGCTCCAGGGCCGGCGCGAGGCGCAGCTTCGCGTAGAAGAGCAGGTGGAAGGCGTGCTTGAGGGCCGCGCGCGCCTCCGGTGGCAGGCCGCGGCGCTCCAGGCCCGTACGGTTCAGGCCGACCAGCCGGGCCCGGTCCCCGGCCACCAGGGCGTAGGGGGGAACGCCCTTGGACACCCGGGAGCCGGCGGCGGTGAAGGCGGACTCGCCGATGCGGACGAACTGGTGCACCCCGCTGAAGGCGCCGAGCCCCGCGTGATCCTCGATCTCGACGTGACCGGCCAGGGCGGCGTAGCTCGCAAGCACGCAGTGGGCGCCGACCCGGCAATCGTGCCCGACGTGGACGTGGTTCATCAGGTAGCTGTGGTCCCCGATCCGGGTGCCGCCCCCGCTCCCCGGCGATCCGGCATGCACCACCGCCAGCTCGCGGATCTCGCAGTCCTCGCCGATCGCGAGGGTCGTGGCCTCGCCCCGGCCCCCCTGGATCTGGGGCTCGCCCCCGAGCAGGGCACCGGCGTGGATCCGAGTGCGGCAGCCGACGCTGGTGCGGCCGCCGAGCACCGCGTGCGCTCCGACGACGACGCCCGCGGCCAGCTCCACGCCCTCCCCGATCACGGCGAAGGGCCCGATCTCGACGTCCTCGGCGAGCTTCGCCCCCGGGTCGACCACGGCCGTCTCGTGGACGCGGGCCAACGGGAGCCTCAGCCCTTCTTCGAGTTGTACTGCTCGATCACCAGGTCCGTGATGTCCAGCGCCTCGCGCGCGTAGAGGATGCCGGGCCCTCCGCGGCGAAGGATCATCGAGAAGCCCTCTTCCTTGCCGATCTTCACGATGATCTCGTTGAGCTTGGCGACCAGCGGGGCCTCCAGGCGGCGCTGGTCGACCTGGAGCTTGCCCTCCAGCTCCTTCATCTTGGACTGGATCTCGTTCTGCAGCTCGGCCATGTCGAGGCGCCGCTGGAAGAGGGCCTCGTCCGAGAGCACGAACTTCTTGGCCTTGAGGTCCTCCTCGGCCTCCTGGTAGCGCTCGATCATCGGCTTGAGCTGGGCCTCGGCCTCGCGCTGCTTGCGCGCGAACTCCTCGCGGGCGGCCTTGCCCTCCTCGGTGGAGCTGATGGCCTGGTCGATATCGACGAAGCCGATCGTGATCGGGTCGTCGTTGGCGGCGGTGCCCAGGGCCAGCACGGCCACGGCGGCCAGGAGCACCAGGGCCTTGTGAATCCTCATGTCGTTCTCCTCGTGCGTGGAAGGTTCTCGACTCGAGTGTCGGGAGGGCTCGCCGGGGCGGGGGGCGGCCGGGGATCAGCCACCGCCCACCGAGAACTCGAAGATCGGTGAGTCCTCGATGGCGGCGATGCGGTCGATGGGGAAGCCCAGGACGAGCATAATGGGCCCGAAGGGCGAGAACCACTGCACGGCGCCCCCGGCGCCGAAGCGCCACTTCGTCACGTCGAAGAGCAGGTCGCCCTCCCGGAAGGCGTTGCCCATGTCGATGAAGCCGATGCCCTGCAGGCCGAAGGTCTCCGAGATGGGAAAACGGTACTCGAAGGAGAGGCTGATGAAGGAGTTGCCGCCGATCACGTCGGTCTGCTCGAGGTTCTCGAAATCGGCGATCCTGCGGTCGTCGATGTCGTTGCATTCCTCGGTCGGCGGGCATTCCCCGATGGGGAAGCTGGTGCCATCGCGCCCCAGGGGCGCGAAGAGGGCGCCGGAGCGGAGCTCGTCGCCCTCCGGGGTGACCAGGTTCAGCACGGGGGCGAGAATCGGCGCCCGCGGCCCGACCGAGCGCGCCCGGAAGCCGCGCAGCTGATAGCGGCCGATGCCGCCCAGGAAGTAGCGCTCGGTGAGCGGCAGCGTCGCATCGGTGTCGATCCGGTCCAGGGTTCGGCACTGCAGGCCCGGGGCATTCCGGATGCAATTGCGCTGGCTCGGGATGTCGGCCGCCCCGAGTTGGGGCAGGTCGAAGTCCCCGATCGAGTTGAAGGGCACCGCGTAGCCGATGCGCCCGCCCACCACGAAGGTGGAGCCCTCGATGGGGATCCAGCGCGGCGCCGGGAAGTACTTGGTGAAGCTGCCCTCGAAGCGCAGGAACTTGGAGAAGCCGCCCAGGCCCGCGAAGTCGCCCGAGACGGCCCAGACGTGGCCGTCGGTGGGGGAGAAGCGGTCGTTGCGCTTGTCCTCGGCGAAGGTGATCGAGGCGATGCTGGTGGTGGTCGAGCTCTGCGCGAACTGGCGGAGGATCAGCGAGGCCCCGTCCAGGAAGTCGAGGTCGCGCGGGATCTCGGCGGCCGTGAAGCCGTAGCGCAGCGTGCCGATGGTGCGGCCGTCCTCCGAGAGGGCGTGGCTGAAGACGGTGCTGACTCCGGTCTCCTCCTGGTCGAAGGACTCGAAGCGCACGGCCTGGCGGAAGGCCGTCAGGCCGGCCGCCCAGTCGGTCCCGAGGAAGGAGGGGTCCTGGATGCTGAAGAAGAAGCGCTGGGTGTTCTGCCCGATGTCCGCGCTCAAGTTGACGGCGTAGCCGCGACCGAAGAGGTTCGACTGGGAGAGGGAGCCGTTGACCAGGAAGCTGTCCTGGGAGGAGAAGCCGGCACCGAAGCTGAAGGATCCCGTCGGCCGCTCCACGACGCTCACCTCGAGATCGAGCTGCTGCGGGTCCGAGGTGGGCTCGACGCGCAGGTCCACCTCCTCGAAGAAGCCCAGGCGCTGGATCCGCCCCCGGGCGATGTCGAGCTTGCGCTGGGAGTAGAGCTCGCCCTCCACCAGCGGGATCTCGCGGCGGATCACCGGATCGACGGTGGTCGTATTGCCGGCGATGTCCACCTGCCGGATGAAGTAGAGCGGTCCCCTGCGCACCTGGTAGACGACGTCGACGATCTGGCTGCCCTCGTTCAGCCGGTACTGGGGCTCCACGGTGGCGTAGAAGAAGCCGCGATTCGTGTACTGGTTCTTCAGGCGGTCCACGTCGCGGGTGAGCTCGGAGCGGTTGAAGATCTCCCCCTCCTCCAGCTCCAGCTCCGCCTCGAGGCTGGCCAGGTCCGCCGTCTCGTCTCCCGCCAGGTCGACCTGACCGACGCGGAACTGGGGCCCTTCGACGATCTCCACCACCAGCTCGATGCCGTCCTCGCTGGCCTTCACGTCGGGCTTCTTGATCTCGACCTGCAGGTAGCCGGCATCGGCGTAGAGCTTGTTCACGCTGTTCAGATCGTGGAAGAAGACGGGCTCCGAATAGGTTCCGGACTTGTCGAACCAGCTGGTGGCGAGCGACCAGAAGCGCCAGCGCTTGGTCTTGAAGTCCTTGCGCAGCTCGCCGTCGGAGAAGGCCTCGTTGCCCTCGAAGGCGATGGTGCGCAGCTTGAGCTTCTTGCCCTCGATCACGATGAAGTGGATGCCGACCGAGGTCTCGGAGAGCGTCTCGACCTCGTGCTCGACCTCGGCCAGGTAATAGCCCTTGCCCTTGTAGAGCTCGGTGATGCGGGCGCTGTTCTCGAAGAGCAGCGGGTAGTCGAGGGTGGTGCCGGTGGTGAGCGTCAGGATGTCGCGGATCTCGTCGCCGTCGCTGTTGTCGTTGCCCGAGATCGAGATCTGCCGGACCACCGGGTTCTCCTCGACCTCGAAGATCACGATCAGGCCGCGCGGGACGCGATCGGTCAGCACCTGCACGTTGCGGAAGAAGCCGAGGTCGTAGACGTTGCGAACGTCCTGGGCGATCTGGCGGGGGCGGTAGGGACGACCGGCGGCGGTGCCGAGGCGGGCCTTGACGGCCGCGCTCTCGATGCGGCGGTTGCCGCGCACGACCACGTCGGCCACCGACTCGCCCTCGGCGACCTGGGCCGGCTTCGGGAAGACCCGCTCGGAGGCGACCACCCGGAAGCGGACGATCACCCCCTCCGGGTCGGTGTGGGTCTCGTAGTCCGCGCCGTCGATGCCGGGCGCCTCGGCCAGGGCCACGACGTCCGCCTCCACCGAGCGGGGGTCGAAGACCTCGCCCTCCCGGGTGCGGAGCAGGCTGCGCAGCCCCTCGGCCTGCGGCGGACCGACGATCTCGACGGCCGCCACGCGCGGGGGCGCCGCGCCGCGCAGGTGCTCGGCGATCCGGTCGGCGACCTCGGCGACCCGCTGCAGCAGCTCGTCCTCGTCGCCAGCCGTGACGACCTGGGTCTGGGGCCGCGCCCCGACCCGCCGCGGCGTCACGCGCACGTCCAGGCTGTAGCTCCCGGCCAGCTCGGTGAGGCTGCCGCTCACCACGTACTCGGCGCGCAGGCTCTCGGCCACCTCCCGCAGGGGCTCCTCGCGGGCGGGCGCCGGTCCCGGCTGAAGGGAGGCGCGCACCACCTCGCGGTCCACCACGAACAGCGAGCCGCTCTCCTCGAGCTTCTCCTGGAGCAGGGAGGCCACGGACTCGCCGAGGAACTCGATGGGCTGGGCGCTGTGGACCCGGAACGGCAGCACCGCGACGCGCGGCTCCTCGGCCGCGGCGGGTGCGGCTGCGAGGGCCGCCAGCAGCAGCAGCATCCGGGTCGCAATCCTGGTTCGCATGCATCCCCTGTGGGCGTGCAAGGCTTCGCTCCGCATGGCTTCAGGGGAGGGACCTGGGCCGAGGCGGGGAACCCCGCCTCAGAGCTCGCGAGTCGGCGCCGGGAGAGTAGTGAGCCGGCGCGGCGCCGGGCCACCCCCCACGGGATTCGAGAGTGAATTCGGGATCTTGCGCTCAGGCGCCGGGTTCGGCGAGGGGGTCGGGGGCCGCGCTGTCGTCGAGATAGCCGTCGACCAGCGCAGCGATCCGCCCCAGCCGCCGGGCCAGGGCCGGCGAGTGGGTCACCACCACCAGGGCGGTTCCGTGCAGCCGGTTCATCTCCAGCAGCAGGTTCATCACCTGCTCGCCGGTCTTGGGATCGAGGTTCCCGGTGGGCTCGTCCGCGAGCAGCACGGCGGGATCCAGCACCAGGGCCCGCGCGACCGCCACCCGCTGGCGCTCGCCGCCCGAGAGCTTCCCGACCGGGTGCTGGATGCGGTGCTCGAGCCCCACCTCCACCAGCAGCCGGGTCGCGCGCTCGCGCATCTCCCGCATGGCGCGGCCGCCGATCAGCCCCGGCATCATCACGTTCTCGAGCGCGTTGAACTCCGGCAGCAGGTGGTGGAACTGGAAGACGAAGCCGAGGTAGTCATTTCGTAAGTGGGCCAGGGCCCGGGGCTCGAGCGTCAGCAGGTCGTGGCCGCGGAAGTGCAGGCTGCCGCGGGTCGGCCGGTCGAGCGTGCCCAGCAGGTGCAGCAGCGTGGACTTGCCGACGCCCGAGGCTCCGACGACGCCGAGCCGCTCGCCGGCGACCACGTCGAGGTCGATGCCGCGCAGCACCTCGATCGAGCCGTCGCCGGTGCGGAAGGTCTTGCGCAGGCCCCGGGCGCGGAGCAGCAGCTCACTCATAGCGGAGGGCCTCCACGGGCTCGAGACGCGCTCCCTGGCGGCTCGGCAGCAGCGTCGCGCCCAGCGAGAGGACCATGGCCAGCAGCACCGAGACCACGATCTGCCCCAGGTCCAGCTCCGCCGGCAGGGTCGAGATCTGGTAGACGCTGGCGGGCAGCGTGTCGATGCCGGTGAAATCCTCGATCTGACGCTGGATCCAGTCGATGCGCGCCGTCACCGAGATGGCCGCCACCACGCCGATCAGCGTCCCGACCAGGCCGATCAGCGTCCCCTCGATGGCGAAGATGCGCTCGATGGTGTCGTCGGTGGCCCCCATGGCCTTGAGGATCGCGATGTCGCTCGACTTCTCCATGATCATCATGACCAGGGTCGAGACGATCGCGAAGGCGGCCACCACCATGATCATCGCCAGCAGCACGAACATCATCACGCGCTCGCTCTTCAGCGCCTGGAAGAAGGCGGGGAAGAACTCCTTCCAGTCCCGGGTGTAGAAGAGCGGGCCGAACTCGGCCTTGACGGCCTGCTCGACCCCGAAGGCCAGCTGCTGGGAGCGGTAGGGGTCGGTCGTGCGCACCTCGATGCCGTCCACCACCGCACCCACCCGCCGGAAGCTGCGCGCGGCGTCGAGGCTCACGTAGGTGAACATCTCGTCGTACTGGAAGAAGCTCGACTCGAAGATGGCCCCGACGCGGAAGCGGGTGAGCCGCGGGGCCGGCCCGAGGGGGGTCTGCGGGCCGCCGAAGGGCGAGATCACCAGCAGCTCGTCGCCGACCGCCAGGCCCAGGTGGAGGGCCAGCTGGCTGCCCACCACGATCGCCGGGTCCTCCCCCTCCCCGACCGGCTGGCCCAGGCTCTCCAGCGAGCCGCGGACCACGTCCGAGCGCAGGTCGGTGACGTCCCCCACCCGCTCCGGGTCCACGCCGCGCACGCGCACGGCCATGATGCTGCCGGCGTTGCGCACCATGCCCTCGGCATCGAGGAAGGGGGCCGCCGCCACCACGTCCGGGGAGCGCTTCACCACCTCGAGCACGCTCTGGTAGTCCTCGAAGGGGCCCAGGCCGTTCTGCACCGTGAAGTGGGCCCGGTTGCCGATGATCTCCTCGCGCCAGGTGCGCTCGAAGCCGTTCATCACCGAGAGCACCACGATGATCAGCCACACGCCCGCGGCGATGCCCACCACGCAGATGCCGGTGATGATGGAGATGAAGGTCTGGCGCCGCTTGGCCACCAGGTAGCGGGCCGCGATGAACCACTCGACGCTGCCCCGCGTGTCGATCAGCCCCGCGGCGGCCAGCGGCACCATGCCCAGCAGCACCAGGCCGGAGAAGGCGCCCAGCAGCAGCACGCCGGGCAGGGCGACCCAGGGGCTCGGCTCGGGCAGCGCGGCGGCCAGGGCCGCCCCGACCGCCAGCGGCAGGGCCAGGATCCGCAGCAGCCGCTCGATCTCGCCGGGGGCGCGCGGCGCCTCGCCCTCCTCGCGGCGCCCGGAGCGGCGCCGCCGCCAGGCCAGGACCAGCGCCAGGAGGGCGCAGACCGCCAGCGGCGCGCAGGCGTTCAGCAGGCTGGCACTGCCGCCGAGGACCAGCGCGTAGCCGCTGCCCAGGGCCGCCACGGTGACGACGGCCAGGGTCCAGGAGCCGATGCGCGGCAGCAGCAGCCGCAGCGCCGCCAGCAGCACCAGGGCGGTGCCCGAGACGGCCGCCCAGAGCGGCAGGCGCGCGACGACCGTGGGGTTGGGGGTGTGGGCGTCGACCAGCTGGGGCCCCGAGACGGGCGGCCCCCCGGCCACGCGGTCCACGACCCAGGCCAGGTCGAGCTGGGGGGCGGTGTAGGCGCTCACCAGACCGACCCCGAGCGTCCAGACCGCCGCGACGGCCAGCAGCGTCGGGGTCCTGCGCTGGGTGCGCGCGAAGCGCTCGAGCACCACCACTGCCGAGCCCGTGAAGAGCAGCGCCAGCGTCACGATCCCGACGGCGATGGCCAGCACCAGGATGGCCGCAAGGCTGCTCCCGGCCGCGGTCAGGGCGGACCAGAGCGCGCTGAGCAGGCCTTCCATCTCAGCCTCCCTCGGGACGCAGGTGGGGAAAGAGGATCACCTCGCGAATGTGATGCGCGTCGGCCAGCACCATCACGAGCCGGTCGACGCCGATGCCCAGGCCGCCCGTGGGCGGCATGCCGTGCTCGAGGGCCACCAGGAAGTCCTCGTCCAGGGGGTGCGCCTCCTCGTCCCCCTGGGCCTGCTGGGCCGCCTGCTGCTCCAGGGTATCCCGCTGATCGTCCGGATCGTTGAGCTCACTGAAGGAGTTTCCCAGCTCGAAGCCCGCCACGTAGGGCTCGAAGCGCTCGGCCAGCCTGGGATCTGCCGCCGAGGCCTTGGCCAGCGGCGAGAGCGTCCGCGGGTGGTCCGTCACGAAGGTCGGCTCCACGAGCCGGGGCTCCACGTGCTCGCTGAAGAGATCGTCGACCAGCCCCGCCCAGGTGGGGCTGTCGCCCGGCTGCAGACCCTTTCGACGCACCGCCTCGCGAAGCGATTCGATCTGGTCGGCCTCCAGGATGTCGATCCCCAGGGAATCGCCGAGGGCGTCGCGCAGGCTGATGCGCCGCCAGGGACGGGCCAGGTCGATGGCCTGGCCCTGGTACTCGATCCGGGCCGTGCCCACCGCGCGCTCCGCCACCTCCCGGAGCATCGCCTCGGTCAGCTCCATCATGTCGCGGTAGTCGGCGTAGGCCTGGTAGCACTCCATCTGCGTGAACTCGGGATTGTGCTTGCGCGAGACCCCCTCGTTGCGAAAGTCGTGGCCGATCTCGTAGACGCGATCGAGCCCTCCCACCACCAGGCGCTTCAGGTAGAGCTCGTCCGAGATGCGCAGGTAGAGGCGCTGGTCGTAGGCCTTGTGGTGGGTCTCGAAGGGCGCCGCCGAGGCGCCCCCGTAGAGGGGCTGGAGCACCGGCGTCTCGACCTCCACGAAGCCGCGCCCGTCCAGGAAGCTGCGCATGGCCGTCACCGCGCGGCTGCGCACCAGGGCGATGCGCCGCGCCTCCGGATTCGAGAGCAGGTCCAGGTAGCGCTGGCGATAACGGCGCTCGACGTCGACCAGGCCGTGCCACTTCTCGGGCAGCGGTCGCTGCGCCTTGGCCAGCAGCTGCAGCTCGTCCACCGCCAGGGTGAGCTCGTCGGTTCGGGTTCGCCACAGCCTGCCGGAGGCCCAGACGAAGTCGCCGACGTCGAGGGCCCGAACGCGGGCGAAGAGCTCCTCCGGCACCTCCTTCTTGTTGGCCGAGAGCTGGATGGCGTGTCCGTTCTCGACCAGGGTCAGGAAGACCAGGCGCCCGAAGGAGCGCATGGAGAGCAGGCGCCCGGCCAGGGCCGCCCGGGGCGGATCGGCCTCCAGGGCCGCGGCGTCCAGTGCCTCGAAGTCGGCGCGCAGCGCGGAGACGGGGCGCCGCTCGGGCACCCGGGCCGGGTAGGGATCGACGCCCTGGCTGCGCAGCTCCGCGAGGCGGGCGCGGCGATCCTCGCGCTCGCTCACGCCGCGCCCCGGGCCGCCGCGCGCCAGAGCAGGGTGGCGCGGATGAAGCGGTCGAGGTCCCCGTCGAGCACGGCGTCGACGTTTCCCATCTCCTCCGCGGTGCGGTGATCCTTCACGCGCTGCTGCGGGTGCAGCGTGTAGGAGCGGATCTGGTTGCCGAAGTCGATCTGCCGCTGCTCGCCCCGCAGCTCCGCCAGCTTCTCCTCCTGCTCGCGGCGAGCCCGCTCGAAGAGGCGCGCGCGCAGGACCTTCATGGCCGAGGACTTGTTCTTGTGCTGCGAGCGCTCGTTCTGGCACTGCACCACGATGCCCGTGGGCTCGTGGGTGATGCGCACGGCGGAATCCGTCTTGTTGACGTGCTGCCCGCCGGCCCCCCCGGCCCGGTAGGTGTCGATGCGCAGCTCGCTCTCGTCGATCTCGATCTCGATGGCGTCGTCGAGCTCCGGGACCACGCCCACGCTGGCGAAGGCGGTGTGGCGACGCGCC
>CAZYOL010000124.1:0-13020 GCA_964649065.1 uncultured Spirochaetales bacterium
GACGCCCCTGGTGCTGACCAACATCGCCACCGCCGAGCTGACCAAGTACGCGGCCAACGCCTTCCTGGCCACCAAGGTCTCCTTCATCAACGAGATGGCCAACCTCTGCGAGCGGGTCGGGGCCGACGTCCAGGCCATCGCGCGGGGCATGGGCCTGGATCGGCGCATCGGATCGAAGTTCCTGCACGCGGGCCCCGGCTTCGGGGGCTCCTGTTTCCCGAAGGACACCCGCTCGGCGGCCCACTTCGCCCGGGCGGCCGGGGAGAGCCTGGAGATCGTCGAGTCGGTGATCCGCGTGAACGAGCGCCAGCGCGAGCGGATGGTCGAGAAGGTCGTCGAGGTCATGGGCGGGTCGCTGGAGGGCAAGACGGTGGCCGTGCTCGGCCTCTCCTTCAAGCCGGAGACCGACGACATGCGGGACGCGCCCGCCATCGACATCGTGCACGGCCTGCTGGAGCGCGGCGCGCAGGTCCGGGCCTACGATCCCGCCGCCATGGAGCACGCGCGGGCCCTGCTTCCCTCCATCGAGCTCTGTGACGATGCCTACACCGCCTGCGGCGGCGCCGAGGCCCTGGTCATCATCACCGAGTGGAACCAGTTCCGGATGCTCGACCTGAACCGGGTCAAGTCGCTGCTCTCCCGGCCGGCCATCGTCGACCTCCGGAACATCTACGACCCCGAGCCGATGCGCGCGGCCGGCTTCACCTACGTCTCCGTGGGACGCGGGTGAGCCGCGGCGCGATCCACGCCGTCATCCTGGCCGGGGGAGCCGGCGAGCGATTCTGGCCGGCCTCGCGCCGCAGCCATCCCAAGCCCTTCCTGCGCGTGGCCGACGGGAAGACCCTGCTGGAGGCCACGCTGGCCCGGGCCCGGCGCCTCGCCGGGGACCGGATCTGGGTCGTCTGCGGGGCCGAGCACGCCGCGGCGCTGCGCAAGGCCAGCGGCCTCCCGCGCGGGCGCGTGCTGGTCGAGCCCCTGCGCCGCAACACGGCCCTGGCGGTGGCCTTCGCGGCCCAGCGCATCTCCGCCGAGGATCCCTCCGCGGTGCTGGCGGTGCTGCCCGCCGACCACCGCATCCCGGACGCGCGCGCCTTCGCCGCGGACCTGCGGCGAGCCGCGCGGGCGGCCCGCGAGGCGGAGGTGCTGGTCACCCTCGGCATCCGCCCGACCCGCCCCGACCCGGGCCTGGGCTACATCCAGGTCGGACCGGCCGCGGCCGCGGCCCATGCCGGCCTGCACCGGGCCAGGCGCTTCGTCGAGAAGCCCGACCCGGCCACCGCCCGCCGCTACCTGCGCAGCGGCAAGTACCTCTGGAACGCGGGCATCTTCGTGTGGTCGGCGCGCACGATCCTGGCCGAGATCGAGGCCTGTGCCCCGGAGATCCACCGCGCTCTGGAGCCCCTGCGCAAGGCCCTGACGCGCTCCCGGCGCATCCCCCGCGCCGTCCTCGAGCGCTGCTACCGGCAGGCCCCCTCGCAGCCCATCGACAAGGCGGTCATGGAGCGCAGCCAGCGCGTCTGGACGCTGCCCGTGCACTGGCACTGGAGCGATGTGGGGACCTGGGCCTCGCTGGCGGAGGAGCTCGGCGCGGCCCCCGGGGCCTCGGTGGTCGTCGGCGACGCGGAGCTGGCGTTCGACGACGCGGGGGGAAATTTGGTATGGGGGAACGGAAAGACGATCGCCCTTCTCGGGGTCGAGGGGCTCGCGGTGGTCCAGACCCGGGACGCGCTGCTGGTGGCGCGCCTGGACCGCAGCTCCGACGTGCGATCGGTCGTCGCGGCCCTCAAGGCCGGCGGGCGGGCGGACGTCACGTAGGGGCGCGGCAGAGACTCCCGCAGCAGACGCGGCCGTGCCGCAACCGGCGCGGTCCGACGGGGTGATCGAGGTCACATGATTTCATCGCAGCGGAACAAAGAGGCCGTCGAGTCGCTCCGGCGCATCCCGCTCTTCTCGGGCGTGAGCGAGGAAGATCTGGGATCTCTCGCCCAGCTCGTCATCGAGCGGCGCTTCCCCAAGAACAAGACGATCGTCGAGGAGGGCCTGGCCGGCGATTACATGTACGTGATCGAGGAGGGGCAGGTGAAGGTGACCAAGCTCTCCTCCGACGGCCGCGAGAAGATCCTCGAGCTGCTGGAGTCCGGTGACTTCTTCGGCGAGATGTCCCTCCTCGACAGCGAGCCCCGTTCGGCCACGGTGAAGACCACCAGCGACTGCCGCATCTTCGCGCTCTCGCGCAACGACTTTCTCTCGCTGCTGAAGCGCAGCCCGAATCTGGCCATGGCCGTGATCCAGGAGCTGACCCGGCGCCTGCGGCAGCAGGACGAGCAGGCCAGCTCCCTGTCCTTCCAGCGCGTCAAGGAGCGTACCCAGGGCGTGCTGGTGCGGCTGGCGCGGGAGGAATCCTCCCGACCCCAGCGCCGCTCCACGCCGCCCCTCACGCACCAGCAGATCGCCGACATGATCGGCACCTCCCGCGAGACCGTCACCCGCGTCGTGAAGGGCCTCAAGGAGGACGGCTGGCTCGAGCAGGAAGGCAAGCGCTACCTGATCCCGAGCGACTAGGCCGCGGTCAATCCCGCCGCCGGGTGCGCCGATGCGCCCCTCATGCTGGTCTCGCGGCCCGGCCATGCCGAGGCGGTGCTCGCCTCGCTCTCCTCGGGAATCGTCGCCGTCGACGCCCAGGGCCTCGTCTCGCTGATCAACGAGGACGCGCGCCGCATTCTCGGCCTCTCCCGGCCGCTCGGCGAAGCCCTCGGCCACGACTGCCGCAGCGTGCTGGCCGGCCAGCCCGGTGTGGCCCGGCTGCTCGTCGAGTCCCTCCACGGCCGCGCCCCGCTCTCGCGGGCCGAGCTGGTGCTCGACGAGGCGGCCGATCCGGCGCCGCGCACCATCGGCTTCACCCTGACCCCGCTTCGCGACGGCCGCCGCGTGGTCGGTGCCGCCATGGTCTTTCGCGACCTGACCGACTTCGAGCGCTCCGACGAGCAGGAGCGACTGCGCGAGCGCCTGGCCGCCCTCGGTCAGATGGCCGCCGGCCTGGCCCACGAGATCCGCAACCCGCTGGCCGGCATGGAGGTGCTCGCCGGCTTGCTGAAGCGGCGGCTCGGCGGCCGGGCCGAGGAGGAGGAGCTGGTGACGGAGCTGATCGGCGAGCTCCGCCGCCTGGCCGAGACCGTCAGCGCCAGCCTCGAGTACGTGCGTCCCCCGACCCTCGAGTGCGGGCCGGTGGATCCCGTCGCCCTGATCGAGGAGGCCCTCACCACGGCACTGTCGCGGGTCGACTTCCCGGGCGAGATCGAGCGCTGCTACGACGGGCGGCTGCCCGAGCTCACGGCGGACGCGGAGCAGCTCGGAGTGGTGCTGACCAACCTGATCCTGAACGCGCTCGAGGCCATGGCCAGCTCGCCTTCGGCCGAGGGCCACCGGCTGGGTCTGGCGCTGCGCAGCCACGTCGCCGACCGGGTGGGTCGCTCGATCCGCGTCGGTCGCGAGGACGATCTGTACGCGGGGCCGAGTCGCGAGGTCCTGATCACGGTCTCCGATACCGGGCCCGGCGTGCCCCCGGAGCTGCGGGAACGGGTCTTCTACCCCTTCTTCACCACCAAGGACAGCGGCTCCGGGGTGGGCCTGGCCGCGGCCCAGCGCATCGTGGCCGGCCACGGCGGCGTGATCGAGCTGGAGAGCCGGGAGGGCGAGGGGGCCGCCTTCCGCCTGCGCCTGCCCGATCGCGGAGCTGCCCGATGAGCGCCCGGGCAGCGCGGATCCTGGTGGTCGAGGACAACGAGACGCTGCGGCGCGGCATGGCGAGGGCCCTGCGCGAGTCGTGGTCGACCGTCGACGAGGCGCCGAGCGGCGACCTTGCGCTGCAGCGCATCGCCGACCCGCAGGTCCCGCCCTACGACGTGGTGGTGACCGACCTGCGTCTGCCGGGCGCGGATGGCGTCGCCGTGCTCCGGGGCGCGCGCCAGCGCGACCCGCGCACCAGCGTGCTGCTGATGACGGCCTACGGCTCGATCGAGACCGCGGTGGAGGCCATGCGCTGCGGGGCCTTCGACTTCGTCCAGAAGCCGATCGAGCTCGAGCAGCTCGAGCTGCGGGTGGCCCGGGGCCTGCAGCACCGCCGGCTGCTCCACGAGGTCACGGAGCTGCGGGCCCAGCAGCAGGAGCAGGGGACCGGTGGAGGAGACCGGATCGTGGGAGAGAGCCCCGCCCTGAGGGCCGCCGTCGACCTCGCGAGGCGTGCCGCTCCCTCTCGCTCGACCGTGCTCGTCACCGGCGAGACGGGCACCGGCAAGGAGCTGATCGCCGCCCTCGTTCACCTGGCCTCGCCCCGGGCCCGCGGGCCTCTGGTGAAGGTCAACTGCGCGGCGCTGCCGGAGACCCTGCTCGAGTCCGAGCTCTTCGGGCACGAGCGCGGCGCTTTCACCGGCGCCGAGAGCCAGCGGGTCGGGCGCTTCGAGGAGGCCAGCGGCGGCACCCTGTTCCTCGACGAGATCGGAGAGATGTCGCCCGCCACCCAGGCCAAGCTCCTGCGAGTGCTCCAGGATCAGGAGTTCCACCGGCTGGGCGGCACCGCGGTGCTCCGCACCGACGCCCGCATCGTGGCCGCGACCAACCGCGATCCCGAGCCCATGATCCGGGAAGGGCACTTCCGGGAGGATCTCTTCTTTCGGCTGAACGTGATTCGCGTCCACCTGCCGCCCCTGCGCGAGCGGCCCGACGACGTCATCGACCTGGCGCAGCACTTCCTGGGGCGCTTTGCCCGCGAGCAGGGGCGGGCCGGCCTGCGGGGCTTCAGCGAGGAGGCGATCCGCGGGCTGCGCGCCCATCCCTGGCCCGGCAACGTTCGCGAGCTGCGCAACACCATCGAGCGCGCCGTCATCCTGGCGGAGGGGCCCCGCGTGACGCCCGCCGACCTCTCGATTCCCGGCGATCTGCCGGGCATCGGCTGGCAGGCCTCCCTCACGCCCCAGGGGATGCGCCTCGAGGGGGTCGAGCGGGGCTTGGTCCTCGAAGCTCTGAGGCGAACCGGTTACGTCCAGAAGGAGGCGGCGCAGCTGCTCGGAGTCAGTCGCCGCAAGCTGAACTACATGATTCAGCGCATGCACATCACCCACCCCTCCTGGCGCCGGAATCGCTCTCGGGCGGCCGGAGGCCCGGCCGAGGGATCCCCTTCCGGCGATTCCCGGCGCGAGCTCTGAGCCCTCGCCGATCTTCCCGACGGCTCCTACATTCCGCGGCCGACGGCCGCCCGCCCGGGCAGCGGGGCGGGGCCCCAGGACGGGGCGGGGCCCCAGGGCGGGGCGCGGGAGAGCTCCCGCACTCCGCGCGGCTCGGCCAAGCGAGGTATCCATGCGCAGCCCCAACCGTATCGCCTTCCTCCCCCTGCTCCTGTCCCTGACGCTCGCCACGCTGGCGTGTCAGTCCGAGGAGGACAAGCTCGCCGGCCACAAGAGCCGCGGCGATGCCTACATGGAGGAGGAGAAGTGGTCCGAGGCGGTCATCGAGTACAAGAACGTGCTCCAGATCGACCCCCAGGATGCGGAGGCTCACTGGGGTCTGGCGCAGGCCTACCTCAACCTCAAGCAGGCCCGCGACGGCTTCTGGGAGCTGCGGGAGACCGTTCGCCTCGATCCGGGCAACCTCGACGCGAAGCTCGCCTTCTCGCAGATGGCCATCGTCGCCGGCGAGCTCGAGGAGGCCCTGAAGCAGACCGACGAGGTGCTGATCGCCGATCCCCAGAAGATCGAGGCCTACGTGGTCAAGGCCCAGGCCCTCGAGGCCCTGAAGCGGCAGGACGAGGTCCTGGAGATCCTGGAGGCGGGGCTCGAGATCGACCCCGAGAGCGACGCGGTCCTGGTGCTGCTCGCCGATCTGCATCGCCGCCAGGGCAACCGGGCCGCCGCCGAGCCGCTGTTCCGCAAGCGGGTGGATCTCGATCCCAGCTACCGCACCTGGACCGCCCTGGCCTCCTTCCTCGGAGAGGAGCGCGACCGGGAGTCCGAGGCCGAGGAAGCCTGGATCCAGGCGCGGGATCTGGCCGAGGAGACGAACTGGGGCCGCGCCCACGCACAGCTCGCGAACTTCTACTTCCGCGCCGACCGCTTCGACGAGGCCAAGGGCGTCCTCGAGCAGGGGATCGAGCAGGGCGGGCCCGACAAGCTCGACCTGATCTACCTGCTGGCGCGCTTCCACGCGATCCGCGGCGAGGAGGAGCTGGCCGACCAGCTGATCGAGAAGGCCACGGAGGCCGAGCCCGACAATCCGCGGCCCTACCTGATCCTGTCGACCTACAAGGGCCGCAAGGGCGACGTCCAGGGGGCGCTGGCGGCGGCCGAGGACGCCGTGCGCGTGGCCCCGGACTCCCAGGCCGCGCGCCTGCGCAAGGCCGAGGTGCTCGTCGAGCTGGGCTACCGCGAGAAGGACGAGGCGCGCATCGCCGAGGGGCGCCGCATCGCCGAGGAGATCCTGGCCGAGGAGCCGACCAACCCGGGGGCCCTGTTCGTGAAGGCCAAGATCGAGATGGCCGAGCAGCAGGTCGACGCGGCCATCACGACCCTGCGCGCGGCGATCGACGCTCGGCCCGAGTGGGCCCAGGCGCACTTCATCCTGGGCACCGCGCTCACCGTCAAGGGCGAGCGCGTCGCGGCGCGGACGGAGCTGCGGCGAGCGCTCGAGATCGACGCGGGGCTCACCGAGGCCCACCAGGTCCTGGCCCAGGTCTACTCCCAGCTCGGCGAGCACGAGTACGCGGTCGAGGAGGGGCGCCTCTACCTGCGGGCCAAGCCCGACGCGACGCCGATGCGCGTCCTGGTGGCCCAGAGCCTGGTGCGGCTGGGTCGGCTGCAGGACGCCCTCACCGAGCTGCGCCTGGTCCCGGAGGAGGAGCGGGGTCCCGAGGTCCACTACGCCATCGCGCGGGTCCTGCTCTTCGAGAACGACTTCGACGGCGCTCGCGCCGAGGTCGAGGCGGCCCACGCCCAGAAGCCCGAGAGCGTCGACATCCTGCGGACGCTGCTCCAGCTCGACCGGCGCCAGGGCCGCCTGGCTGAGTCGGTGGCCCGGATCGATGCCGCAATCGAGCAGAATCCCGACGACCCGAACCTCCGGCGCCTCTACGGGCAGGTGCTGATGAGCAGCGGCAAGGCCGAGGAGGCCGAGAAGGCCTTCCAGCGCGCCATCGAGCTGGATCCGAAGGACGTCGAGAGCTACGAGATGCTGGCGCGCTACTACGCCGCGACCCGACGCATTCCCGAGACCATCGCCGCCTACGAGAAGGCCGTCGAGGCGGATCCGAATGCCTCGCAGATCCACCACTTCCTGGGCGTGCTCTACGAGAGCTCCGGGCAGCGCCAGAAGGCCGTGGACGCCTACGAGGCCGCGATCCGGGTCGATCCCAACCTGGCCGAGGCGAAGAACAACCTCGCCTATCTCTTCGCCGACTCCGGCGAGAAGGGGGAGAACCTGGATCGCGCCCTGGATCTGGCCCAGGAGGCCAAGGCCCTGCTCCCGGACAATCCGAACGCCGCCGACACGCTGGGCTGGGTGCTCTACAAGCGCGGAGTGGCCGGAGCGGCCATCAACTACCTGCGCGAGGCCGAGTCGGGCTTCGAGCCCGGCGAGCCGAGCCTCTGCGTGGTGCGCCACCACCTGGCGCTGGCCTATCAGGCCAACGGACAGGGCGGAGAGGCCAAGAAGACCCTGGAAGCGGCCCTCGCGGACTACGAGGCCATCCGGGAGCGCATGCGGGCCAACGGCCGGCCGCCGAGCGAGGATCCCCCCTGCGTGGCGGACGTCCGCAGCCTCCTGCAGGAGCTCTGACGCCCGCGCGGGCCCCCGGCACCCGTCCGGGGCCCGCGCGACTCGGCTCCGCGTCAAGAAATTCCTCCACCCGACCGATCAGTCCCGGGCCTGCCTGCGTCCGGAGTGCCGCACCTGGCGGCCCCGCGGGCAGGGCGGGATGCGCCGTCGCCCGCGGGCGCCGGCAACGGCAGGTGGAGGGACCGCAATGAGAATCCCGATTCTCCCGATGCTCGCGCTGGCGCTCTGCGTCGTGGCGCCGTCCGCGCTGGCCCAGGAGCTGGCCGAGTCGCCGGCTGCCGAGGCGGCGCTCGAGCCCGCAGCCGAGCCGGAGCCCGCGCCCGAGGAGCCCGAGACCGCTCTCGAGCCGGAGCCTTCGGCCGAGGCCGCTCTGGGTTCGGAGGTCGCAGAGCCCGGGGCGGCCGAGGCGGCCCAGACGGGAGCGTCGAGCCCGCAGCCACAGGGGGCGGCATCCGAGAGCCCCGAGCTCGCGCCCTCCGCCGAGGAGCCCTTCGCCACGCCGCCGCCGGCGGAGCTGTCGGAGCCCGTGGAGAGCCCCGCCAGCCCCGGGCCCGCGCCGGCCGCCTCGGCCGGGCCGGACGAGCCGGAGCCCGAGGCCGCAGCCCGCGCGGGCCGCGTCGGCTACGACGCCGAGGGCCGCCGCGGCTACGTGCACGTGGTGGTGAGCGGCGACACGCTGTGGGACGTCTCCGACGCCTACCTCGGTACGCCGTGGGTGTGGCCGTCCATCTGGCAGGACAACCGCAACATCGAAGACCCGCACCGGATCTACCCCGGGGACCGCATCTGGATCACCGAGACCGAGATGCGCGTCATCAGCCCCGAGGAGGCCGAGGAGATGCTGTCCCGCGGTCCCCTCGAGCCGGAGCTGGGGGCGGAGTCGCCGGGCGCCTTCGACGAGGAGCTTCCGCTCGACGAGTCCGAGCCCCTCGCACGGCTTCCGGCTGCCGCAGCCCCCACCCCGAGCGAGCGGCCGAGCTCCGTCGTGGTGGCCTCGCGCGAGTCGGCGGGGCTGGTCTCGGTCGAGGAGTTCGAGGGGGCCGCCAGCATCGTGGATGCGGCAATCGACAAGACCCTGCTCTCCCAGGGCGACCAGGTCTACGTGGGCCTGGGCGAGGGCGATGCGCAGCGCGGAGACGAGTTCACGGTCTTCCGGGTCCGCGAGCGCGTCTTCGACCCCGACACCGGCCGCATGCTCGGCTATCACGTCGACATCCTCGGCTGGCTCGAGATCACCGAGCCGGGGATCGAGTCCTCGCTGGCGCTGCTGCGGCAGTCCGACTCGGAGATCGAGCGGGGCGATCGCATCATGCCGCGGGAGCCGCTCTCGCCCGAGATCGCGATCGGGCCGAGCCCCAGAGGGGTCGAGGGCAAGGTCAGCTTCTTCACGCGCAGCCGCACGATGATCGGCATGGCCGACTTCGTGTACCTGAACCGCGGCTCGCTCGACGGCCTCGAGACCGGCAGCCCGGTGGAGATCTACCGGCCCGCGTACGTCGCTCGCGAGGAGGCGCGCCGCACGCGGGTCGAGGTGCCCGACCGGATCGTCGCCGAGCTGGTGGTGGTGAAGGCCGAGCCCAACGCCTCGGTGGCCTTCGTCAAGTGGACGGCCACCGAGATCGAGCTCGGCGACACCTTCCGCGGAGCCACGCGTTGAGCTAGGACTCCGGGCCTCCCCGGTCCCGGGGAGGCCCGAGATGGCCCAAGACGCTCCGGAGCTGCGGGGCGCCCTCGATCCCGGCTGCGAGCGGCCCGAGAGCCTGGCGCGGCTCCACTCGTGGATGTCGCTGCAGCGGGCGGCGGGGCTGCGACCGACGCGCGTCGCCGAGAGCCTGAGCGAGACCGGCGATCCGGCCGAGACGCTGCGGCAGCTCGAGCTGGAGCCCGCGGATCCGTCCGCCCTGCAGGCCGACCTGGAGGCGCTGCGCCGCTGCGGGGCCCTGGCGCTGCCCTTCGGCTCGCCGGCCTACCCGGCTCGCCTCGCGGCGCTCCGCGGCGCGCCGCCGCTCCTGTGGGTGCGCGGGCGCGCCTCGGCCCTGCGCCGGCCGGCGGTGGCCGTGGTGGGTTCGCGCGCGGCGACCCGCTACGGCCTGGGCATCGCGCGGCGCCTGGGCCGCGACCTGGCCCGTGCGGGTCTGGTCGTGGTCTCCGGGCTGGCGCGCGGCGTGGATGCGGCGGCGCACCGCGGCGCGCTCGAGGCGGAGGGCTCGAGCCTGGCATTCCTGGCCTGCGGGCCGGATCGCGTCTATCCCCAGCAGCACCGCGAGCTGGCCCAGCGCCTGCTCGCGCGCGGAGCCGTGGTGACCGAGCTGCCGCCGGGCACCCCGCCGCGCCGCGAGCTCTTCCCGCTGCGCAACCGCCTGCTGTCGGGCGTTGCGCTGGCCCTGGTCGTGGTGGAGGCGCGGGAGCGCAGCGGCTCCCTGGGCACCGCGGTGCGGGCGGCCGGCCAGGACCTGGACGTCTTCGCGGTGCCGGGGCCCGTCGACGCGCCGACGAGCCAGGGGCCGAACCGGCTGCTCCACGAGGGCGCCTACGTGGCTCGCGACGCCAGCGACGTCCTTCACCTGCTCGAGCAGCGCGGCGTGACGGGGCTGGAGCCGCCGCGGGGGCTCGCCTCGGGCGGGTGCGGCGCGGCTCCGGAGCCGGCCCCCAGCGCCCTGCTCGACGCCCTGCGCCAGGCCCCCGCCACCCGGGACGAGCTGGCGCGGCGTCTCGAGCGCAGTCCCGAGTCGCTGGCCCTGGAGCTGCTCGAGCTGGAGCTGCAGGGCCGCGTCGCCGAAGACCGGGATGGCCGCCTCCGGCCTCGCTGAGGCCTCGCCCGGTCGGCTACGCTGCAACGCCCCGTGCCTGGTCTGGATCCCGAGATCGTCGTCGTCGGCGCCGGACTCGCCGGCAGCGAGGCCGCCTGGCAAGCGGCTCGCCGGGGAGCGCGCGTAACGCTCGTCGAGATGAAGCCGGAGCGCTACTCCCCGGCCCACGCCTCGCCGGACTTCGCCGAGCTGGTCTGCAGCAACTCGCTGCGCGGCGCCTCCCTGGCCAACGCGGTAGGCCTCCTCAAGGAGGAGATGCGCCGTCTCGGCTCGCTGGTGATGGCCGCTGCAGACGAGTCGGCGGTGCCGGCGGGTCGCGCGCTGGCGGTCGACCGCACGGCCTTCTCGCGCCGCATCACGGAGACCCTCCGCTCGCATCCCCGCGTCCGCGTTCGACATGAAGTAGTGTCGGGCCTCCCGGAGCAGCCCTGGGTGGTGCTCGCCACCGGGCCGCTGACGGCCGACGGGCTCTCGACCGCGCTGCGGTCGCGGCTCGGCGAGGAGCATCTCTACTTCTACGACGCGCTGTCGCCGATCGTCTACGCGGACTCGATCGACTTCGAGGTGGCCTTCCGCGCCTCGCGCTGGGAGGACGGGGAGGGCGACTATCTGAACCTGCCGCTCTCCGAGGCCGAGTACCGGAGCTTCGTGGAGTCCCTGCGCACGGCCGACACGGTGCCCCTGCACGCCTGCGAGCGCGCGCTCTACTTCGAGGGCTGCCTGCCCATCGAGGAGATGGCTCGCCGCGGCCCGCAGACCCTGGCCTACGGCCCCATGAAGCCCGTCGGCCTGCGCGACCCGCGCACCGGCCGGCGGCCCCACGCGGTGGTGCAGCTTCGCCAGGAGGACAAGCAGGGCGTCCTCTACAGCCTGGTGGGCTTCCAGACCAAGCTGCGGGTCGGCGAGCAGAAGCGCATCCTGCGAGCTCTCCCCGGCCTGGCCGGCGCCGTCTTCGCGCGCTTCGGCTCCGTCCACCGGAACACCTACCTCAATGCGCCCCGGTGGCTGGACGAGACCCTGGAGCTGCGGGGGCGACCCGGTCTCTTCGTCGCGGGTCAGCTGGCGGGCGTCGAGGGCTACGTGGAGTCCGCGGCCCTCGGGGGCCTGGCGGGTCTCACCGCGGCCCGGCGAGCCGCCGGGCGCGAGCCGCGGCTGCCGCCCCCCGCCACCGCCCACGGAGCCCTGCTGCGCTACCTGAGAGAGGCCGACCCCCGGAGATTCCAGCCCATGAACGTCAACTACGGGCTCTTCCCCGCACTGGAGGGGGGCCCCGGCCGCCTGCCCAAGCGCGAGAAGAACGAGCGGCTGGCGGCCCGCGCGCTCGAGCAGCTCTCGGCCTACGTCGCGGCGCTCTCGTGACCTTCGCCGAGGCGATCGAGGCCTTCGGCCTGTTCCTGCGGGCCGAGCGGGGTGGATCCGAGCACACGCGCCGGGCCTACCTGTCGGACCTGCGGCAGCTCGCCGCCGCGCGCGGGGAGGCGAGCGATCCGGCCCGGGTCTCCCCGGAGCAGATCCGCTCCCACTTGGCGTCGCTCCACCGCTCGCGCCACCCCTCGACGCTGGCGCGCAAGCTGGCCTCGATCCGCGCCTTCTACCGCTACCTGATGCGCGAGGGCCACTGCCGTCTCGACCCCAGCGCCGGAATTCCGTCGCCGCGCGCCGCGGAGCGCGTGCCCCGCCCCCTCGGCGTCGACGACTGCGAGGCCCTGATGGAGTGTGCCGAGCCCCGGTCTTCCGAGGAGGCGTCCACCCCCGTCGAGCTGAGGGATCGGGCCCTGGTGGAGCTGCTCTACGGATCGGGCCTGCGGGTCTCGGAGGCCAGCAGCCTCGACGTGCGCGACGTCGACCTGCAGCGCGGCGACCTGCGGGTGCTCGGCAAGGGGAGCAAGGAGCGGGTGGTGCCGCTTCCCGGGGCGGCGCGCGAGGCGCTCTCCGCCTGGCTCGCGGGTCGCCGCCGGCCCGGCGTGCTCGCCGAGCCCCACTTCGTCTCACTCGGCCGCCGCGCCGGGGCGGCGCGGCGCCACGGGCCCCGCGACATCCGGCGCGTGCTGGCCCGCCGCGCCCGCCGGGCGGGTCTCGCCGAGCGCGTGCATCCGCACCGGCTGCGCCACAGCTACGCGACCCACCTGCTCGACATGGGAGCCGACCTGCGCGAGATCCAGGAGCTGCTCGGCCACGCCAGCCTGTCCACCACCGAGAAGTACACCGCCGTGTCGGCCGGCCGCCTCGCCGAGGTCTACGACGCGGCCCATCCCCGCGCGCGGCGCCGGAAGCCCGGAGGGGGCCGCCGGCCCTCCGACGCGGGAGGCAGCCGCGAGTGAGGCCTGCCGTGCGCGCCACCACCGTGCTGGGCGTGGTCCGCGAGGGCCGGGTCTCGCTGGCCTCCGAC
>CAZYOL010000125.1:0-13019 GCA_964649065.1 uncultured Spirochaetales bacterium
GATCGCCTCGTCGTAGCCGTCGAGCAGCGCCTCGCGCTTGGCGAGGATCGAGTTCACGTAGTCACCGCAGGTCTTGCCCTTGGTGAGCTTGGCGTTGACGTGGTGCCGGCTGTAGGTCGAGACCTTGGCGCGAATGCCCCGCTCCATGCCCTCCTCTCCGAGGTACTTGCCCCAGGGCCAGGCGATCACCGCCACGCGAATCCGATTCCCGCCCGGGTTCAGCCCCATCTCTCCGTCCCCGATGAAGACCAGGGGTCGGATGTAGCCCTCGGCCAGGTGGTTCTCGCGCAGCACCTGGGGGATGACCCGCACGAGCTCGGCCGCCGGGAAGGGGACCTCGATCAGGTTGATGTGGGCCGAGTCGTAGAGGCGGCGCACGTGCTCGTCGAGGCGGAAGATGGCCGAGCGCCCGCCCTCGGTGCGGTAGCAGCGGATGCCCTCGAAGACGCCGAGACCGTAGTGGAGGGTGTGGGTCAGGACGTGGACCCGGGCGGCATCCCAGTCGACGAGCTCGCCGTCGATCCAGATCTTCTCGCCGGTGACGGCGGGGCTCATCGCCTCTCCTCCGGGACTAGCGCCGCAGGAGCCGCCGAACGAACCCCTTCGACTTCTCGCGGCGCATGTTGATCAAGCGCAGCTCGCGGAGGGCCTCGAAGCACTCCGGCTGGATCTGCACCGCGCGGGTGAACATCTTCTCCGCCGCGTCCGTGCGATCGGCAGCCTTGAGGAGCCGGCCCATGTAGAGGTAGGGCTTCTCGCTGTCGCGCGCCAGCTTGAGGCCCTGCTTGACGTGGCCAATGGCCTCCGCCAGGCGCGAGGCGTTGTCGGGGTTGGCGAGGTGGATCGCCCAGCCCAGATGGGCGTGGTACTCGCCGGATTCCGGCGAGAGCTCGACGGCGCGGCGAAAGCAGGAGACCGAGCGCGGGTAGTCGCGAGCGCGAAGCGCCGCCTCGCCGTCCTGAAACTGCAGCTCGGCGTCCAGGGCCGCACGCTCTTCGGCCCGCTCGGCCTGCTGGCGCTGAGCGCGCTTGCGCTCGAGCAGATACTCGGTTCGGCGGCTGGGGCTGGAGAGCACCTCGTAGGCCTCGGCGACCCGCACGGAGACCTCGGCCGCCAGCTTCTTCACCGGCGGGCTGGCCCCGGAGACGCGATCCGGGTGGGCGGTGGCCGAGAGCCTCTCGTAGGCGACCCGAATCGCGTGGTCGCTGTCGCTGGCCGCGACCCCGAGCACCTGGAAGTGATCCTGGGAGCGCATCCGCTCCGCGAGGCCGGTCAGCTCGGCGCGCAGGGTCTCGTCGTCGGGCCGCTCCACGGCGGGCGTCTCGGAGGAGGGGACGGATTCGGGCGCAAGGCCTCCGGGAGGCTTGCCCCCGCGCAGCTCCAGCATGCCGGTGGCCACCAGCGCGTAGAGGGCCCGCCGCAGCGGCTCCGCGCCTTCGCAGAGCTCCACGAGCTTGCGGCTGCCGTCGAGACCGTCGAGCAGCTCCCGGTGCTCGGGATCCAGCTCGATGTCCTGGAAGCGGTAGAAGGGGCTCCCGGAGCGGGAGGCGTAGGCGTCGCCGTTGGCGCGCAGGTAGCGGTCGACCTGCTGGAGGGGCAGCCGATCCCGCACGCCGCGCAGGATCAGGTTCGCCGGGCTGGTCCCGAGGGGCAGCTCGCTCCCTCCCTGGAGCCGCCCGCCGATGTCGAAGCGAAAGCTGCCCGAGCGCCAGGAGAAGATCTCGAAGAGCTTCTCCTCGGCCTGCTCCCGGAGCACGCCGGGAATCTCCTCCTCGCGCAGCACCTCCATGGCGACCAGGATCTCGCCCTGGAGCTTCCCGGCGATCATGCGGCGGCGCGATTCTTCCAGGGCCGAGCGCTCGATGCGGCCCGTGCGCACCAGGAAGTTGCCGAGGCACTCGCTCACCAGGTTCGAGCGCACCGCCACCGGATAGCCGTCGCGCACCTCGAGCCACTTGCGCCGCTTGCCGTTCACCAGGTGCAGCACGCCCGTCGCGCGCAGGCCGCGCAGGTGGTGCAGCAGGGCGGGGAGCGGCAGGCTCCCGAGCGAGCCGGAGAGCGGCGGTCCGCTGCGGGAGGCCTGGGCCGCGGCGCCGTCCTTGACCGCGTGCTCGGCCACCTGCTGCAGCAGATCGTCGAGCGGAATCGGCTTCGAGAGCAGGGCCGCGGCACCCAGCTCGTGGGCGCGACGCCGGTATTCGGGACCGGGCGTACAGCCGGTGAGCAGCAGCACCGGGGTCGCCCCCGGGCCGCCCTCCTCGCTGCGGATCGCCTCCAGCACGGCGAAGCCATCGCGCTTGGGCAGGATGAGGTCCAGCAGCACCAGGTCCGGAGGCTCCTCGCGAACCATCCGCACGGCGGCGTCGCCGTCGTAGGCGGTCTGGACGCGATAGCCCTCCGTCTCGAGGGCCTTGGAGACGATGTGGACCAGGTCTCGGTCGTTGTCTACGCACAAGACCGTACGAGGCATGGACGCCCTCCCGCCGCGCCTATCGGCGCGTCGCGCCGATCGGCTTAGGGCTGCCGGGGCGACGTGGGAGGAGGGGGCGAGCCGGGCGCCGGAGGCCGGCCGCCGAGGATGCCCTCGAAGGCATCCAGGATCTGCTTGCCGGCGCCCGTGCCCAGCTTCTCGTCGATGGCCCGCTCCGCTTCGGGGCGGTAGCGGCCCGAGGCAAAGGTGCGCGCGAAGGCCACCGCCGCCGCGCGCTCGACCGTCACGCGAGGGTTGCGCCCCTGCTGGAAGGGCTGTGCCAGGGAGCCCGCCAGGCGCGCGGGCAACACGATGCGACCGTCGGGCTCCACCCCGCCGCCGATCGAGCGGGCCAGGGCGGCGGCCAGCTGGGGCCCCAGGGTGAGCTCGCTGCCCAGATCGTAGGTGCCGTCCTGCATCCCGAACGTGCCGTCGAGCTGCAGCCCGTAGTCCGCGTAGCGGATGCGCAGGTCGTCGGTGGAGGCCACTCCGTCCCGGAAGCGGAAGGTCCCGGCCAGCTCCTCGATGTCCTCGGCGTAGAAGCGCTGCAGCTCGGGGGAGCGGAGCCCCGCCAGGTCCAGGGCGACCGCTCCGAGCACGCCGGCCGCCTGGATCTCCTTCGACATGCCCGCGAAGATCGACTGCAGCAGCGAGAGACCGGCGATGCGACCGTCGCGAATGTCGAGCCGCGTCTGGCCGCGCAGCGCCCGCAGGGGGTCCGCATCGACACGGCCCCGGAGATCGCCATCGAGGTCGAGCAGGCCGAAGAAGGTGTCGCGCTGCGCCGTGAAGCTCGAGACCAGGCGATTGGTGTCGGCCTGCTCGGTGCGGGTGGCGAGCTGGTAGCTCGGCACTCCGCCCAGCTCGCTCACGGTGACGTCGAGATGGACGGTCTGCTCGGCCGCCACGAGCGCCAGGTCGCGGCTCTTCAGCGTGTCCCCGGAGGCCACCAGGCCGCCGCGCAGCTGCACGGGCCCGGCCTCGGGGTAGCGGGCGCGGACTCCGCCGAGGTCGACGTCGGCCCGCAGGGCGAGTGGTGCGGTCCGGACGTCGATCTCGCCGAGGTCGAGGGGGCCCTCGGGCTGGTAGGGAGCGAGGGCCGGCAGCAGCTCGCCCCAGCCCTTCAGCTCGAAGGGCTCGAAGTGCATCTGCAGCCGGCTGCGCTCGGCGAGCGAGAGGCTGCCGCTGCCGACCAGATTCCGCAGCTCCAGGCGCAGGTCCTCGATGCGCAGCGCGCTGCCGGGGGCCTCGGCCAGCCGGCCCGAGACCCGCGCCGGCACGCCCTCGGGCTTGACGAAGGACTCGGCCTGGCGGATCTCGGCGCGGGTCGCGTCCAGCGAGAAGCGGCCGGCCGGATCCGCGAGCGCGCCGGAGAGCTGCGCGGCCAGGGAGAGCTCGCCGCCCAGCCGCAGATCGCCGCTCTGCAGCTCGGCCCCGGCCCAGGCGAGCTCCAGGTCCAGGGACTCGGGCGCCGCGGCCGGACCGGAGATCACCGCCGACCCGGAGATCCGACCGCCGGCGGAGAGCTCCGGGCCGAGATAGGGACGCAGCGGCGCGAGGGCCAGCGCGTCGAGGCGCGCCCGGGCCTCGACGCGACCGTCGAGACCCGCCTGCCCCTCGGCCGAGAACGCGCCTCCGCTGGCCAGCTCGGCGGAGGCGTCGAAGTCGAGCGGCTCGGCGAGCGACGAGCCGCGCAGGTCGGCGCGAACCTCGCGAAGCTCCCAGACGACCGCCGGCGAGACGGCGCGATCCTCGAGCACCACCGTGGCCCCGCGCAGCGAGGCGCGACGCACGGCGAGATCCACCCCTGCACCGGCCTGGGGCTCCGAGTCGGCCGGCGGGGCGGGCTCCCCCCCGCCTGCAGGGCCCGGCAGCTCCAGGCCCTGGGGACCGCGGGCCAGGCGCAGCGTGGCCCCCTCGACGACCAGGGAGTCGACCACCACCGCGCGGGCCAGGAGGGGCAGCAGCGCCACCCGCAGAGCCACCCGCTCGGCCTCGAGGAAGGGCGGATCTCCGGCCGCAGCGCCCGCCACCACGGGCTCCATCAGGAGCAGCGAGGGCGGCAGCAGGCCGAGCTCCAGCTCGCCCCAGCGCACCTCGCGGCCCAGGGCCGCCTCGGCCGCACTCTGCAGCCGCGCCCGCACGGCCTCGCTCTCGACCAGGCGCGGCAGCAGCAGGGCGAGCGCCGCGAAGGCCAGGAGCACGATCAGGGCCAGGGCCCCGACGATCCGAAGCGCCCAGCGCACGGGCTAGCCTCCGAGCCGCCGGGCGAGCAGCGCCCGCACGGCAGCGGGATCCGCCTTGCCCTGGGTGCGGCCCATCACCTTCCCCATCAGGAAGTTCAGCACCTTCTTCTCCCCGGCCCGGAAGCGCTCGGCATCGGCGGCGTGCGCGGACAGCACCTCGTCCACCGCGGCCTCCAGGGCGCCCGCGTCCGAGAGCGCCTCGAGCCCCCGCTCCCGGACCAGGGCCGCGGGATCGCCGCCCCGCTCGACCAGCTCGGGGAGCAGCTCGCGCGCGCTCTTGACGGTGGTCACCCCGTCGTCGACCAGTCGCAGCAGGGCGGCCAGGGCCTCGGGACTCAGCGCGGAGTCCTCGAGCTCCAGCTCGCGCTCCGCCAGGGCGCGCAGGACGTCGCGCAGGATCCAGTTGGCCACGGCCCGCGCATCGCCGTGCGCGGCCGCCGCCGCCTCGAAGAGCTCCGCGAGCGCACGGCTCTCGGTCAGCGAGGCGGCGTCGCCGGGCGCGAGGGACAGCTCGCGCTCGTAGCGACGCCGGCGCTCGTCGGCCAGCTCCGGCAGCGAGGCGCGAATCTCCTGGATCTGCGCCGGCTCCAGCGTCAGGGGCACCAGGTCCGGATCGGGGAAGTAGCGGTAGTCGTCGGCGTTCTCCTTGACCCGCAGCACCTGGATCCCGCCGGTCGCCGGGTCGTAGGCCAGCGTCGCCTGCTGGACCTCGCCCCCCGCCTCCAGGAGCTCCGCCTGGCGCCGGCTCTCGGCCGCGATCGCCTCCTCGACGAAGCGAAAGGAGTTCATGTTCTTCAGCTCGGTGCGGGTGCCGAGTCGCTCCTCGCCCCGAGGGCGCAGGGAGATGTTCACGTCGCAGCGGAAGTGGCCCCGCTCCATGTCGGCGTCGCTGACCTCGATGTAGCGGAGCAGCTGGCGCAGGGCGCGCAGGTAGGCGGCCGCCTCCCCGGCGGAGCGCAGCTCGGGCTCGGAGACGATCTCGAGCAGCGGCACGCCGCAGCGGTTCAGGTCCACCGCAGTCGCCCCCGGCCCGGCCACCGCCTCGTCGTGGATCGACTTGCCCGCATCCTCTTCCATGTGGATGCGCGTCAGGCCCACGCGTTTCACGCCGTCGGGCACCGGGATCTCGATCCAGCCCCCGGTCGCGATGGGCTCCTCGAACTGGGAGATCTGGTAGCCCTTGGGCAGATCCGGATAGAAGTAGTTCTTGCGGGCGAAGACCGAGCGCTCGTGCACCGTGCAGTGCGCCGCCAGCCCGGCGCGAATCGCCAGCTCGACGGCGCGCCGGTTCAGGACCGGAAGCGCCCCGGGCAGCGCCAGGCAGACCGGATGCACGGCGTGATTGGGCTCCAGTCCGTAGGTCACCGGCGCCGGGCTGAAGAGCTTCGACTCGGTCCGCAGGTGCGTGTGCACCTCGAGGCCGATGACGATCTCGTAGCGGTCGAGGGCCGCGGCCATCGGGGTCCCGACTAGCCTTCCTCTTCGCCCTCGATCACGCGCGGCACCAGGAAGGCGCCGGCCCGGCTGTCCGGCGCGTTGGCGACCGCCAGCTCCGGATCCAGGGGCGCCACCGGACGATCTTCACGCATCGGTGTCGGCAGCGAGAGGGCGTGGGACATGGGAGCCGCCGACCTCGTGTCGAGCTCCTGGAGCAGCTCGGCGTAATCGAGGATCTGGTCGAGGTCCGAGGCCAGGTCGCGAAGCTCCTCCTCGCGGAGGGCGAGCCGGGCGAGCCGGGCCACGTGCTCGACATCGGCCTGCCGGATGCGGGACATGGCGCGGCAAGGTAGCACGCGGGGAGGCGTCGACGGGGCCGAGCCGCTAGCCTCGCTCAGGCCGATGTCCGATCTGGCAGCCACCCCGCTCTCCGACGACTTCGCCTCGCTCCCCGAGGACGTGCAGGCGGGCATCCGCGACCTCGGCTGGACGCAGCCGACGCCCGTGCAGGCGCGGGTGATCGAGGTGATGCGCGACGGGGGCGACCTGATCGTCCAGGCGCATACCGGGAGCGGCAAGACGGGGGCCTTCGGGATCCCCCTCTGCTGTGAGATCGATGCCAGCTTGAAGGCGGTGCAGGGCCTGGTGATGGCGCCGACGCGGGAGCTGGCCAATCAGGTCTGCAAGGAGCTGGAGATCCTGGGCCGGCACCGCGGCGTGCGCGCCCTGCCCATCTACGGCGGAGTCGGCTACCAGCAGCAGCTCGAGGGAATCGAGGCCGGGGCCCAGGTGGTGGTCGGCACGCCGGGGCGCATGCTCGACCACCTGAAGTCCGGTCGTCTGCGCTTCGATCGGGTGCGCACCCTGGTGCTCGACGAGGCCGACGAGCTGCTCTCCCTGGGTTTCTGGCCCGACATGCGCGAGATCCACGGCTACCTGCCGAGCGATCGCCAGTCCTGCCTCTTCTCGGCCACCATCCCCGAGCGGGTGCGCTCGCTCTCTCGCGTCTTCCTGCAGGAGCCGCGCTTCGTGACGCTCTCCGAGGAGAGCGTGGCCCCGCAGGAGATCGAGCACTGGTTCGTTCTCACCACGGCCCAGGAGAAGGATGCGAACCTCGCCCGCATCCTGGAGTACGAGGAGCCGGAGAGCGCGATCATCTTCTGCAACACCAAGGACGACGTTCGCTACGTCACCAGCTTCCTGCAGCGCCGCGGCTTCAACGCGGACCAGATCTCCGGAGACCTCGCCCAGGCGGCCCGCGAGCGGGCCATGCAGCGCATCAAGGCCGGGGAGCTGCGTTACCTGGTGGCCACCGACGTCGCGGCCCGCGGCATCGACATCAGCGATCTCTCCCACGTAATCAGCTACGCCGCGCCCCAGTCCACCGAGGTCTACGTGCACCGCACCGGCCGCACGGGGCGCGCCGGCAAGGCCGGCGTGGCCATCTCGCTGGTCTCGGGCCTCGACATCGGGAACTTCAAGCAGATCCAGACCGTCCAGAAGATCGTGATCCGCGAGCGACCGGTGCCCACCGACGCCGCGCTGCGCGAGCGCCTGCGGGATCGGCTGATGGTGAAGATCGAGCAGGAGCTGCGGGCACTGCCCGCGCGCGAGCGAGACGAGATGGTGCAGCGCTTCCTGCCGGTCGTGGAGGCCGTGGCCGAGACGCCGGAGGGCCGGCGCGACCTGGCCGCGGTCTGCGCGGCCTACCTGCGGGAGCACAGGCCCGAGACGCGCGTCGAGCTGGGCGAGGCGGTGGCGCCGGCCCCGGCCGGGCCCTCCCGGGGCGAGCCCGACGCGGACGCGGGACGGCCGCGGCGGCGGCGGCGGAGCGGGCGACGCCGCGGGGGCGGCAAGTCACCCGCGTGAACATCGCGGTCTTCTGCGGATCGAGCCGCCGGGCGGCGAGCCGCTTGACGGAGCCGGCCCGCGCCCTCGGTGCCGAGATCGCGAAGCGCGGCCACGTGCTGATCTACGGCGGAGGCCGCACGGGCCTGATGGGTGCGCTGGCCGACGCCGCGCTGGCTGCCGGCGGCGTGGTGCGCGGCGTCATCCTGCGCGAGTTCATCGAGAAGGACGTGCACCACCTGGGCCTCGACGCCCTCTACAGCGTGGAGGACATGCGCTCCCGCAAGGCGGGTCTCGACGAGCGCGCCCAGGGCTTCATCGGCCTGCCCGGAGGCCTGGGAACCCTGGAGGAGCTCACCGAGATCCTCTCCTTCCGCAAGCTGAACCTCCATCGTCGCCCGGTGGTGCTGCTGAACGTCGGGGGCTTCTTCGATCCGCTGCTCGCCCAGATCGATCGGGGCATCCAGGCCGACCTCGACGCTCCGGAGGTGCGCGACTACACGCAGCTCACCGCGGATCCGGAGCAGGCGGTGCGCCTGATCGAGAGTCGCAACGCGAGCCGGGAGCTCGGGGTCTAGAGCTCGAAGGCCTGCGGCGGCCCGCCCTCCGGCGCGCAGTGCAGGCGCCGGGCGCCGGGCGAGAGCACGGCGACCGGCCGGCCCGCGGCCTGCAGCAGCGCCGCAGCGGTCCGCGGTCGCGCGGACTTGGCGAGCTCGATCGCCAGCTCGGGCGGCGCGGCCGCGAAGGCGAGGCCGGTCGTCGGAGCCAAGAGGCGACGTCGCCCGCCCTCGTACTCGATGGCCACGGCGGCTCCCTCGGCGTCGCCCAGCACCAGAGTGGCCGCGCCGCCGGCGGGCCGTCTCAGGCACCACTCGACGGCGGCCGACAGCGAGCCGCTGCGGTGCAGGGCGTCCTGGAGCAGCAGACCGGCGGGCGCCGCGCAGGTCTCGTCGGCTGCGGCCGGACTCCGGCGGCACAGCACGCCCGCCAGGCCGGCGGCGCTCAGCGCCGCCAGCGCCCCGGGCCACCAGGGCAAGGCGATCTCCAGACAGTCGATGCCGCCCGCCGGGCGGGCGCGGCGCACGAAGCAGGGCGTCGGGAGGCCTCGCAGCAGCAGCGCCGCGCCCTCGGTCCGCTCGCCACTCAGCGCCAGGCCCAGGTCCTCCCCGAGCTCCGAAGCGAGGGCCGGCTCGGGCTCGAGGCGCTCCACGAGCCAGGCGCGGGGCACCGCCGCGGCCCGCGAGAGCCCGTCGAGGCACTCGGCATGCCGCGGCAGGTGGCGCCGCAGATCGCGCTCCACCCGAGCGCTGCGGCGGCGACTCCTCCGGATGCGGTGGCGCAGGCGGGCCACCGGCGAGCTGCCGGCCCACTCCGCGGCAATCTCGCCGCGCAGCGCCGCGCCCTGGTCTCGGCCCAGGTCGCGCGGCGCCCCCGCGCAGTCGACGACCCGAAGCCGATCGCTCAGGGCCGGTTGCCCGCGAGCGGCAGCACCTCGTTCAGCGAGCCGCTGCGGTAGCCCTCCAGGTCGAGAGAGACCCAGCGAAAGCCGAGCGGCTTGACCGCCGCCGCAATGCGCCGCGCCATCTCCGGATCCAGGGCCCCGGCCAGCTCCGAGGGCTCGATCTCGATCCGGGCGAGGGGACCGTGGTGGCGCAGTCTCACCTGACGGAAGCCCAGGGCTCGCAGCCGCTCCTCGCCCTCCTCGACCTGCCGGAGCCGCTCGGGCGTGACCTCGGTGCCGTAGGGAAGCCGCGAGGACAGGCAGGCCGAGGCGGGCAGGTCCGCCGTCGGCAGCCCGGACTCGCGCGAGAGGGCGCGGATCTCCGCCTTCGAGAGCCCGGCGTCGAGGAAGGGCGAGAGCACGCCGCGCTCGGCCGCCGCCCGATGCCCGGGCCGGAAGTCCCCGGTGTCGTCGGTATTGACCCCGTAGGCGACCGCCGCGAAGCCCAGCTGCTCGCGCAGGCGCCCGAGCACCTCGAAGAGCTCGGTCTTGCAGTGGTAGCAACGGTCCGGTCGGTTGGCGCGGTAGTCGGCGCTCCGGAGCTCCAGCGTCTCGACGAAGCGATGGGCGAGGCCGTACTCGGCCACCACGCGCTCGGCCATGGCGCGGTGGCTGGCCGGGTACGAGGGCGAGACGGCCGTCACGGCCAGGGCCTCGGCCCCCAGCGCGCGGTGCGCGGCCAGTGCCAGGAAGCTCGAGTCGACGCCGCCCGAGAAGGCCACGATCACCCGCCCGGCCTCGCGCAGGATCCCGTCGAGGCGGGCCTGCTTGTCGCGCAGGGAGGAGACGGGGGTGGCCACGCAGCGAGGGTACGGGAGCGCTCGGGAAGGGGTCAAGCAGCCCCGGTCCGTGCACTATGCTCGGGGCCGAGGGGGAGGGGTGATGGCAAAGCTGCGCGTGGGGCTGCTCTTCGGGGGCCGCTCGGTCGAGCACGAGGTCTCGCTGGCCTCGGCCACCTCGATTCTCAAGGCGCTCGATCCGAGCCGCTACGACGTCGTGCTGCTGGGCGTGGACCGGGCGGGCCGCTGGTACCTCGGCGCCCCGCCGCTGCCGGCCGAGGCCGTGGTTCGGGGGGACGAGGTGACGCTGCCGGCGGTCCCGGGGCAGCGGCAGCTCTGGTCGACGCAGCGCGGAGCCCCCCACGCCCTCGGTCGGCTCGACGTGATCTTTCCGATCGTGCACGGCCACGGAGGCGAGGACGGCTCACTGCAGGGCCTGCTGGAGCTGGCCGAGCTGCCCTACGTGGGCGCGGGCGTCCTGGGATCCTCGGTCCAGATGGACAAGGAGCTTTCCAAGCGCCTGCTGCGCGCCGGGGGCCTGCCCGTCGTCGACTGGCTGCTGCTGCGGGGGGAGGAGGTCGAGCGAGACGCCGGGGAGGCCGCGCAGCGGGTCCTGGGCGAGCTGGACCTCCCGCTCTTCGTGAAGCCCTCGAACGGAGGCTCGTCGGTGGGCACGAGTCGCGTGGATCGGGCGAGCGAGCTGGTGGCCGCGCTGCGCGAGGCGGCGCGCTACGACCGCAAGCTGCTGGTGGAGCCGGCCGTGGACGCGCGCGAGATCGAGGTGGCCGTGCTGGGCAACGGGCCCTTCGAGGCCTCGGTGCCGGGCGAGATCCGCACGCGTCGCGGCTTCTACGACTACGAGGCCAAGTACGTCGACGAGGACACCGAGCTGCGGGTCCCGGCGCCTCTGGACGCGGGCCAGGCGGAGACGCTCCGGACGCTGGCCCTGCGCGCCGTGGAGCTGCTCGAGGGCGCCGGCCTGGGCCGCGTGGACTTCCTGCTCGATCGGGGCAGCGGCACGATCTACGTGAACGAGGTCAACAGCCTGCCCGGCTTCACCGACGGCTCGATGTATCCGCGGCTGTGGGAGGCCAGCGGCCTGCCCTACCCCGCCCTGCTCGACCGGCTGATCGAGCTGGCCCTCGTGCGCCACCGCCGGCACCAGGCGCTGGAGACGGTCTACCGGCGCTGATCCGTGGCTCGCTCAGGGCTCCGGCGGCGCGTTGCCCCCGATCACGTAGCCCAGGGCGCGAAGCTGCTCGAGCCGCATGCGGTCCAGCTCGACCTCTTTGGGGGCCGCCTGCCAGGGACTCTCGGCCCCGGCGAGATGAGCGTCTGCCAGCTCGCGCAGCTGCTTCGCCTCTTCGGGCCGCACCTCGGCCAGGTTCTGGCTCTCGGCCGGATCGCTGGCGTGGTCGTAGAGCTCCGCGGCCTCCGGGCGATCGACCGGGAGCAGCAGCCTCAGGTTGTCGCGGGTGACCGCCACCATGGGCGCGGGCTCCTCCCCGGGGCGCCCCCAGCGCCGGTCGAGCTGCGAGAAGACGGGCGGCCCCGAGCCCCCGCCCGAAGCCGCCTCCATCAGCGGAACCAACGAGCGGCCGTCGGCTCCGGGCAGCGGCTCCATGCCGAGCAGGTCGAAGATCGTCGGCCAGACGTCCACGTTGGAGACGGTCTGCGGCACCCGGATGCCCGGCTCCAGCCGGAAGGGCAGCACGAAGATCAGCGGAACGTGGACGACCTCGCGGTAGAGGTTCTGGGCGTGGCCCTCCCCCCCGTGCTCGCGGAAGGCCTCGCCGTGGTCGGAGGCGAAGACCAGGAGCGTCCGCTCCAGCACGCCGAGCTCGTCCATGCGCTGCACGATGTGGGCGATCACGCGGTCGGTCCACAGGATCGACTGATCGTAGGCGTCCGAGTAGCTCGTGCCGAAGACCGCGGACTCGGAGTCGAAGACGTACTGGTGCACGTCCATGAAGTGCATGTAGAGGAAGAAGCGCCGGTCGCCGAAGTTCTCCAGGAACTCGATGGCGGAGTCGGCGATGTCTTCGTCGGTGCCGACGAGCTTGGGGGCCGTGGGACTGTTGCGCTGCATCTGCACGCGCTCGCGACCGGGCTTCGGTCGGATGTAGGATTCGAAGCCCTGACCGAAGCCGAAGTTGGGCGAGACCCAGCCGTTGCGCCAGATCCCCGCCGTCTGGAAGCCCGCCTCGGCCAGCTGCTCGGCGGGCAGCACGGCCTCCGTCGGCAGCGCGTGGTTGAAGCGCAGCACGCCGTGGCGGGCCGGGTTGGTGGCCGTCCACAGCGAGGCCATCGAGGTCTTCGTCCAGCTCGACTGCGCCACGACCCGCTCGAAGACGACGCCCGTGCGGGCCAGCTCGTCGAGACGCGGACTGGTCGGCCGCGGATAGCCGTAGCTCCCCAGCCGGTCGGCCCGCAGGGTGTCGATCAGGAAGAAGGCGACGTTCAGGTCGTCGCGTTCGCGGAGGGTCGAAATGGCCGAGGGATCGTCCTGCCCGCGCGAGGGCATCCTCACCTCGAACTGGCTGGCGAGCGCCACGACGACGAGGAGCCCGGCTCCGACGAAGTAGGTCCAGGGAGAGTCGAGGAGCCTGCGCAGCATCTTGTGGCGGACCTCCGGGCCGCCGGCGGGCCGAATCCTAACAGCGGACCCCGGCCGGGGCATGGGCCGCCCGGGGCCACTCCACACATAAAAAGGGCGGGCACTCCGAAGAGTGCCCGCC
>CAZYOL010000126.1:0-12978 GCA_964649065.1 uncultured Spirochaetales bacterium
CGCGCCGCGAGGCCTGGGCCAGGAGCTCGGCCGCCTCGCGCATCTCGACCATGAAGGTCGATTCGCCGCGGGCCAGGCGATCGCTGGCGCCGACGCGCGTGAAGACGCGGTCGACGACCCCGATGCGCGCACTCTCGGCGGGCACGAAGCTCCCGATCTGGGCGAGCAGGGCGATCAGGGCCACCTGGCGCAGGTAGGTGCTCTTGCCGGACATGTTCGGTCCGGTGAGGATCAGGATCTGCGGCCCCTCCGAGTCGAGGATGGCGTCGTTGGGCACGAATTCCTCCGCGCCGCCGGCCACCAACAGCGGCTCGACCACCGGGTGGCGTCCGCCGCGGATCTCGAGACGCGTCGAGGCGTCGATCGCCGGCCGGGCCCAGCCGTCGCGCCGCGCGACCTCCGCCAGCGCCGCCAGGGCGTCCAGCTCTGCCACGCGATCGGCCGCCTCACCCATGGCCGCGGCGTGCTCGAGGATGGAGCGGCGCAGCGTCTCGAAGAGCTCGCGCTCAAGCGCGGCCGCGCGCTCCTGGGCGCCGGACACCCGGCCCTGGACCTCGCGGAGCTCCGGCGTCGTGAAGCGCTCG
Organism: uncultured Spirochaetales bacterium; assembly: GCA_964649065.1. Taxonomy (GTDB): domain Bacteria; phylum Myxococcota_A; class UBA9160; order UBA9160; family SMWR01; genus CAZYOL01. The sequence goes on from CAZYOL010000126.1 coordinate 585, forward strand.
GCGTTGGCCAGCGTCTGCTTGCGCTCGTAGTCCTCGGGGGCCCGATGCAGATTGGCCTTGCTCAGCTCGATGGCGTAGCCGTGCACCGGATGGTGGCGGATGCGAAGGCCCGGGACGCCGGTCCGCTCGCGCTCCCGGGCCTCCAGACCGGCGATCCACTCGCGGCCCTTGTGAACGGCCTCGCGCAGCCCATCCAGCTCGGCGTGGAAGCCCTCGCGCAGGTAGCCGGTCTCGCCGGCGCCCCGCGATCCCCGCGCCACCACGGGGGGCTCGTCGACCAGGGCCTGCCGCAGCGCCTGCGCGACCTCGGGCAGGGCGGTGGGCTGCGGCAGCGACGCGGGCCGCTCGGCCCCCGTCCACAGCTCCCCGTCGGGCTCGGCCAGGGCCCCGACCACGGCGGGCAGGGCCTCCAGGGAGCTGCGCAGCTGGCCCAGGTCGCGGGGGCTCGCGCTGGGCCGGGCCGCCTTTGCCACCAGTCGTTCGAGGTCGCGCACCCCGGCCAGCGCCTCGCGCAGCCGGGCCCGCGGCCGGTCGTGCTCGACCAGCCAGGCCACCGCCGCCTGCCGCGCTGCGATCGCGGCGGGGTCGAGCAGCGGGTACGCGAGCCAGCGGGCCAGCCGGCGGGCGCCGAGTGGCGTGCGCGAGAGATCGATCCGCTCCAGCAGCGTGCGCGCGCGACCTCCGTCCTCGCTGTTGCGGAACAGCTCCAGGTGATCTCGCGTCGTGGCGTCGAGCACCATGGTGTCGGCCAGCTGGTAGCGGCGCAGCCGGGCCAGCTGGGCGAGCGCGAAGGGCTGGTGGTCGGCCAGGTAGCCGAGCAAGGCGGCCGCGGCCCGATCTCCGGCATCGGGTCTCGAGCGCTCGAGACCGTCGGGCGCCACCGGCGCGGAGCCGGGCTCGAAGGCCTCGGCCGGGACCCGGGTCCGGGCTGCGAGCCGGAGCTCGCCCTCCAGGGCCGCCGGGTCGAGGCCCTCGGGCAGCAGCAGCTCGCGCGGCTCGATGCGGCGCAGCTCCTCGAGCAGCGCGGGCGGCAGCGAGCCGTCCTGCGACTCGACCTGCGTGGCCCGGAGGTCCCCGGTGGAGGCGTCCAGCGCCGCGAGGCCGTAGGCGGGGCCGGGCCAGAGCGCTGCGACGGAGCACTCGCGCCCCGCGTCGAGGCCCGCGGGGTCGCCGACCAGGCCCGGCGTCACGACCTCGACCACCTCGCGCTTCACCAGCCGGCCCGCCGCGGCAGGGCTCTCGACCTGCTCGCAGATCGCGACCCGATAGCCGAGCTCCGCCAGGCGCTTGACGTGCTGATCGGCGGCGTGGACGGGCACCCCGCACATCGGCACGGCGTCCTCCTTGCCCTTGTCGCGGGTCGTCAGCGCGATGTCGAGCAGCGGCGCCGCGACCTCGGCGTCGCGCAGGAACATCTCGTAGAAGTCCCCCATGCGGTAGAAGACGATGGCGTCGGGGTGCTGGGCCTTGATCCCCAGGAACTGCCGCATCATGGGCGTCTCGAGCGCCTTGCGGCTCACGGCAGCGCCTCCTGGACCCGCAGCAGGCCGCGTCGCTCGAGGGTGTCGAGCAGCTCGCGGGCGGCCTCCCGCGGATCGCGCTCCTCGAGCAGGCGCATGCGCAGCAGCGCGCTGCGCGCCTCCAGGTCGTCGCCATCGGCCTGCAGCAGCAGCCGCAGCTCCTGCTCCGCCGCGCCCGTCTCGCCGCGCGCCGCGAGGCTGCGCGCCAGGGCCAGGCGGGCGCCGCGATCCTCGGGTCGGGTCTCGAGCAGCGCGCGCAGGTAGGCCTCGTAGTCTCCGGTCCGGCCCAGGGAGGCGTAGCCGGCCTCGATCCGGGCGTAGACGCGCGGACCGCCGCGGCGGTCGAGCTCGGGCACCCGCATCCAGGCGGCCAGGGCCCGCTGCATGCGCCCCCGCTCGGCCTCCAGCTCGCCGAGCAGGATCCAGGCCCGCGGCGTGTCGCGGCGCCGGCGCAGGGCCTTCCTCAGCGCCCGCCGCGCCTCGTCGCTGCGGCCCTCGGCATGGGCGGTCTCCGCCATCTCGACGTAGAGATCCGCGATCTCGCGCGAGCCGTCGCGCCGCTCGAGCCGGGCCAGGCGTGCCCGGCAGCGCAGGGCGCCGGGGTAGCTCCGCACCTGGGCGAGCAGGCTGGCCAGGCCCCCCAGCGCTCCGCGGTGCCGCGGCGCGCGGCTCAGCACCTCCTCGTAGGCGGCGATGGCCCGCCGCAGAAACCCGCCGCGCCGGAAGTCGCCGCCCAGATCGGCCAGCGCCTCGGTGCGCTCGGTGGGCCCGAGGTCGCGGCGCAGCAGCAGGGCCTGGTTCAGCCGGATGGCCCGACCGAAGTCGCCGCGCGTGCGGTGGAGCCGCGCCAGGGCGCGATAGGGATCGACGGCCTGCGGATCCTGGCGCAGCGCCAGCCGCAGCAGCTGCTCGGCGCGCTCGTAGTCGCGATCCAGAGCCGCCAGCAGCGCCGCGCTCAGCGCGGCCTCCTGGCGCCGCGGCTCGCGCGCGCTCCCCCCGAACGCCCGCGCGAGAGTGCCCACCCCGCCTAGGCGCCCCGCTCGAGCGGCTCCGAGCCGCTCGCCGCCAGGGCCCCGGCCGTTCCGGGGCCCTCCGAGTCGGCCAGCGGCAGGCTGCGCAGCTGGTGGATCTCCGCCTCCAGGCCGCGCGCCGTCCGGCGATAGCGCCAGGTCACGAGCTGCAGGCGCAGCAGCCGCCAGCTCGCCAGCAGGCCCGTCAGGCCCGCGCCCAGCCCGAAGGCGCCCAGCAGGGCCAGGTAGAGCGGCACGGCCTCCACACGGCCCGCGACGTAGTCGATGGCGACGATCTCGGCGTTCTGGTCGCGGAACTGCAGCGAGACGTAGACCGCCCCCACGAAGAGGGCGAGCCCCGCGATCCGCTTGATCCAGCGCAGCAGCACCGAGCCCTATTCCTCGTCGTCGGCCGCGTCGTCGAGATCCGAGACGCTCAGCGGCCCGGCGCTGTCGACCATCTCCTTCAGCTCCTTGCCGACCTTGAAGAAGGGCGTGCGCTTCGCGGCGATGTGAACCGGCTCGCCCGTCTTGGGATTCCGGCCTTCCCGGGCCTCGCGGACCTTGACCTGGAAGCTTCCGAAGCCCCGGATCTCGATCCGCTCCCCGCTTCTCAGAGCCTTGGTCATGGAGTCGAAGATCGTGTTGACGACGATCTCCGTGTCCTTCTTCGAGATGTGCGGCGTTCGCTCCGCCACCGCCTCGATGAGGCCGCTCTTGGTCATCCCCTACTCCCCCTCCCCCTCGCTCCGGCCAGCGAGCTTCTCCTTCATCAGGTCGCCCAGCGTGGTCGTCTGGCTGCCGCTCTGCTGCGCGAGCTTCTTCAGCTGCTCGCGCTGCTCACGGTCGCTGAGAGCGCGGATCGAGAGCGAGATCTTCTGCTCGGAGGGATCCACCCGCGTGACCACGGCGGTCACCTGCTGGCCGCTCTGGACCACGTCGCCGGGCTTCTCGACCCGCTCGCTGGCGAGGTCCGAGGTGTAGATCAGGCCCTCGATACCCTCCTCGAGCTTCACGAAGGCCCCGAAGTCGGCCACGTTCGTGACCTCGCCCGTGACCTCGCTGCCGATCGGGTAGCGCGCGAGGATCTCGTTCCAGGGGTTGGCCTGCAGCTGCTTGATGCCCAGGGAGAACTTCTCGTTCTCCTTGTCGATCTTGAGCACGACCGCCTCGACCTCGTCGCCCTTCTTGAACTTCTCGCTCGGGTGCTTGATCTGCTCCGTCCACGAGATGTCCGAGACGTGCACCAGGCCGTCGATGCCCTCCTCGAGGCCGACGAAGATTCCGAAGTTCGTGATGTTGCGGACGGCCCCCTTCACCTTGGTGTGGACCGGGTACTTCTCCTCGATCACGCTCCACGGGTTCGGCTCGATCTGCTTGATGCCGAGCGAGATCTTGCGGTCCCGCTCGTCCACGTCCAGCACGACCGCCTCGACCTCTTCCCCGGCGCTCACCATCTTGGAGGGGTGCTTCACGCGCTTGGTCCACGACATCTCGGAGACGTGCACCAGCCCCTCGATACCGGGCTCCAGCTCGATGAAGGCGCCGTACTCGGCCAGGGAGACGACCTTGCCGCGAACCCGCTTCCCGATCGGGTAGCGCATGGAGGCGTCGACCCAGGGGTCGGGCTGGATCTGCTTCAGGCCCAGCGAGACCCGCTCGCTCTCGGCGTCGAACTTCAGGACCTTGACCTTGATCTCGTCCCCGACGCCGAAGAGCTCGCTCGGGTGGTTCACACGCCCCCAGGACATGTCCGTCACGTGCAGCAGCCCGTCGATGCCGCCGAGGTCGATGAAGGCGCCGTAGTCCGTGAGGTTCTTGATCACGCCGTCGACGATCTGGCCGGGGGCCAGGGTCTCGAGGGTCGACTCGCGCAGGCGCTTGCGCTCGGTCTCCAGCAGGGCGCGGCGCGAGAGCACGATGTTGGCCCGGCGCTTGTTGAACTTGATGATCTTGAACTGCAGCTTCTGGCCGACGACCGATTCGAGGTTGCGCACCGGTCGCAGGTCGACCTGCGAGCCCGGCAGGAAGGCCTTGACGCCGATGTCGACGGCCAGCCCGCCCTTCACGCGGGCCACGATCGTGCCCTCGACGGGCTCGTCGGCCTTGTAGGCGCGGCTGATCTCGTCCCAGACCTTGAGCCGATCGGCCTTCTCCTTGGAGAGGACGATGCGGCCATTCACGTCCTCGGCCTCTTCGACCAGGACGTCGACGCGGTCGCCCGCCGAGACCAGCACGGTCCCGTCGTCGTCCATGAACTCCCAGGCGGGGACCAGCCCCTCGGACTTGAAGCCCACGTCGATCTGGACGTAGTCCTCGTCGACCGAGAGGACGGTTCCCTGGGTGACCTCCCCTTCCTTGACGGTGGGGGAGTGCCGATCGAAGAGATCGGCGAAGCTCTCGCTGCTCGCGGTGGATGTTCCTTCGTTCATTGGGCTTTCGATGGACTCCGGGCCCCGCTCGGGCGCGCGCCGGAGCGGGGGTTGGGGTGAGTCGCCGAGGCAGGAACGCCCTGCTCGACGCGGGGCCCCTCGGCCCCTGGAAGCTGGGAGCGACCCGCCGCCACCAGGCGGCGGAGCTCCTCGGAATCGCCCGCCTCGAGCAGGCGCAGGGCCTGCTCCAGACTGCGGCAGATGGCCTGTAGCGGCGCCGACACGGCCTTGGCGTTGCTCACCAGGATGTCGGCCCACAGCTCCGGATCGGCCTGTGCGATCCGGGTGAAGTCGCGGAAGCCGGGCCCCGCCAGCTCCAGCGCCCCCGGCGGGGCCCCGCGCAGCGCCGCGGCGAAGCCGAAGGCCAGAAGATGTGGCAGATGGCTGACCCAGGCGACCTCGGCGTCGTGCTGGGCGGCCTCGCGGTGCACCACCTCTGCGCCCAGCGCCCGCCAGAAGGCCGCGACGCGCTCCACCGCCTCCGTCGGCGCCCCGCTCGTGACGATGCAGGGGGCCCCCTCGAAGAGGTCGGCGCGGGCGTGCTCGAAGCCGGTTCGGTGGCTGCCGGCCATGGGATGTGCGCCCACGTAGTGGGCCCCCGGCGGCAGCAGGCCCGGCAGCGTCTCCGCCAGCGGCAGCTTCACGCTGCCGACGTCGGTGAGTAGCGACTCGGGCGGCAGCACCGGAGCGATGCGCGAGACGCGCTCGGGCATCGCGTGCAGCGGCGTCGCCAGCACCACCAGGTCGGCCGCCGCCGCCACCTGCTCGGCATCTCCGGCCTCGTCGATGGCCCCGCGCTCCAGCGCCGCCTCGAGCACGTCGCGCCGGCGGGTCGCCCCCAGCACCCGCCCCGCGACGCCGCGCGAGCGGGCCGCCAGCGCCACCGAGCCTCCGAGCAGGCCCAGGCCGAGGACGGCCACGCGCTCGAAGAGGGGCATCAGGACTCCCCCGCCCGGATGCGCTCGAGACTCTTCACCAGCCGCTCGTTCTCCTCGGGCCGCCCGATCGAGATGCGCACGTGCTCGGGCATGCCGAAGCCCGCCAGCGGGCGGACGATCACGCCCTGGCGCAAGAGCTGCTCGTGGACGCCCGCTCCGGGCTGGGCCAGCACGAAGTTCGCATCGGTCGGCCAGACCGGAATGCCCAGCGCCGTCAGCTCGCGCGCCAGGTACTCCGCTCCCTCGGCGTTGTTGCGGCGCGTGCGCTCGACGTGCTCGCCGTCGTCCAGCGCCGCGAGCGCGGCCACCTCGGCCAGGCGATTCACGTTGAAGGGGTGGCGGGCCCGCTCCAGCGCATCGACCAGCACCGGATCGCCGATGCCGTAGCCGATGCGCAGCCCGGCCAGCCCGTAGACCTTGGAGAAGGTGCGCAGCACGATCGTGCCGGGTCGCTCCGAGACCGCGGCCAGTGCATCCGGGAAGTCGGCGCGCCGCGCGTACTCGACGTAGGCCTCGTCCACGACCAGCACCAGGTCTTCCGGCAGCTCGCGGAGCAGCCGCTCGAAGGCCGCCCGGCCCACGCTGGTCCCGGTCGGGTTGTTCGGGTTGCAGACGATCAGCAGCCGCGTGCGCTCGCCGACCGCGGCGGCCAGGGCCGGCAGGTCGTGGACCCAGTCGGCGTCCAGCGGCACCGCCACCGGCGTGGCCCCCATGCCCTGGACGACGATCGGATACATGGCGAAGGAGGGCCAGGCGTAGAGGCACTCGTCCCCCGGGCCGAGGAAGCTCTTCGCGAGCAGCTCGAGCAGCTCGTCCGCTCCGCAGCCGAAGATCAGCTGCTCGGGCGCCACGCGCAGGCGCTCCGCCAGCACGCGGCGCAGCTCGAAGCAGGCCCCGTCGGGATAGCGGTGGATCTCTCCGGCGGCGGCGCGCAGGGCCTCGACGGCCCGCGGCGAGGGCCCGAAGGGATTCTCGTTCGAGGCCAGCTTGATGGAGTTCGAGATCCCGAGCTGGCGCTCCAGCTCCTCGAGCGGCATACCGGGCTCGTAGGGGCGCAGGCTGCGAATGTGGGGCTTCACCCGATCTCCGACGCCCACGGCTCAGCCCTCCCCTGCCGCGGCGTCACGGAGCCGGGGGAAGGAGCCCAACACGCGCGACGAGATCGCCGCCTGCGAAGCCCCGGCCAGCGCCCGCTGCACCCGCTCGTCGTCCCGGTGGCCTTCCAGGTCCACGAAGAACAGGTACTCCCAGGGCTTGCCCTGCAGGGGGCGGATCTGGATGGAGGTGAGGTTGATGCCCGAGCTCGCCAGGGGCTCCAGGAGCCGGAACAGCGCCCCCGACTCGTCCTTGCGCAGGGTGAAGAGCACCATGGTCAGGTCGCGTCCGCTGCGGCGCGGAGTGGCCTCGCGCGCGATCAGCACGAAACGCGTGCTGTTGTCGGGACGGTCTTCGATCGAGCTCTGCACCGTCCGCAGCCCGTAGACCTCGCCCGCGATGGCGCTGCCGATGGCCGCCACCGACCCGTCCCGGGCCGCCCTCTCCGCCGCGGCCGCCGTGCTCGGCGTCTCGACGCGCTCGGCGTGCGGCAGGTGCCGCTCGAGCCAGCCGCGGCACTGGGCCAGCGGCTGGGGATGCGAGGCGACGGCGCGCACCTCCCCGAGCTGTCCGCTGAGCGACAGCAGCTCCTCGCGGACCGGCAGCAGCAGCTCCCCGCAGACCTGCACCGTCGAGCGGGCCAGGGCGTCGAAGCTGGTGGTGACGATGCCCTCTGTGGTGTTCTCGAGGGGCACGATGCCGAGCTGCGCCCGGCCCCGCTCGACCGCCACGAAGACGTCGCCCAGCGTGGGCTGGGCGTCGAGCCGCGCGCTGGCGCCGAACTGCTGCCGCGCGGCCTGATGCGAGAAGGTCCCCGCCGGCCCCAGGAAGGCGATCCGCTGCTCCTCCTCGAGGGAGCGGGTGGCCGAGATGATCTCGCGGAAGACCGGCGCCAGGGCCGCGTGCGGAAAGGGCCCCGGGTTCTCGGCCTCCAGCCGACTCACGATGCTCTTCTCCCGGCCGGCCTCGTAGACCGGTGTGCCGGTCCGCTGCTTCAGCACACCGACCTCGCGCACCAGCTCGGCCCGCTCGTTCAGGGCCGCCAGCAGCGAGCGGTCGACCGCGTCGATGCGCGCGCGCAGGGCGTCGAGCTCGGCGCTCTCGCGCGGGCCTGCGTCGGGGCTCGACTGTCCGGGCTCGGCCATGGTCCTTCCGTAGGGCACGTCGCTCGAGAGGATCGTGGAGTCCGGCCCGGGCTGGGCCGCTCACGCTGGTCCGGGGGCGCGGGAACTCCGCTAACCCCTTGAAAAAGCTCGCGCAAGATAGTCTAGGCCCCAGACCCGTGCAAACCGCGACGCGCCGAATTCTCTCGATTTGGCGCGGGTTTACCGCGCCGGAGCGCCCGCGGGGAGCCGCGCCCCCCCGGCTCCCTTCAAGCTACCGGAATCACGGGGCTTTCTGGCCCGGCCCCGGGTCAAGCGGGGCCCCCGGAGCGTCGATGCGACACCCGGGAGACTCCATGCCCGAGCCGCTCGACGTCCATCCGCGTCAGCCCCAGAGCACGCTGGCCACCAAGATCATCCTCTTCGTCTTCGCGGCGACCTTCGTGACGGCGCTCAGCGTGAGCATCACCTCGATCGATGCGATCCACTCGCAGCTGCGCGGCTTCGCCGACCGCCACTACCCGGTCGTCGCCGAGAGGGCGGCCACCGAGCTGCGGCGCCACCTGGAGGCCGGCCGGCGCGAGCTGGCGGCGCTGGCCGGAGGGCCCGAGCGCCCCGGATCGCTGCCCCAGTCGCCCTTCTTCGCCGGCTACGCCTGGATCGACGAGAGCGGTGTGGCGCTCCACCGGCTGGGCAGCGCGCAGGACCTGGACCCGTCGCTCTGGCGGGAGCTCGACCGCGGCTCGCCGCTGGCCGCGCTGGGCAGTCCGCCGCAGCTGGCGGCCGTCCACGTCCCCCCGCGCGGCGGCCTCGCCGTGGTCGGCCTCTACCAGCCCGAGACGCTGCGCGCCCACGTGGAGGCCGTGGCCCCCGATCCGCACGCGGCCGCGCTGCTGGTCGGCCCCGGCGGTCGCGTCCTCGCGGCCTTCGGGGGCGACCCGAATCGGTACCCGGCGAGCCTGGCGCTGCCGGAGGCCGGGCCGGAGGTGCGCGAGTACAGCAACGACCGCGGCAGCCACGTGCTCGGGATCGTCCAGCCCCTGGGCCTGGGCGGCTTGGCACTCGCCGCCGAGACCCCCTTCGAGCGCGCCTTCGCGCCCATGCTGACGGTGGTGCTGCGCATCTTCGCGCTCGACCTGACCATCGTGCTGCTGTCGAGCCTGCTGGCCTATCAGGTGACCACCCGCGTCGTGAAGCCGATCGAGGTGCTCTCCGAGGGCGCGCGCCGCATCGGCCAGGGCGACCTGGATCTGGAGATTCCGGAGACCGGCAGCCGCGACGAGGTCGGTCTGCTGACGCGAACCTTCAACGACATGATGCGCAAGCTGCGCCGTCACCAGATCGAGCTCGAGGAGCGCTACAGCGCCCTGCAGGACAAGAACGAGGTCCTGTCCCAGCTCTCGATCACGGACGGCCTGACCCAGCTGCACAACCACCGCTTCTTCCAGGACTACCTCACCCGCGAGATCAAGCGGGTGGCGCGCACGGGCGAGCCCCTCTCGATGCTCCTGATCGACATCGACGACTTCAAGGCCCTGAACGACCAGCGCGGCCACGCCGCCGGCGACGAGCTGCTCGCAGGCCTGGCCCGGATCATGGGGGGCTGCGTGCGCGAGAGCGACCTGCTGGCCCGCTACGGCGGCGAGGAGTTCGTCGTGCTGGCCTCCAACACGGCGGGTGCGGGCGCCACGGCGCTGGCCGAGAAGATCCGCGAGAACGTCGAGGAGGCCTCCTTCATCCTGGACGAGTCGATGCGCCCCACCCGCATCACCGTCTCGATCGGAGTGGCGGAGTTCCGCGGCAACCGCAAGCGCTTCTTCGAGGCCGCCGACCGGGCGCTCTACCGCGCCAAGGCGCGCGGCAAGAACCAGGTCGTGACCGATCTGCAGGACGAGCCCGAGGAGGCCCTCGCCGCGGAGCCGGAGGACCCGACGGCCCTCTGAGCCGGTGCTCCCTCTCGGGACGCGTGCCATGCTGCGCCCCGTGACGCGGATCGTCGTCCTCACCGGGGGCATCGGGAGCGGCAAGAGCACCGTGGCGGGACTGCTCGCGGAGCGCGGTGCCACGCTGATCGACGCGGACGCCATCGTCCACGAGCTCCAGGCCCCGGGGCAGCCGCTGCTGCGCGAGATCGCGGAGGCCTTCGGAGCCGAGCTGATCGACCCGTCCGGAGCCCTCGACCGCGAGGCCCTCGGGGCGCGCGTCTTCCGCGATCCGGGGCAGCGCGCCCGCCTGAATGCCATCGTCCACCCCGCCGTCGGGGCGGAGGTGGCTCGCCGGCTGGCGGCCGCCCGCGAGCGCGGCGACGCGCTGGTGGTCGTCGACATTCCGCTCTACTTCGAGGGCCGGGCCCGCGGCGCCGCGACGGCCTCGGCGCTGCCCGCCGATCAGGTCCTGTTGGTCTACGTCCCCGAAGCCCTCCAGCTCGAGCGCACCGTGCGGCGCGACGGCTGCAGCCCCGACGAGGCGCGCCGACGCATCGCCTCCCAGCTCCCCATCGAGGAGAAGCGAGCGCTGGCGGACGTGGTCTTCGACAACTCCGGCTCGCCGGACGAGACGCGCCGTCAGGTGGAGGCGTGGCTGCAGGACCTCGGCCTCGCGAGCCCCTGAGCCTCAGCCCCTGGACGGGCGCAGCGGCGCCTTCAGCTCGGCCGCGAAGGCGGCCGCCCGCTCGGCGGCCTCCGCGGGGTCGCGCGCCCCCTCCAGGCGGTCGATCAGGGCGCTGCCGACGACCACGCCGTCCGCATAGGCGCCGATCTCGGCGGCCTGCTGGGCCGTCGACACCCCGAAGCCCACGCAGACGGGAAGCCCGGCGGCCTCGCGCGCGCGCCGCACCAGCTCCTCCACGCCCTGGGCGACCTCGGAGCGCGCGCCGGTGACGCCCAGCGTGGAGACCGCGTAGAGGAAGCCCCGGCTCGCGGCGGCCAGCGCCGCGACCCGCTCGCGCGTGGTGGTCGGAGCCACCAGCAGGATGCGATCGATCCCGACGCGCTCGAGCTCTCGCGAGAAGCCGTCGCTCTCCTCGGGAGGCAGGTCCACCACGATCAGGCCGTCGACTCCGACCTCCGCCGCCGCCTCGGCGAAGCCGTGCTCGCCCATGGAGAGAACGCTGTTGGCGTAGCCCATGAGCACCAGCGGCACGTCCACCACCGGCCGCAGGGTCTTCACGAGCTGCAGCACGTGGCGCAACGTGGTCCCCGCGGCGAGCGAGCGCTGGCTGGCGCGCTGGATGGTCGGACCCTCGGCGATCGGGTCCGAGAAGGGCACCCCGATCTCGATCAGGTCCGCGCCCGCCTCGGCCAGGGCCCGAACCACCGCCTCGGTGGTGGCGAGCTCGGGATCGCCCGCCGTCACGAAGGGCACCAGCGCGCCTTCGCCGCGCTCGCGCAACGCCGCGAAACGCTCGGCAATGCGGCCCATCAGTGCTTCCTGGGGCTCCGCTCCGCCGCCAGCAGCTCGCGCACCTGGGGGACGTCCTTGTCGCCCCGACCGGACAGGTTGAGCAGCACCAGGGCCTCGGGCGGCAGCTCCGGAGCCAGCCGGCGCAGGTAGGCCACGGCGTGGGCGGTCTCCAGGGCCGGGATGATCCCCTCGAGCTTCGAGAGCCACTGGTAGGCCTCGAGCGCCTCGGCGTCGGAGGCCGTGACGTACGCGGCCCGCCCCTCGGCGTGCAGGAAGGCGTGCTCGGGACCGACCCCCGGGTAGTCCAGGCCGGCCGAGATCGAGTGGGCCGGGAAGATCTGGCCGTCGTCGTCGCAGAGCACCAGGCTGCGCATCCCGTGCAGCACGCCCACGCTGCCCGCCGAGAGCGCCGCACCGTGGCGACCGCTGCCCACGCCCTCGCCGCCCGCCTCGACTCCGATCATGCGGACCGCCTCGTCCTCGACGAAGGGGTGAAAGAGGCCCATGGCGTTGGAGCCACCGCCCACGCAGGCGAGCAGCAGATCGGGCAGCCGGCCCTCCGCCTCGAGCATCTGGCGCCGGGCCTCGACGCCGCTCACGCGCTGGAAGTCGCGCACGATCGTCGGATAGGGATGCGGGCCCATGACCGAGCCGATGCAGTAGTAGGTGTCGCGCACGTTCGTCACCCAGTCGCGCATGGCCTCGTTGATGGCGTCCTTGAGCGTACCGGGACCGCTGTCGACGGAGCGCACCTCCGCCCCGAGCAGCTCCATGCGAAAGACGTTGGGCGCCTGGCGCGCGACGTCCTCGCGCCCCATGTAGACCACGCAGTCGAGCTCCAGCAGGGCGCAGGCCGTGGCCGTGGCCACGCCGAGCTGGCCGGCCCCGGACTCC
>CAZYOL010000127.1:0-12961 GCA_964649065.1 uncultured Spirochaetales bacterium
GGTCGACGTGGCCGAGCTCTACGACGGCTTCAGCTTCATCCCCCTGGCCTGGCTCGAGGCCCTGGGCTTCTGCGGGCGGGGCGAGGGAGGGCCCTTCATCGAGGGCGGCAAGCGCATCGCCCGGGACGGCGAGCTGCCCCTCAACACCCACGGCGGCCAGCTCTCCGCCGGGCGCCTGCACGGCTACGGCTTCCTGCACGAGGCCTGTGTGCAGCTGTGGGGCGAGGGCGGCGAGCGCCAGGTGCCCGGCGAGCCGCGGGTCGCGGTGGCGGCCGCCGGGGGCGGTCCGCTCGGCGGCTGCATACTGCTGACCCGCGCCTAGCCGGAGAGACGTGAGGGGCGTCACGCTCACGCCCCCCGCGATCCGGCCGATGAGATGCGCAGGAGCGGGTCTCTCATGTTCAGACAGCGATCTCGCGCCGCCCTGCCCTGGATCGGCGTGGCGGCACTGCTGCCCGTCCTGCTGGTGGCGAGCTGCGCGGGCCTGCGCCAGGCGCGGCGGGCTGCGGTCCTGGAGCAGCAGCTGAGCGATCTGCGCCAGGAGAGCGAGGCCCGCGCCCGGGAGGAGGCGGCGAGGCTGCGCGCGGCCCGGGCGCGCGGGCAGCGGCTGGGCCAGAAGCTGCAGCGCTCCCAGGTCCGTACGCGCCAGCTGGCCCAGCAGCTCGACGAGCTGCGCAGCAGCGCCAGCAGCCTGCAGGGGCGCGTCGAGCTGCTGGCCGAGACGGTGAGCAGCGAGCCTCCGCCGCTGGCGCTGCGCATCGAGCCGGGCCGCACCCTGGAGCGCCTGGTCGCCGTGGCCGAGAACGACGGCCCGCACGCGGTGACCGTGATCGAGTCCAGCGGCCGGCTCTGGATCGACGGTCTGGAGGAGGAGCTGGGCGGCGGCGTGCGGGAGATCGGCCTCGATCCGGGCCTGCGCTCCGACGTGCTGGAGTTTCCCCTGATCGAGGACGAGCCCGAGCGCGTCGCGAGCGGCGCGACCGCGCTGCGCGGAGCCCTGTGTCTCGCCTACGCGCGGGGCCTCGAGGAGGCCTCCTCCGCCTGGGGCCGCGAGCTCTGGTTCGAGTACCAACCCTCGCGCCGCGACGTGGCCCTGCTGCGCGAAGACTCCTGGCCGCTGGCCCAGGACGAGGTCGCCTGCGACTGGACGCGCGCCGAGCGGCCCTGGTAGCCGGCTCAGCAGCTCTCGCAGGGGAGCTGGCCCGAGCGCCAGCCGCTCATGTCCCCTTCGAGCCTGCGCAGCTGCGAGTAGCCCGCCTCCCGCAGGGCCGCCTCCGCCCGGGCGGCCCGCGGCCCGCGCTCGCAGTAGACGACGACCTCGACGTCGCTGGGAATCTCGTCGCGGCGCCGCTCGAGCTGGTCCAGGGGCACGTTGTAGGCTCCCGGCACGCGGCCCGAGGCGTACTCCTCCGGCGTCCGCACGTCGAGCACGAAGGGCGCTCGGCCCGCGGCGATGCGCTGGGCCAGCTCCTGCGGCCCCATGACGGGGCTCTCCCCGGATCGCCCCGCGGGCTCCGCGCAGGCCGGGCCGAGGAGCCCGACGCAGAGCAGCCAGGCCGCAGCGCCCCGGGCGCTCACAGCGCCCGCTCCTCGGGCGAGTCCGGCCGCTCCGGATCTCTCAGCGGCTCTGGCTCGGGGGCACGCGGGCCGCCGAAGATCAGCTCGCCGCTCGAGTAGGTGGTGCCGAAGCTGAGAGCCAGGCTGGCCACCTGGCGCAGCGCCGACAGGAGCTGCGCCTCGTCGAGGGGCGACAGCGGATGGATGAAGGCCGCGTAGAGGACGCCCTCGCTGCTGGCGTAGCGGGCGTCGAGCGCGGTGTGGAAGTTGGCGGCCAGCGCCAGCCGTCGCTGGTGGTCGCTGACGTCGGCCTCGCTGCGGATCGGCGCGATGATGCGCATGCGGTCGTGGCTGGGGTCGGAGATGCAGAGCATGGCGACGCCGGCGTAGCGGAACTCGAGGCCGCCCCCGCCGCCGCGGGCCTCGTCGACCCGCTCCCGCAGGATCGCCTCCATGCGCTCCTGGGTCATGGCGGCGGATCCCGGGCCGGCACAGGCCAGGATCGACCACAGGGCCATTGTGAAGAGCCGGGCCCGGGTGCCGAGCCGGTCCGGGGGGCAGAGCCGTCTCATGGGAGCTCCTCGCGGTGCGCGTCCGCCTCAGGGTAGCGCCACCGTCGCCGGGCCTTCAGGCCCTCGGCCGCCGGCCCTGCGGGTCCCGCGCGTCCTGTAGCGCCGCCCGCTCAGATGCGGCGCTCCCGGCCCTCCCAGTAGGGGTCGCGCAGCCTGCGCTTGTAGAGCTTGCCGTTCGGGTCGCGCGGCATGGCGTCGGTGAAGTCGATCGAGCGGGGGCACTTGTAGCTCGCCAGGCGCTCGCGGCAGGCCTCGAGCAGGGATCGCTTAAGCTCCGGGCCCGCCGTCACGCCGGGCGCCGGCTCGACGACGGCCTTCACCTGCTCGCCCCAGTCCTCGTCGGGAATGCCGAAGACGGCCACGTCGCCCACCCGCGGGTCCTGGAAGAGCGCCGCCTCCACCTCGGCCGGGTAGACGTTCACGCCTCCCGAGATGATCATGTCGATCTTGCGATCGCAGAGGAAGAGGTAGCCCGCATCGTCGAGATAGCCGACGTCGCCCACCGTGAAGAAGTCGCCGCGCCGGTTGCTGCGGGTCTTCTCGGGATCGCCCTTGTAGTCGAAGCCCTGGAGCAACTTCATGTACACGGTGCCGGCGGTGCCGGTGGGGCAGGGCGCGCCGGCGGCGTCGAGGATCCGGACCTCCGCCCCCGCCCAGGGCCGGCCGACGGTGCCCGGACGCTCGAGCCACTCCTCCGGGCTCACCAGGGTCCCCCCGCCCTCGGTGGCGCCGTAGTACTCGTAGATCACCGGGCCCCACCACTCGAGCATGCGTCGCTTGGTCTCCACCGGGCAGGGAGCCGCGGCGTGCAGCACCTGCCGCAGCGAGGAGACGTCGTAGCGCCCCCGCGTCTCCTCCTTCAGCAGCAGCAGCCGGTGGAACTGGGTGGGCACCATGTGGGTCCAGGTGACGCGCCGCTCCTCGATGCAGGCCAGCGCTCGCTCCGGATCCCAGCGCTCCATCAGGGCCACCGGGTGCTCGTAGTGGAGGGCGAAGCAGGTGAAGGCCAGCGGCGCCGTGTGGTACATGGGCGACGTACACAGGTGGACGTTGCCCTGGGCGGGCTGGATGCCGAAGCGGGAGAGGTGCTGGGCGAGCAGCACGCCCACCGGGTCGGCCTCCAGCGGGTGGATCGGTCGCTGGATGCCCTTGGGGCGCCCGGTGGTGCCCGACGTGTACTGCAGGAACTGCCCGGCGATGCGCGCGTCGGGGGGCGAGTCGGGCTGGCCGTCCTGCAGCTCCTCCCAGCTGCGAAAGCCCGGGATCCGGCCGACCGCGAAGCGGCCGGCCTCGGGGAGTCCGGCCTCCCCCGCCGCGGCCAGGGCCTTCTCGGCGAAGCGCTCGTGGGCGACGAAGGCCGCCGCCCCGGAGTCCCGCAGGATGTAGGCGATCTCGGCGGGAGCCAGGTGGGTGTTGAGCGGCGTGAAGTAGGCCCCGGCCTGCATGATCCCCATCAGGGCCTCGAGCACCTCCGAGCCGTTCGGCAGCAGGGTGGCCAGGCAGTCCCCCTGCGCGAAGCCCCGGGCGCGCAGGCCGTGGACGATGCGGTTGCAGGCCGCCAGCAGCTCCCCCGCCGTCAGGGTTGCGCCCCCCGGTGCGAAGATCGCCGGGGCGGAGGGCTCGGCCTGGGCCCACTGCCAGAATCCCCTCACCTCCACTGGGTCCTCCTCCTCGCTGCTGCGGAGCGCGGCCTCCGATCCCTCTGCCGCCGGGTTCTTTTCCCGAATCTGACGGTGTGTCAGAATCGACCGAGAGATACCCCATCCGCCGGGGGATCGCCTCCGGCGGCAGCCTGGGACCGCCGGAGGTGCACCGTGTCCGCCACTCCCGAAGCCCGAACGGAGCCCCGCCCCGACGACTGGGACTCGCTGGTCACCGGCTGTGAGATTCCCGCCCTGGTGCGCACCACCGACCTCGGCCACTGGAATCGCTACGCGGCGGTGAACGACGAGTTCATCCCGCTGCACATGGATCCCGAGGCCGCGCGCCAGGTCGGGATGAAGGACGTCTTCGGGATGGGGAATCTGCGCCTGGCCTATCTTCACAACCTGCTCTGCGACTGGCTCGACGGGCAGGGCGAGATCGTCGAGCTGGGCTGCCAGTTCCGCGGCTTCAACTGGAAGGGCGACACGCTCTCGGCGCGCGGGCGCATCACCGGCAAGGAGCGGGTTCGCAGTGGTCGCGTCGTCCACTTCGAGCTCTCCGTCGAGAGCCAGAACGGCGAGGACACCACGCCCGGCGAGGCCACCGTGCTGCTCTTCGAGTCCGGCCCGCCGGTGGTGCTTCCGGACCCGCGGCCCCTGGAGCCGCCTGCCCGGCCCGCCCCGGGCCGCTATCTCGACCGGGAGACGCTGGCCTGGCTGGGGCGGTCGACGCAGCCGGTCGCCTCGCTGCCGGTGGGCGCCAACGACATCCGGCGCTGGGCCATGGCCACCTGGTGGCCCGAGCGCCCCCCGCCGGCCTTCACGGACGAGCAGGTCGCCGGGCGAGGCCCCTGGGGCGGCCTGGTCGCGCCGCGGGACTTCAACCCCTTTGCCTGGATGCCCGACCTCCCGAACAGCGAGCCCTGGCTCCGCGGCATGGGCACCGAGCCCGGCACCCGGGTCCTGAACGGCGGGCAGCGCAGTCGCTACTTCCAGCCCATCCGCCCCGGCGACGTCATCACCCAGACCAGCTCGCTGGCCAACGCCTGGGAGCGGGAGGGCAAGCTCGGCACCATGCTCTTCCTGGTGAACGAGACGCGCTGGACCAACGCGCGCGGCGAGCTGGTGCGCGTCGGCAACCGCACCACCATCTACTACTAGGGCGGCGCGGCGTCATGCGCATCGGCTTCATCGGCCTGGGCAACATCGGCGCGGCCGTGGCGGCCAACCTGCTGGAGGATGGGCACGAGCTCTGCGTGCACGACCTCGAACCCGCGCGCGTCTCGGCGCTGGTCGAGCGCGGGGCGCGTGCGCTGCCGGGAGCCTCGGAGATCGGCGCCTGCTGCGAGATCACCTTCCTCTCGCTGCCGACGCCCGCGGTGGTGGTGCGGGTCGCGGAGGCCTGGCTGGGCTCGGCCCTCGACGACGCCGTGCTGGTGGACCTCTCGACGAACGCCCCGGCGGCCGTGCGCCGGCTCGGCGAGGAGCTCGCCGCCCGCGGGAGGCACCTGGTGGAGGCCCCGCTCACCGGGGGGGCTCCCGGCGCTCAGCGCCGGCTGCTGGTCTTCCTGGTCGGGGGTGAGGCCGCCGCGGTGGAACGGGTGCGCCCCCTGCTGGAGCGGCTCGGTCGCGCCGTCTACCCGCTCGGTCCCCTGGGCGCGGGCAGCACGGCCAAGCTCGTGAACAGCCTGCTGGCCTTCAGCGCCACCTGGGCCTCTCTCGAGGGGCTGTGCCTGGCCGCCGAGGCCGGCATCGACCTGCGCCAGATGGTCGAGGCGGTCCGCACGGCCGGGGCCGGCAACTTCTTCATGGACCGCATGGTCGAGGGCATCAATCAGCGCGGCCGCGAGCCGCAGTTCGCCCTGGCCCTGGCCGCCAAGGATGCCGCGCTGATCGCCGACGCGGCCCGGGCCGGAGGCGTCGAGGCCCCGGTGGCGCGGGCCGTCGCCGAGGTGATGGCGGCGGCGGTCGACGGCGGGCTCGGCGAGCGCGACTGGAGCGATCTCGTCGAGTGGGCCGAGCAGCGCTCCGGCACCCCGCTGCGGCTCCCGCCCAAGGCCCGGACCTGAGCCGCAGCGCCCGGGCCGGGTCCAGGAGCTCTTCCCGGGCCCTGTGAAGCGCTTCACAGCGCCGCCGCGCCGGGCGGCCGATGCTCCTCCCATGGGCCGAGGGCCCGGGGAGGACCGGATGCGCCGCTTGGGATTCTTCGCGTACGGAGTCGCCGTCTACGCACTCTTCCTGTTCACCTTTCTCTACGCGATCGGCTTCATCGCGAATGCCTGGGTGCCCAAGACCATCGACACGGGAGCGCGCGTCCCCTTCGGCGAGGCCGTGATCGTGAACCTGGCCCTGCTGGCCGCCTTCGGGCTCCAGCACAGCGTGATGGCGCGGCCCGGCTTCAAGCGCTGGTGGACCCGCTGGGTTCCCCGGGAGATCGAGCGCAGCACCTACGTGCTCGCCACGAGCCTCGTGATGCTGCTGCTCTTCTGGCAGTGGCGCCCGATGCCCGAGGCCGTCTGGCAGGTCGACTCGGTGGTCGGCACCCGCGCGCTGAACGCCCTCTTCGCGGCCGGCGTCGGGCTGGTGCTGTACGCGACCTTCCTGATCGATCACTTCGAGCTCTTCGGGCTGCGCCAGGCCTGGGGAAATCTCCTGGGACGCTCCCGGGCCCCGCGCGAGCACTTCGTGACGCCGGCGCGCTACCGCTTCGTCCGCCATCCGCTCTACCTCGGCTGGTTCCTGGTCTTCTGGGCGACGCCCGTCATGTCGGTCGGTCACCTGCTGCTGGCGCTCGGCACGAGCGCCTACATCCTGCTCGCCGTACGACTCGAGGAGAACGACCTCCTCGACGTCTTCGGTCACCGTTACGCGCGCTACCGGGAGGAGGTCGGCATGTTCCTGCCGAAGCTCTCCCGCTCCGGCTCCCGGTCCCGGGAGGCGGAGGCGCAGCTCGCCTCCGACGCCTGAGAGGAGAGGGATCGTCCCCGGGGCCGGGGCGGTCCGCGCTGGCAGGGTGTCCTCCCGGCTCGTCCGGGAGGACACCCTGTCGACCCGGCCGAGCCTCCCGGCGCAGCGCGTGGCCGGCGATCCGGGCAGGCCGGCGGATCTACTCCTGCGGGGCCTCGATCACGCCCTGGGCCCGGAGCGCCTCGAGCTCGGCCTCGTCGAGCCCGAGCAGCTCTCGCAGCAGCTCCCGGCTGTGCTCGCCGAGGCCGGGAAAGAGTCGCGCCGGCCCCTCCGCCACCCGCGAGAGCTTGACCGGGTTGCCCGACACCAGCATCGGCCGCTCCGCGTCGGGGCGCGGAACCTCGAGCAGCATCGCGTGGGCGGCGACGTGGGGATCGGCGTGGAGGTCCTCGGCCAGGTTGCTGGGGCCGGCCGCGACGCCCTCCTCGCACAGGGCCCGCGCCGCCTCGAGCTTGCCCTTGTCGCGAGCCCAGTCCTCGATGGCGGGCCTCAGCACGTCTTCGATGTGGCGGGCCCAGCCCTCCCGGGTGGCGAAGCGCGGGTCCTCGCACCACTCGGGGTGGCCCACGATCTCGGCGAGCCTGCGGAAGTGATGCTCCCGGAAGACCGACACTACGAAGTGTCCATCCCGGGCCGCGAAGGCGGCGACGATGGCGGTGTGCCCGGCCGTCGCCCAGCGGGCGGGCGCGCCCATGGACCAGAGCTGGGGAACCATGTCGGCCATCGCGATCATGGCGTCGTACATCGCCACGTCCACCTGCTGTCCCAGGCCCGTCTCCTCTCGGTGTCGGAGCGCCGCCAGCACGCCGATCACCGCGAAGAGGGCGCTGGCGTTGTCGCCCAGTGCTCCGGCCACGACGACGGGGGGAGGCTGTCCGGGCTTCCGGATCGGCTCGTAGAGGCCGCCCATGGCCTCGGCGATCGGTGCGTAGGCGGGCCAGCGGGCGTAGGGGGAGGGCTCCCGGTTGCCGAAGCCCGAGATCGAGACGTAGATCGCCCGCGGGTGGACCTGGGCGACGGCCTCGTAGCCCAGGCCGAGTCGTTCCATCACACCCGGCTTGAAGTTCTCGGCGATCACGTCGAAGTGGGGCACCAGCTCCAGGAAGAGCTGGCGGCCGCGGGGCTGCTTCAGGTCGAGGGCCAGGCTGCGTTTCGAGAGGTTGTTGCGCAGGTAGGTGGCGCCGACGCGGCGGCCGTCCCGGTCGACGAGGGCGGGCTGGGCGCCGCGCCCGGAGTCGCCCTGGCCCGGTGGCTCGATCTTGACGACGTCGGCGCCCAGGTGGGCGAGGAGCTGGGTCGCGTAGGGCAGGGCCTGCATCTGCTCCGCCGCCAGCACGCGCAGGCCGTCCAGGGGCTTGCCCCAGCGTTGCCGCTCCGGGTTGCGGACCTCGCCGATCCTCATTCGGGGGCCACGCCTCCCCCGTCGGGCTCCAGGTAGCCCAGGGCCTCCAGGGCCCGGCGCGAGGTCTCGTCGAGCTCCCGCGCGGGGACGGGCTCCGCGGCGCGGGCCAGGGCCGGGGCCAGGGCCTCCGGAGGCGCCTGCGCCGCGGGCCGCGCCTCGCGCGGATCCTCGTCCAGGCGATAGCCGAAGCCCTCGCCGCCGCTCTCACCGATCCACTTCTCCGGCCAGCGCCGCCGGAAGAAGGTCGGGGGCCGGTCCGGATAGCTCGCCATGCGGCCGAGCACCTCGCGACGCGGCGACTGCTCCAGCTCGCCGCGCAGCCAGGGCGAGAGGTCGACGCCGTCCAGGCCCGGCGGGGCCTCCACTCCCAGCAGCGACAGGAGGGTCGGCATCAGGTCTTCGAGCTGGGCCGGTCCGCGCAGCCGTCGACCGGCCGGGAGGCCCGGGGCCCGCACGATCAGCGGCACGCGCACCAGCTCGTCGTGCAGGTTGCGTCCGTGGCCCAGCCAGCCGTGGTCGCCCAGGCCCTCGCCGTGGTCCGCGGTCACGATCACGGCGGTCGAGTCGGCGAGGCCATGGGCGTCGAGCGCCTCGAGCACCCGGCCCAGCTGCTCGTCGGTGAAGGCCACCTCGGCCCGGTAGGCGCGGATCAGGCCCATCAGGTCTGCCAGGCTCTCGACCTTGGGCGGGAGCGACTTACCCGTGAGATCGATGCGCTCCCGCGGCCGGAAGTGGCCCTCGACCGGGCGGTACGGAGAGTGCGGATCGAAGTAGTGGATCCAGGCCAGGAAGGGGCCGGGGGAGCGGTCTTCCAGCCAGGTGAGCACGTCCCGCGTGGTCTCGTCGGCGTCGCTGTAGAAGGGCCGCGCCTCGCCCTGCCACCGCCAGGCCCGGCTGGGCTGGAAGGAGAAGAGGTCGAAGCCCCGGTCGAAGCCCCAGCGCTCGGAGACCACGAAGCTCGAGACGAAGGCCGCCGTCTCGAGGCCCGCGCGCTGCGCCGTCTCCGCCAGCATGGGAAGCCCGGGGTCGTCCAGGGCCTTCGCGTTCAGCAGGATGCCGTGGTTCCAGGGATACAGCCCCGTGAAGAGCGAGGCGTGGGCGGGGCCGGTGCTGGGGGTCGGCGTACAGGCCCCCTCGACCACCACGCCCTCGCGCGCCAGCCGATCGAGAGCCGGGGTCGACACGCTGCCGCCGTAGGCGCCCAGCACGTCGGCGCGCAGCGTGTCGACCGTGACCAGCAGCAGGCTCTCCGGACGCGGGGCGGCGCCACAGGCCAGCGCCGCGATCAGCGGCGCGACCAGCAGCATTCGTCGACGGGCTCCCATGGGCCGCCTATCGTATACGATCCGTCGGGGCGCAGGCTGCGATCGCAGGGCGGCGCTTCGCGCGTGGAGGAGAAGTGGACTTCGATCTGGGCGACGCCGAGAAGAGCTTCCAGGAAGAGGTCGAGAAGTTCCTGGAGGAGAACCGCTCGCCCGAGGTCATGGACGCCAACCCGGAGCAGCTCTCCCAGACCGTCGACACGCCTCCCAAGCGCGCCTTCATGCGCAAGCTCGCCGAGCGCGGCTGGCTCGGCATGTCCTGGCCCGAGGAGTACGGAGGGCGCGGGCTGCCCGGCATCTACGACTTCATCCTGACCGAGGCCCTCTCCCGCTACGGGGCTCCCCAGCCCGGCAAGGGCGTGGGCATCGTCGGCAAGACGCTGATCCGCCACGGCAGCGAGGCCCTCAAGCGCGAGTTCCTGCCCCAGATCGTGCGCGGCGAGGTCGAGTTCGCGATCGGCTACTCGGAGCCCGCCGCCGGCTCGGATGCGGCGAACATGCAGCTCAAGGCCAGGCCGGCCCCGGGCGGCTGGCAGCTCGACGGTCAGAAGGTGTGGACCACCTCCGCCCACTTCGCGGACTGGTACTGGGTGGGAGCGCGCAGCGACCCGCAGGCCCCCAAACACCAGGGCATCACCCTCTTCCTGATTCCCATGGACCATCCCGGGCTCCAGGTCCGTCCCACCTGGACGATCGGCGACGAACGCACCAACGAGGTCTTCTTCGACGCGGTCTTCGTGCCCGATGCCTACGTGGTGGGGGAGGTGGGCCGGGGCTGGACCTACATCTGCGAGGCCCTGGACCTGGAGCGCTTCGCGATGCTCCCGGTGGGGCCGCTGGAGCGCAAGGTCGAGGCCCTGTGGGGCTGGCTGCGCGAGGCGCTGCGCGACGGCCGGCCGATGCGCGAAGACCCGGCGGCGCGCCGGCAGCTGGTCGCGGCGCTCACCGAGCTCGAGGTCTCCCGCATGCTGCAGCGGCGCGTGATCTCGGAGGCCTTGAAAGGCCGCGTCCCCACGGTGGAGTCCTCGATGTACAAGCTCTTCATGACGCGGGCCGGCCAGCGCGTGGCCGATGCGGCGCTCGAGCTGATGGGCCCGGCCGGCCAGCTCCGCCCCGGCCAGCAGGGCGCGCTCCTGGGAGGCCGTTTCGAGCGCTCCTATCGCTACACGGTGGTGGATACCATCGGCGGCGGGACCTCGGAGATCCAGAAGAACATCATCGCGCGCCGTGGGCTGGGGCTTCCGCAGAGCCGATGAGGGAGCGTTGAAGCGCTTCCTCGCGACGCTCGCCGCCCTGTGGCTCTCCTGTGCGCCCCCCGAGAGCGGGGCCCCGGCCGAGGGCGAGCGGCTGCGCGAGCTCGCCGAGAGCTACTTCGAGGCGCAGCTGGAGCTCGACCCCCTCTTTGCCACCTATGTCGGCGACCACCGCTTCGACGATCGGCTCGCCAACACCCTGGGCCCCGAGCACCGCGCGCGACAGCGCGAGCTGCTCGGGCGGACCCGGGACTCGCTGGCGGCTCTCGATGCGGCCTCCCTCCGCGGCGAGGATCGCCTCACCTACCGGGTGCTCGACTTCGAGCTGCGCGACGGCCTGGCCTGGCTCGAGCAGCCCACCCACCTGCTCCCGGTCCAGCAGTTCCACAGCCTGCCCAGCGCCTTCGCCCAGCTCGGCTCCGGAGGCAGCGCCCAGCCCTTCCGCAGCGCCGAGGACTACCGGCGCTTCCTGGCCCGCGTCGGCGACCTGCGGCCGTGGTTCGACCAGGCCATCGCCAACATGCGGGAGGGCATGCGGCGCGGCGTCGTGCAGCCGCGCATCCTGATCGAGAAGGCCCTGCCCCAGATCGAGGTCCACGCCCAGGGCCCCGTCGAGGAGAGCCTCTTCTTCGCGCCGATCGCGAGCTTCCCGGATGCGGTCCCCGCGGCCGAGCGCCCCGCCCTGGAGCAGGCCTACCGGCGGGCCATCCGCGAGCAGATCCAGCCCCTGTACCGCCGGCTGGCGGACTTCCTCCGCGACGAGTACCTGCCCGCCTGCCGCGAGAGCGCCGGCCTCGGCGCCCTGCCGGGCGGGGCGGCCTGGTACGCGCAGGCCGCGCGCAGCCACACCACCACCGAGCTCTCTCCCGAGGAGATCCACGCCCTGGGGCTGCGCGAGGTGGAGCGCCTGCGCGGCGAGCTGACGGCCCTGAAGACGGAGCTGGGCTTCGAGGGCTCCCTGGCGGACTTCTTCGCCCGCCTCGAGGGCGATCCGCGCTTCGTCTTCCCCAGTGCCGAGGCCATGCTCGAGGCCTATCGCGAGCTGCGGGCGCGCGTCGAGGCCGGCCTCGCGCCCCTCTTCGCACGCCGCCCGGCTGCGGACTTCGAGATCCGCCCGGTGGAGGCCTTCCGGGCCCCCTCGGCGGCGACGGCCTCCTACCTGCGGCCCGATCCAGAGACCGGTCGGCCCGGGGTCTTCTACGTCAACACCTACGACCTGCCGGCGCGCCCGAGCTACCAGATCGAGTCGATCTTCCTGCACGAGGCCATTCCGGGCCACCACTTCCAGATCGCCCTCCAGCAGGAGCTGGAACTGCCCCGGCTGCGCCGCTTCGGCTTCTTCACCGCCTACGTGGAGGGCTGGGCCCTCTACGCCGAATCGCTGGGAGCGGAGATCGGAGTCTACACCGACCCGTACCAGCGCTACGGCGCCCTGCACAACGAGATGTGGCGGGCCCTGCGCCTGGTCGTCGATACGGGAATCCATGCCCGGGGCTGGAGCCGCGAGCGCGCCATCGCCTTCATGCGCGAGAACATGTCGATCTCGGAGACCGATGCGGTGGCGGAGGTCGAGCGCTACATGGCGCTGCCCGGGCAGGCCCTGTCCTACAAGATCGGCGCGCTGCGCATCCAGGCGCTGCGCGAGCGCTGCCAGCGGCAGCTCGGCGAGCGCTGCGACCTGCGCCAGCTCCACGAGCGGCTGCTCGAGTCCGGCGCGCTGCCCCTGGGCGCTCTCGAGGAGAAGCTCGACGCCTGGCTCGCCGGGGCGGCCCCTCCCATACCCTGAAAGAGTTCAGCAATTCCGGTGGCTCGCGTGCTCTGGCTGCGTATCGGCCCGGGGCCGCTACCGAAGCCCGGCGATTTTCTATACGCTACGTATCGTATTGGAGCCCGGCAGCGCGGGGCGCCGGGCGGGGAGGAGAGCGCGTGGACTTCGAGCTCACGGCGGAGCTGAGAGCCTTCTCGGAGGAGGTGGAGCGGTTTCTGGACGAGCACGCCACGCCCGACGTGGCCGACGTGACGCGCGAGAACATGGCGCAGATCGTCGACACGCCGGAGCGGCGGGCCTTCATGCGCAAGCTCGCAGATCGGGGCTGGCTGGGCATGACCTGGCCGAAGCAGTACGGCGGCCAGGAGCGCGAGGGGATCTACGAGTACATCCTGAACGAGGCCCTGGCGCGCCGCGGAGCGCCGCAGATCGGCAAGGGCGTGGGCATCATCGGCAAGACGCTGATCCGCCACGGCA
>CAZYOL010000128.1:0-12951 GCA_964649065.1 uncultured Spirochaetales bacterium
GGCGGCTACTGGGCCTGGGACCCGGTGGAGAACGCCTCCTTCATGCCCTGGCTCGCGGCGACCGCCTTCCTGCACTCGGTGATGATCCAGGAAAAGCGCAACATGCTGAAGACCTGGAACCTGCTGCTGATCGGGCTCACCTACACGCTCTGCCTCTTCGGCACCTTCCTCACCCGGAGCGGCGTGGTGCAGTCGGTGCACGCCTTCGCCCAGACGCCGCTCTTCACCTCGATCTTCCTGGGCTACGTGCTGGTCACGGCCGGCGTCTTCCTGACCCTCCTGCTCTGGCGCCGGCGGGGGCTGGCCAGCAGCAGCCAGCTCGACTCCTACGTCTCGCGCGAGGCCAGCTTCCTGCTGAACAACTGGGTCTTCATCGCCATTCTCGTCATGGTCTTCGCGGGCACCCTCTACCCGGTCTTCACGGAGGCGCTGACCGGGACGCGCGCCGGCGTCAAGCCCAAGTACTTCGGCATCCTCGGCGCGCCCCTGGCGGTGATGCTGCTCTTCCTGACCGGCGTGGGCCCGCTGGTGGCCTGGCGCAGGGCCACGTGGGCCAGCCTGCGGCGCCAGTTCCTGTGGCCCGCGGCCGTCGGCATCGGCGCCGCCCCGCTGGTGGCCCTCGCGCTGGGCGGGACGGTCCGCTGGTACCCGCTGGTGGTCTGGAGCCTCGGCGCCTTCGTGGTGGCCACCATCGCCCAGGAGTACGCGCGCGCCATCGCGGCCCGCACCCGAAAGGGCGAGGAGAACCCCCTCCAGGCCTTCGCCTCGCTGCTGCGCAAGAACCAGCAGCGCTACGGCGGCTACATCGTCCACCTGGGCGTGGTGCTCATCCTGGTCGGCACCGCGGGCTCGGTCTTCGACGAGGAGCGCCTCGAGAACGTGAGGCCCGGTGGCGAGGTGCGGGTGCAGGACTACCGGCTGCGCTACCTGACCGCCGAGCCGATCGAGGACCGTCACTACGGCGGGGCCACGGCCCGCCTGGCCCTCTTCGAGGGGGATCGCCCGCTCGGGGTGATGACGCCGGAGAAGCGCCAGTACTGGCTGGAGGAGCAGCCCTCCTCGATCCCGGCGATCTACTCGACGCTGCGCGAGGACCTCTACGTGATCCTGACCGCCGTGGAGTCCGACGGCTCGGCGACGGTCAAGATCTACCGGAATCCGCTCGTCAACTGGATCTGGGTCGGCGGCGGCGTCTTCGTGCTGGGCGGGCTGGCGGTGATGTGGCCACACCCCGTCGCGCGGCGCCGTGAGACGGCCGCGACCGGATGAGGCTCGCGGCCCTCGTCGGTCCCGCGCTCCTCTGGCTCCTGCTTCCCGCTCCCGCCCCAGCTCAGAACGAGCTGCCGCGGAGCACCCTGCCCGGCGTCTCCGACGTGCCGTCGGGCCCGGCGGTCCTGCGCGGGCGCATCGTCCACGCGACCCGGCCCGAGGCCACCGCCAACCTGCCCGTGGTCCTCTACGCGCTTCCCCAGGCGTCGGAGCCGGGGCTGCGCGGGGCTGTCTCGGACGCGGAGGGGCGCTTCGCCTTCGAAGGCATCTCCAACGACCCCTCGACCCCGTACCTGGTCGGCGTCAGCTACGCGGAGGTCCCTTTCGGCACCCGGACCGCCTTCGAGGCCGGCTCTCTCGAGCTCGACGTCTCCGTCGAGATCTCGGAGCCGACGCAGGACGCGTCCGGCGTCGAGGTCGGAGAGCTGCGCATCCGGGTCGAGCCGGGCTGCAGCGGTCTGCAGCTGATCGAGAGCCAGGCGCTCAGCAATCCGACCGGACGGGTGATCCGCATCGGAGCCGAGGAGCGCGCGGGGCGGACGCCGATCTTCGAGATCGGGCTTCCCGACGGCGCCGAGGGCTTCGAGACGGCCAGCGGCAGCGAGGGAGGGGTCGAGCGCGACGGCGATCGCGTGCGTTTCTGGGGCCCCCTCTTCCCGGGGGAGCAGACGATCCAGATCGGCTACGGCCTGCAGACCGAGCCCGGGCCGGTGACCGTGCGCCGGCGCCTCCACTCGGGGGCCTCGCAGGTGGTGATCGAGACGTCCAGCGCGGCCCCGGCGCCCCGGGGAGAGGGCCTGCGGCCCGCGGCCGGCGACGGGGTGCCAGAGCGACGCAGGACGCTGGCCGGGGCGCAGAGCCCCGGCGCCGAGCTGCGCTTTCGCACCGAGGCGCCCGGCGGCGCCGCCCCGGCGGGGCTCGCGCTGCGCCGGGCCCAGCTCTGGGTCGAGCTCGACGAGGCCGCGGCCCGGATCGACGAGCGCTTCCAGCTCGAGGTCGACGGCAACCGACCGCTGCTCGGATCGGGAGCACCGCTGCTCTGCCTGGAGCTGCCGGAGGGCGCCCAGGAGCTGCGCTTCTCCGGAGGCGCTCTCGAGCTGGGGCTGGCCCGCGACGCCTCGGGCGCCCTCGCCGTACGGGGCCCGCTCCCGGCGGGCGAGTCGATCCTGGGCCTCGGCTACCTGCTGCCTTCGGACGAGCGCGGCCTCGAGCTGACGCGCCGCTTCCCGGCCGCCGTGCCGCTGCTGTCCATGTACGTCGCAGACACCGGAGTCGTCGTCGACTCGCCGCGGCTGCATCCGCGGCGGCCCGTCTTCTCGCAGGACCGCGTCTACCAGCAGCTCGAGGCCTTCGAGGTCGCGGCCGGCGAGCCGGTCAGGCTCTCGCTGCAGAGGCTGCCCGCGGCCCGCATCTGGCCCGCCTGGGCCGGGCCGGCCTTCGTGCTGGGCGCGGCCCTGGTGTCGCTGGCCGCGTTGGCGGGCCCCCTGAGCGCCTCGCGCGGGCCGGCGCGGAGCGGCGAGGAGGCGACGCCGGCGCGAATGGAGCGGGAGGCCCTCTACGCGGCCATCCGCGACCTCGACCACGACCACGAGACCGGGAAGCTCTCGCCGGAGGACTACCGGAGCTTTCGAGAGGAGCTCCGGGCGCGCGCCGTGGAGCTCTTGCGGGCGGAGCGCGAGGCAACGCCCGAGCGCGTGGACCCCCGGCCCGAGCCGCAGTGTCCGGGCTGCGGAGCAGCGCACGGCGCCGGGGCCCGTTTCTGCTCCCAGTGCGGAGTGCGCCTCGCGCCGGACAGCGAATGAGCCCTGCAGCCCTCGAGGCCCGCGCGCTCGGCAAGCGCTTCGACCGCCATGCGGCCCTCGCGGATCTCGACCTGCGGCTCGAGCCGGGCCAGAGCCTCGCCCTGCTCGGACCCAACGGCGCGGGCAAGTCCACCTTCCTGCGGCTGGTCGCCGGCCTGACCCGGCCGAGCTCGGGCGAGCTCCGGGTGGCTGGGCAGCCGGCCCACCACCCGGCCACGCGAGCCCGCATCGGCTTCGTCGCCGATCGCAGCTTCCTCTACCCCCAGCTGAGCGCCCGCGAGAACCTGATCTTCGCGGCGCGCCTCTACGGCGTCGCGGCGCCCGGACGTCGCGCCGACCAGCTGCTGGAGGAGGAAGGCCTCCGCGCCTCCGGCGATCGGCTGGCCGGGGGCTTCTCGCGCGGCATGTCCCAGCGGCTGGCCCTGGCCCGCGGCCGCGTCCACGACCCCGAGATCCTGCTGCTCGACGAGCCCTGGAGCGGCCTCGACCGCAGCGCGTCGGAGCGCCTGGCCGGGCGCCTCGAGCAGCTGCGAGGGGCCGGGCGCAGCGTGGTCCTCGTCACCCACGACCTCGGCCGAGCCGTGGCGCTCTCGGACCGGGCCGTGGTGCTGGCCCGCGGCCGCGCGCTCCGGAGCCTGGAGGGAGATTCGCTCCGGCTCGCGACGCTCGAGGAGGCCTACGCGGAGGCCGAGGCGGCGTGAGGGTCTTCTGGGCCATCCTCTGGAAGGACCTGCTGAGCGAGTGGCGCAGCCGCGACCGCGTGGTGGCCATGCTGCTGTTCTCGGTGCTGGTCGTGGTGGTCTTCTACCTGGCGCTGCCGGGGAGCGCGGGCGACGAGGGCCGGCGGGTGGCGCCGGGGCTGCTCTGGGTCGCCTACGTCTTCGCCGCGCTGCTGGGGCTGAACCGCGCCTTCTCCGTGGAGCTCGAGAACGACGCGCTGTCGGGCCTGGCGCTGGTCCCCTGCGATCGCGGCTGGGTCTTCCTGGGCAAGGCGGCGGCGAGCTGGCTGATCTTCGCCGTGGTCCAGGCGGCGACGGCCGCGGCCTTCGCACTGGCCTTCGCCGTCCCCCTCGCCGGCGTCGCGCTCGAGCTGGCGGTGGTGGTGGCCCTGGGCTCGCTGGGCCTGTGCTCGATCGGGACGCTGTTTGCCGCCGTGGCGGTCCGGACCCGGTTTCGCGAGGTGATGCTGCCGCTGCTGCTGCTGCCGCTGCTGATCCCGGTGCTCTCGGGCGCCGTGCGGGCCACGTCGGTGCTGCTCAGCGACGGGGCGCTGCCCTTCGAGGCGATCCAGCTCGTTCTCGTGACCGACGCCGTCTATCTGATAGTTTCCTTCTTGAGCTTCGACTTCGTCCTCGGCGAGTGAAGCCCCCACCGCATGGCCGCCCCGACCGTACAGCCCGTCGCCTTCCTCGCATCCCGCTGGCTGTGGCTGAGCGGCGCCCTGCTGGCTGGCCTCTTCCTGCTCTGCGCCGTCCTGGTCGGCAGGGCCCCGCTCGACGGCGGCACGGGCGTCATCTACAAGATCCTCTTCGTCCACGTGCCCTGCGCCTTCTCGGCCTACCTGGGCTTCCTGGTCACCGCCGTGGCCGGAGCGCTCTACCTGTGGCGCGGCGAGGAGCGCTACGACCGGCTGGCCGCAGCCGGTGCCGAGGTGGGCGTGCTCTTCTGCACCCTCAACATCGTCACCGGGCCCATCTGGGCGCGGGGCACCTGGGGCCACTGGTGGGATTGGGACCCGCGCCTCACCGTCACCCTGCTGCTCTGGTTCGTCTACCTCGCCTACCTCCTGCTGCGCAGCTTCACCGAGGGCAGCGAGCGCACGGCCCGCTTCGCCGCCGTGTACGGAATCGCCGGAGCCTTCGCGATTCCCCTCAACTACTTCGCCATCGAGCTCTTCGGGGGCGCCATGCACCCCGACAACCTGGAGCGGGACAGCCTCGGGGAGGGCATGGGCTGGCCCTTCCTGCTCTCGGTACTGACCGGCTTCGCGGCCTTCGCGCACCTGCTGCTGCTGCGCGTCGACCTGGCGGCGCGCCGCGCAGCGGACCCGGACCCATCTGTGTAAGCCCCCACGCGGCGTCCGGGCCCGGAGCCGGAGCCGGCGCGGGAGTCGTCCGCAGGCAGCGGCGGGGACGTGCGGCCGTCCGGTCTTCAACTCCCGGTTGACAACGGCAGGGGGTTGGAAGTATAAGCATGAATGGCCCCGGAGCGGATCGCGTCGCGGGCCTTTTCACGAATGGAGGCAATCGCTTACCCGCCCCCAGTGGGGAAGCGTGCGCGCGGAGCGCGGTTCGGGATGGGCCGGCTGCGAAGGTGGCTGCGCAGGCTCTTGCGGAGCGGACCGGAGGTGGAAGACGGGTGCCCAAAGGCTCCCAGCCACCCCCGCTCGGAGCGGGGTAAGCGCGAGTCGAGAGCAGGCAGTCGAGCGGCAGTGCCGGCCGCAGGTGTCAGATCGAGGTCCGAAATCGCAGCAGCCGGAAGGAATCGGCACGGAGCTTGCGAGATCTTCCACATGGGCCCGGGAAGATCCGAACCCACCCCCAGGGCCCCGGAGGCGATCCGAAACGGGATGGCCAGCATGAAGCGCGGCGTCGGTTACTGCGAGAACACGGACTGCGAGGACTACGCGAAGGGCGTCTTCCTCCTGAACCACGGCGACACCTTCTACTGCCCGCGCTGCCGCCAGCTCGGCAAGGTGGAGAAGGAGCGCGGGTTCTACACCGGCAACTCGGACATCTTCAAGGAGGTCCGGGTCGAGTACAACTTCGATCCGATCAACGGCATCTACCGCGAGATCGCGATCGTGCGCGACGAGAGCCTCTGGGGCCGCAACAACGTCTACACGCTGCAGAGCCCGCTGATCAAGACCGAGAAGCGCGCCCTCAAGGTGGCCGAGGCCATCCTCGCCAATCTGAACCGCTACCGGGGCCTGCTGAACGGCGACGACATTCCCCGTACCACCGAGATCATCCTGTCCTTCGACGACGAGTTCGACGAGTTCTCGCGCAAGCTGCAGCAGCTCTCGAAGGAGTGGGAGGCGAGCGGCCTGCGCGAGGGCCAGTAGGCCCGGCCGGCGCGCGCTGACGCGGGCGCCCTAGTCGGAGGCATCGCCTCCCAGACGCATGCGCAGGTCGATGGCGACCGCCTCCATCACCCAGCCCAGCCCCTGACGCTCGCAGCGCTCGACCGGAGCCCTCCGCTCCGCCAGCGCATCCGAGAGCGGTCCCCGGTACCAGGGAAAGAGCGTGTCCGGCAGAGCATCCGTCGGGAACCAGCGCACGCGCGGCGTCTCGGCGCTCGGGGAGAGATCCCCTCCGAGGACGCGACACAGGTGGACCCGCGCCAGGTGGGGCCGGAAGCCGCTGCGGCGGTAGTCGCCCACGTGGCGCTCGACCGCGACGCGCAGGCCCGTCTCCTCGCGCACCTCGCGGCACACGGCCTCGGCATCGCCCTCCCCGGCCTCGGCACGACCACCCGGCAGCTCCCAGCCGCGCAGGTCCGAGCGCACGGTCAGCAGCACTCCCCGCTCCGAGAGCACGGCGGCCTGCTGGACGACCAGGGGGGCGGCCTCCGAGAGCCGGGGCGACACCAGCCCCCACCAGCCGATGCGAGCGTAGTCGCGGGGAATCGCTGCGAGTCGGGCAAGCCAGCGCATCGGCCCGCGGGCCCCGGCTACTCGATGATCTTGTTCAGCGGGTACTCGACGATGCCGCGGGCGCCGGCCTCGGAGAGCTTGGGGACGAGGTCGGTGACCACGCGCTCCTCGATGACCGTGTTGATCGCGATCCAGCGCTCGTCCGCCAGCGCCGAGATGGTGGGCGTCCCGAGGGCCGGGAGGATCTCGAGCACGGTATCGAGGGCCGAGCGCGGCACGTTCATCATCAGCCCCACCCGGTCGACGGCCCGGATCGCGCCGCGCAGCAGCAGCACCAGGCGCTCGAGCTTGCGCTGCTTCCAGCCGTCTGCGACGGCGCTGCGGTTCGCGATCAGACGCGGCGTGCTCTCGAGCACCGTGTCGATGACGCGCAGGTTGTTGGCGCGCAGGCTGGAGCCGGTCTCGGTGACGTCGACGATGGCGTCGGCCAGCACCGGGGGCTTCACCTCGGTGGCGCCCCAGGAGAACTCGATGTCGGCCGTCACCCGCTGCTGCTTCAGGTAACGGCGCGTCAGGTTGACCACCTCGGTGGCGACGCGCTTGCCGTCGAGCTGCTGGGGGCGCTTGATCGGCGAGCCCTCGTTGACGGCCACCACCCAGCGCACCGGGCGGTAGTTCGGCCAGGGCGCCCGCAGGTCGGCCAGCTCCTTGACCTTGGCCCTGCACTCGAGGGTCCAGTCGATGCCCGTGATGCCCGCGTCGAGCACCCCGTTCTCGACGTAGCGGGCCATCTCCTGGGCGCGGAGCAGGATGCACTCGATCTCGGGATCGTCGATGACGGGGTAGTAGGAGCGCTCCTGGATGCGCAGGTTGAAGCCGGCCCGCTGGAAGAGCAGCTGGGTCGTCTGCTGCAGGCTGCCCTTGGGCAGACCGAGGCGCAGGCGGGGGGCGGGCTTGGCCGGCGTCAACGTCCGTAGACCCGATCCGGGTCGAAGACCCGCTTCCCGACGTCGATCCACTCCCCGCCCTCGAGGCGCCGGAAGAAGCAGTCGCGCCGGCCGGTGTGGCAGGCGCCGCCCTCCTGCTCGACCCGCAGCAGCACCGCGTCGCCGTCACAGTCGATGCAGATGCTCACCACCCGCTGGGTGTGGCCGCTGGTGGCTCCTTTGTGCCACAGCTCCTGGCGCGACCGGCTCCAGTAGACCGCCTCCCCGAGCTCCAGCGTCTTCTCGAAGGACTCGCGGTTCATCCAGGCGAGCATCAGCACGTCGCCGGTGGCGTCGTCCACGGCGATGGCCGCGACGACACCGCCGGCCTTGTCGAAGTCGAGGGCCTGGACGGGATCCATGGGGCCGACGAGGCTATCGGGCGGCGAGGGCCGCCGCCAGACGCTCGCGCAGCGCGGGCAGCTCTTCGGCCGAGGGCCCGCGCACGTAGACGCGCTCGCTCCCGCCCCGGCCCGTCTCGCGGCGCTCCGTGGCGAGCACGCCCCGGCGGACCAGGAGCTGGGCGGCGTTCTCGAAGGTGATCGGATTGGAGGCCTCGGGCCGCTCGACCTCGCCGAGCAGCTCCAGGTGTCCGAACTGCTCGGCAGCGGCCTTCGAGAAGGCCCTCGCCCCCAGCGGCAGCTCCGAGGCCAGGGCCGCCGAGACGGCCGCGTAGTAGGCCTCGAGCAGCCCCCGGGTCTGCTCCGCCAGGAAGAGGAAGCTGGCGCGGCCCTTCTCGGTGACGCGCAGCAGGCCGTCGCTCTTCTCGACCCAGCCCAGCCGCTGGAAGTGATCGACGAAGGCGTCGAGCTGCGCCGCCAGCACCTCGGCCCGGGGCGTGAAGATCTCGTGGTAGAAGAGGTCGAGCCACTCCGAGAGGTCCGATCGCAGCTCGGCCTCGGTGGCGGGGCTGGCGAGGCGCCGCGCCAGGAAGCTCGGCGACGCCAGGAAGTGGGCGATGCCGTTCCGGTAGATCTCCAGGGCCCGGCGCCGGCCGGGCTCGAAGTAGAGGATCTCGCCGCGGGGCTCCTCCACCGCGCGGATCAGGTCCATGCGCAGCAGTGAGGCGATCGAGTCCGCGAAGTCGCCCTCGTCGCGCTGCAGGGCCGGCGTCAGGCGCACGTCCTGCAGGCGCAGCAGGTCGACCACCCACTGCATGCGCTGGACCAGCTCGGGACGCAGCATGCCCCGATGCCGCTCGCCGAGCAGGGCGCAGGCCCCCACCGAGGTGGCGCTGGCGACGATGGCCCAGTTGATGCGCTCCACGATGCGGTTGCCGAGGCGCTCGACGAAGCGCCGTCGGGCGGCCTGGTCCTCGGGCTCATCGCCCGCCAGGCGCTCCCGGTTCGGGCCCAGCGCGGCGGCCAGGGAGATGGGCTCCCCGAAGTTCACGTAGACGCTGCCGAAGCGGCGCTGCAGGAACTTCCGCGCCCGGACCAGGCCGAGCATGCTCTCCTCCTGCTTGTCGCCGCCTTCCAGCTCGCCGATCATCGCCCCCTCCTCGACCAGCCGCTCGTAGGTGATGGCGATCGGCACGAAGAAGAGGTCGCGGCGCTTGCAGTCCAGGAAGGCCTCCACGTCCCAGGACAGCATGCCGAGCCGCGGCAGCAGGGTCTTGCCGGTGCGGGAGCGGCCCCCCTCGATGAAGAACTCCTGGGTGAAGCCCTCGCGGATCAGATAGCCGACGTAGGCCCGGAAGATCTCCTTGTAGAGCGGATCGTCGAAGCTGCGCCGCAGGAAGAAGGCTCCGCAGCGGCGCCAGATGAAGCCGAAGGGGCCGAAGCCCATGTTCTCCCGGGCCGCGATGTGCGGCGGAACCAGGAAGTTGTCGTAGAAGAGATGCGAGACGACGATGAAATCGAAGTAGGAGCGGTGGCTGGGGACCAGCACCAGGGGATGGCGCTTGGCGTAGCCGGCCACCTTCTCGAGGCCGGAGACCTGGATGCCGGCGAAGAGCCTCCGCATCACGGTCAGGGCCACCGCGTTCAGGATCGCCAGGAAGGTGGAGTTCATGTTGGCGGAGATCTCGCGGAAGAGCTTGGCCGCTCGGCCTCGCGCCCAGTCCACCGAGGCGCCGCGCTGCTCGGCCAGGGTCTCGATCGCCGCGGCCACCGGCGGCTGCTCCAGCACGGCTCGCTGCACCTCGTGGCGCGGCTCCAGGGTGGGCCCCTCCACCACCTTCTCCTCGCGGTACAGGAAGAGCAGCAGGGCGCGGCGCAGCTTGCGGCTGACCGCCGACCGGCCCTCGTCGCGGCGCCGGCGCACGAAGTCCGCCACGTCGATGGGGTCTCCGACCCGCACCGAGAGGTCGCGGTAGGTGCTGAGAAAGGACGTGATCTTCGCCAGGTCCGAGGGCCGGGTCGGCGCGCCGTAGGTGAGATTGAGGAAGCGGCGGCGCGCGCGCGGCCCCTTGCGCCAGAAGAGGGCGAGGGGCACCAGGTGCACGGGCCGGCCGGAGTCCCAGACGCCCTGCACGACCTCCTCGATCAGGTCCAGCTCGCTCTTGCCCTCCAGGGCCGCTCCGCGGCGGCCCCGCAGCCACGACAGGGGCCGCGCCGTGCGCAGGAAGAGGAAGAAGGGCTCGCCGGCCTCGCCGAGGGCGCGGACGAAGCGCCGGTCCCGCTCGTGCTCGAGGGCGTGGCCGTCGCCCCGGCGCCGGAACAGGGCGATGCGCAGCCAGCGCCAGAGCGGTCCGTAGTAGTAGAAGCGGATGCCGTTGGCGAAGCGCGAGAGCTGCAGACCCTGGCGCAGGAAGAGGGTGTTGAAGAGGAAGTAGTCGAGGCGGCTCGCGTAGCGCATCACGTAGACGACCGAGCCGCGCCCCTCCAGCTCGCGCAGCCGCTTCGCGGTGCCCGGATCCAGGGCGAGATGCTGGAAGAAGCGACGCGCGAAGGCTCGGAACAGGAAATTGAAGCGAGGAGTCATCGCCGACAGCGGGTCGGCTTGGGGGCCGAGCACCGGGCGGGTCTCGCGAGGAGCGCCGACGGGGTTGGACGCGCGCGGGCCGGCAGCCTTCGCGGCGGGCTGCTCGCTCATGTTGCGGCGAGGATGGCACCGCGCCACGGCGCCGGCAAATGTGCGCGGCTCGGCGCCCGGTCGCGCCGCCGCACTGCGTCACTCCGGCAGCAGGATCGCGCCGGGTCGCATCTGCTCGGCGATCTCGGCGGGGGTCCAGAGCCCGCCGTCCTCCCGCTTGGTCACGCCCTCGTGGGTGACGACCCTCATCTCCGCGATGCGTCCGCCGCCGACGAAGAAGGTGGTGCCGTTGGAGCCCGCAGACAGGTCGCTGGCCAGGTAGACCACCAGCGGCGAGACCAGGCGCGGATCCATGCGGCTCTGGGTCGACTCGTCCTGGAAGCCGGGCAGATCGTCGGTGAGGCGCGTCAGGGCGACCGGCGCCAGGATGAAGACGCGAATCCCGTACTTGGCTCCCTCGATCGCGAGGCAGCGGCTCATGCCGGCGATCCCCGCCTTGGCGGCGCCGTAGTTCGACTGGCCGAAGTTGCCGTTCAGGCCGGAGGTCGAGGAGGTGTTGATGACGACGCCCCCCTCGCCCCGCTGCTTCATCCAGCCCCAGACCGCGTGGGTCACGCAGTAGGTGCCCTTCAAATGCACCTCCACCACGATGTCCCAGAGATCCTCGCTGGTGTTGGCGAAGGATTTGTCGCGCAGGATCCCGGCGTTGTTGACCAGGACGTCCACGCGCTCGAAGGCGTCCAGCGCGGCCTGGAGGATCCTGCGGCCACCCTCGACGCTGCTCACGCTGTCGTAGCTGGCCACGGCCTCGCCGCCGGCCGCGCGGATCTCGTCGACGACCCGGTCGGCCATGGCCTGGCCGCCGCCGGTCCCGTCGCGGGCGCCCCCGAGGTCGTTGACCACGACGGCGGCTCCCTCCCGGGCCAGGGCCAGGGCGTGCTCCCGGCCGATGCCACCGCCGGCTCCCGTGACGATTGCGACCTTCCCGTCGAGCAGACCCATGCCGTCCTCCCTCGTCCTGGCCAGGAGAACGAGCCTATCCGAGTCTCCGGCGGGCGTCAGCGAGGGGCGTCAGGTGAAGAGCACGGTGCGCAGCTTGCCGAAGGACCGGAAGCCGAGGGACTCGTAGAGCAGGCGCGCGCCCTCGTTGCCGTCGACCACCGCCAGCTGGACGTGCTCGGCCCCGGCGGCGAAGGCCTGCTCGCAGAGCGCCGCGACGCCGGCGCGGGCGAAGCCGCGACGGCGCAGCTCGGGCCAGGTGTAGACGCCCTGCAGCAGCCAGCCCTCGGGTCGCCGCACGTCCGCGTAGCCGACGAAGACCACCTGCCCGCGGCTCTCGATCACGCTGGCGCGCGGCACCCGGCCCTGGACCCAGCGACGGAAGCCGCGCGGATCGCCCGAGAAGGGATCCGGCCGATCCTCCTCGCGCAGGCTCTCCCGGGCGGCCCAGACCAGGGCGTCCAGGTCTCCCGGGTGCGCGGGCCGGACGCGGGCGGAGGCCGGAGCGACGGCGGGGCGGAGCGACCCGGGCCGCAGCTCGTAGGCCGTCTCCTGACGATCGATGAGGGCGCGGCGGCGCCCGTCCCGGGAGAGCAGGCCCCACAGGGCATCCGCCCCGGGAAGCGCGGTCTTGAGCAGGCCGACTCCGACGCGCTCGAGCGTCTCCTGCATGGCGTGGAGGGCCTCCGGGTGGAGCTGGGTCTCCAGGATCAGGCTCGGGCGCAGGGCCGCCAGCCCGACCAGCCGGCCGTCGCGCCAGGCCCCCAGCACCTCGGACGGAAGCTCGCCGGGGAGCGCGGGCTCCCCGACGCGGTCCACGACGTCGAGCAGCAGCAGGTCGTCGCGCGCGCTGGCCCGCAGCCGGGCCAGGGCCTCGCGCCGGTCTGCGACCGAGACGCGTCGCGCCTCCACGCCCCCCGTGACCGCTGCGGTCGCCATGGCTGCGCCCCTCGTCCTCCGTCGATCGCTGCCCGGGCGGTCAGTCGATCACCGCCAGGACGGCTCCCTCCTCGACCTGCTCGCCCTCTCGCACGCGGATCTCGGCCACGCGTCCTCCGCAGGGCGACTCCACCGGGATCTCCATCTTCATGGACTCCAGGATCAGCAGGACCTCCTCCTCCTCGACGGAGGAGCCCACCTCGGTCTCGATCTTCCAGACCTTGCCCGCGATCTGTGCCTCGACCTGGGTGGCCATCCCGCTGCTGCGCCTCCGCGCCTCCGAGCGTCTGCGCGCTCTTCGGCCCCCCCCCCCCCCGGGCAGTCGGGGGGTGCACCAAGTAGAGGCGGGGCGCCCCCCGCGAGCCACAGCGGGCGGCCCGCCCAA
>CAZYOL010000129.1:0-12807 GCA_964649065.1 uncultured Spirochaetales bacterium
CCGACGCCGTCCAGCGTGAACGGCTCCTTCACCAGCATGCCCAGCGCTCGCAGCGACTCGACCCGCCCGTCCGCCATGGGCTCGAGCGCCCGCGGCGGCAGGTCGGGGGGCGGCTCGGGGGCGGCCGTGCTCTCGGGCCGGGGCCGGCTCTCCCCTCCCGGCGCCACGTGCAGGGCGTTGCCACCCAGCACCAGCAGCAGGCAGGCCGTCGCCGTCGCGCCCAGCGAGTTCCGGCGGGGGAGGCGCCCCGGCCCGCGCGGGGCCAGGGCTCGGGTGGTGGCCGTCGGAGGCTGCGCGACGGGCGTCTCGGACAGGCTGCCCGGCTCGGCGCCGCCCCGCGACGGGTCGGCCGCGGCTGTGGCCTCGCTCGCCAAGGGGTCGAGGGGCAGCGGCGCCACCCCGGCCTGCTCGAGGGCGGCGCGCAGCTCCTCCGTGCTCGCGAAACGCCGGGCCGGATCCTTCTCCAGGCAGCGCAGGATGGCCGCCTCGACCGCCTCGGGCAGCTCGGCAGCCCACTGCCGGGGCCGCGGCGGGGTCTGCTCGATGTGCGCTCGCATCAGCTCGTAGTCGCTGCCGCCCTCGAAGGGCGTGCGTCCGGTCAGCAGGTCGTAGAGCACGATGCCCAGCGAGTACAGGTCGGAGCGGGCGTCGGTCTCTTCGCCGCGGATCTGCTCGGGCGGCATGTAGCGCAGCGTTCCGACCATGTGTCCCGCCCGCGTGAGGCGGTTGGAGCCCAGCGCCCGCGCGATCCCGAAGTCCATCACCTTGACCTCGGCGCGGCTCGAGAGCATCAGGTTCGAGCCCTTGACGTCGCGGTGCACCACGCCCTGCCGGTGGGCCCAGCCGATGCCGTCCAGGGCCTGGTAGAAGAGGGGGAGTGCCTGGCCCGGGGCCAGCGGACCGTGGGTCTTCAGCAGGGCGGAAAAATTCCGCCCCTCGACGAACTCCATCACCATGAACAGGGCGCCGCGCTCTGCGTGCAGGCTGTAGAGGGTGGCGATGTTCGGGTGGTTGAGCCGCGCCAGGGTCTGGGCCTCGGTGCGGAAGCGCTCGAAGATCTCCGGACGGGCCGCCAGGTCGGCGCGCAGGGCCTTGATCGCGACCTCGCGGTCCAGGAGCAGGTCGGTGGCGCGGAAGACCTCGCCCACGCCCCCGGCTCCGACCCGGTCCTCGATGCGGTAGTTCCCGATCTGCCTGCCGATCATGCTCCGCGCCGTCCGGACGCAAGAGGCCCGCACGGCCCTGTGCAGGTCGCTCGCACGCCGTCTCGCTATCGGCGGACTCGAGGAGGGTCTTGATCGGGGCGCGGGGCGCCCGCTAGGCCATCAGATCGCCGTACTTCGCCAGCATCTGGACGGTCTTCTCGGGCAGCACGGGGGGCGGCTTGCCCACCGAGTAGCAGCCCACGATGACCTCCGCGGTGCGCTCGACGATCTCGCACATGTCGGCCGCCCGGCGCAGGGTGCGGCCCGCCACCAGCAGGCCGTGGTTCTGCATCAGGCAGGCCCAGGAGCTCCCCATGGCCTCCAGGATCGCGTCGGCGAGCTCCTCCGTGCCGGGCATGACGAAGGGGATCCGGCCGATGTCCACCAGGAAGGCCGCCTCGGTCGAGATCGGCAGGAAGGGCAGCTCGGCGTTGGCGAGGATGGTGGCGTAGGGCGCGTGGCAGTGGATGACGGCGGTGGCCTCGGGACGCGCCTTCAGCACGGCCGTGTGCATCAGCGCCTCGCTCGACGGGGAGCGCGCGCCGTCCTCCACGGCCTTGCCCAGCATGTCGATGCGCACCAGGATCTCCGGGGACAGATCGCCCTTGAAGAGCTGGCTCGGCGTGATCCAGGCCTGGCTGGGATCGTCGCTGCAGCGGACGCTGACGTTGCCGCCGGTCGAGGTTATGAGCTGGGCCGCGTAGTGCTCGTCCACCACCTGCACCAGCTGGTGCCGGACGTCGGCGGCGGCGGCGCGGCTGCGCGCGGGCGCGGCGGCCGCCGCCCGGGGGGCGGCCAGCGAGCCGAGATCGCCGGGATCGCCGAGCTCCTCGCGGACGCCGCCGTAGATGCGCGACAGGTCGGCCTGGATGTGCGTGAGCGTCATCGCCTTGGCGGTGTCCCCGCTGAAGGAGAGCTCGCCGTCCATGGCGGCCTGCATGGCATTGCGACGGCCCGTCATCATGCCGTCGAAGAGGTCCGCCGAGAGCTTCAGCTCGATGCCGGCGCTCGCGGGAGCGCCCATGGCGCCGATCACGCTCCCGCCCTCGAATCCGAGGTGGAGCTCGCTGCCGAGGTCGGGGAGCTTGAAGTGGAGGGTCACGTCCTGGCTGCTGCTCGCGAAGCGGCCCAGGGCCTCGTCGCTGCGCGCCCGCTCCACGAAGGACTCGAGGATGCGCTTCATCTTCTGCTGGACTTCCACGTTCTCCGTCCTCTGCTCGACTGCGGGTGCCGGGTCGCTTCCGGCGGCCTTCGCCGTGGAGCTCGCCGCCGGCCGCTTCGGCTTCGACTTCGACTTCTGAAGATCCGTGACGGCCGGGCCGGGGCCCTTGCCGAGGCGCTCGCGCAGCTCCGGATCGGGCTCGGGGCGCGCCGTCGCCAGGCGGAAGCCCTCCCAGGTCTCCGGATTGAGCAGGTGCCGCGGGCGCTCGCCGCGCGCGATGCGCGCGAGCTCCTCGGCGACGATCTCGCCCTGGTGCGCGGAGACCTGCTCCGTGTTGCCGCCCACGTGGGGGGTGGCGATCACGTTCTCGAAGGCCAGCAGCGGGTGGTCCGAGCCGGGTGGCTCGACGGCGAAGACGTCCAGCGCGGCCCCGGCCAGATGGCCGCTCTCCAGCGCCTCCAGCAGGGCCTCCTCGTCGACCAGGGCCGCCCGGGCCGTGTTCACGAGCGCGCTGCCCGGCTTCATGTGCGCCAGCGCCTCGCGGTCGATCAGGCCTCGGGAAGAATCCGAGACCGCCGCATGCAGGCTCACGAAGTCGCTCTCGGCCAGCAGTCGCTGCAGACTCACCGGCTCCGCACCCGTCAGGCGCACCGCGTCGGCCTCGAGGTAGGGGTCGTAGACCAGGCAGTGGGCTCCGAAGGGGCGCAGGCGCTCGACCACCTTGCGACCGACGGCGCCCAGGCCGACCAGGCCGACCGTGCGGTGCCACAGCTCGCGGCCGCGCAGCGCGCCGAAGGCGCGACCCATGCGTCCCATGTCGCCGGCCTCGCCGCCGGGCTCGCGCAGGAAGGCGTTCGCCGGGGCGAGCTTGCGGGCCAGCATCAGGACGAAGGCCAGCGTCAGGTCGGCCACCGCATCCGCATTGCGGCCGGGCGTGTTCACCACCGGGATGCCCAGCGCGCTCGCCGCCTCCAGGTCGACGTTGACCGCGTCGCCGCGACACACGGCGATGGCGCGCAGGTCGCGGGCCTCGAGCAGGGCCGGCGCGTCGACCACGTCCACCTCGGTGACGAAGACGTGGACTCCTTCGAGGGCCTCGACCAGCGCGGGCCCGGTGAGGAGCCGCATGGCCTTGCGATAGCTCTGGTACTCGACCTCGCCGAGCGCGCGCAGGGCCTCGAGCCCCGCCTCGTCGAGGTCGGCGGCCACCAGGATGCGCGGCCGGAAGGGCGCCGTGGCCGGAGCGCTGCCGGCGGCATCGCTGCCCTGGAGCTCGGCGAGCAGCTGCGGGCCCGCGGCGGACTCGAGCTGATCGCGAATGCTCCGCAGCTGGCACCACTGCTCGTAGAGCGCCGCGTAGCGGTCCCTTGGCTCCGGCGCGGGCTCGTGGCTGCGGCTGGGGCGGACACAGGCCCGCGCGCCCTCCGCCAGGCCGTCGAAGGCGCCCCCGGCCACGCCGGCGCACAGGGCCGCGCCGTAGGCCGTCGTCTCCGGGCTGCCGGCCACCTCGACCGGCCGGTCGAGGACCTCGCAGAGGATCTGGCCGAAGAGCGGGCTGCGCGACAGCCCGCCCCCGAGCCGGAGCGGTCCGTCGCTCCGGCCGGTGCCCGCCTCGATCTGCTCGAGGTT
The DNA here is from genome assembly GCA_964649065.1 of uncultured Spirochaetales bacterium. Lineage (GTDB taxonomy): Bacteria > Myxococcota_A > UBA9160 > UBA9160 > SMWR01 > CAZYOL01. The sequence continues at coordinate 3,997 of CAZYOL010000129.1, forward strand.
GGCCCGCAGCACGTAGGCCATGCCCTCGACGGCGGCGCGGGCCAGGTGTCGGCGCCGCTGCGGGTCGTCGGCTGCGGCCAGGTGCGTGAAGGTGATCTGCCCGACCGGAAGGCCCAGCCGGCGGGCGTCCATCACCTGGCCTCCCGCCGAGGCGCTGACGCCGCGGGCTCCCGGCTGCGACCGGGCCGCCTCGGCCAGGAGCTGCAGGATCGGATGGGGCGCATCGGCGTAGAGCAGACCGGCCAGCCAGTCGAAGCCCTCGCCCAGCCCGCCACAGTTGCTCTCCAGGGCCCACAGGCCCGGCACCGCGTGGAAGACCGACCACAGCCGGCCCTCGGCGTCTCGCTCGGGCCCCGGGGTCACGCGCTGGACGGGCACCGAGGTGCCCGCGATGGCGGCGACACAGCCGGCCTCCACGGCTCCGGCCCCGAGGAGTCCGCACTGGGTGTCGCCGCCGCCCACCCCGACCGGGAGGCCCGGCGGAAGGCCCAGCGCCTCGGCGGCTCCGGGCCGCAGGCTGCCGAGGGACGTGCCCGCGGCGCGCAGCGGCGGGAAGATCGCGCGGGGCAGGCCGAGCCGCTCGATCCAGTCCGTGCTCCAGTCGCCGCTCGCCAGGTCGAGGAGGCCCGACGCGCAGGCCTGGGACGGCTCGGCCGCGATCTCGCCGGTGAGCCGGTAGCCGAGCCAGTCGCTGATCGAGAGGTGAGCGGAGGCCCGGGCGAGCTCGCCGTCGGCCAGGGCGCGCAGCCTGGCCGCGGCGGCGATCGGGTGAGGCCAGTGACCCGTGTCCCGGTGCAGCTCGGCGCCGTGCTCGGCGGCCAGCTCCAGCGCCTGGAGGGCGCCTCGTGCGTCTCGGTTCGAGGCCGCGAGGATCTCGCGGCCGGCTGCGTCGAGCAGGACCGTCCCGTGTCGCACGGCGCTGGCCGCCAGGCCCACGACCTCCTCGGGCCTGCCTCCCATGCGCGAGAGGGCCTCACGCGCGGCGAGGGCCAGGCTCTGCCAGGTGGCGTCGGCGTCGAAGCAGGCTTCCAGCGGGCGGCTGGGATCGGTCTGGAGGCGCCAGGGCTCGAAGTGGCTCTCGCTGCGACCGGTCGCGGCGTCGAGCACCAGACAGCGCCCACCGCCTCCCCCGAAGTCGAGCCCAACCAGAAGCCGTCGTTCCATCGCCTCTCCGCGCGTCCCGGGCGCCCAGTCTACCGGCGGATCGGCAGGCTGGAACCCTCTGGCGCGGGGTGGCGTGCCGACCGGCCCCGGCGCTGTGGTAGCGTCGGCCGCTCAGCCCCGATCGGGGTCCGAGAGGAGCCGCTTACGCAGCAAGAGCCCTTCGTCCTCGAGCCGGCAGCTCCCACTGCGGGGCGAGAGGGCTCGTGAGGATCGGCGGCGTGTTCCTGGGCCGCTTCTCCTTCCTGTTGGGGATGCTGGTCTTCATGATCCTGTCCGCGCCCTTCACGGATCGCTGGCTGGAGCGGGAGGTGGGGGCGCTGGCCTTCCGCTGGCTCTTCACCGGGATCTACATCGCCGGCGTGGCCTCGGTGAGCCGTCAGCGCTGGGTGCGCTGGACGGTGGCGGTCCTCTTCCTGCCCGCCATCGCCACCGAGTGGGGCACCGCGGTCGCGGGACCGGCGTGGATGGCGATCGCGAACACCCTGTCGACGCTGGCCTTCATCGGCTTCGTGCTGGGCGTCATCCTGCACGCCGTGCTGGAGCAGCGGCGCGTGATGCTGGACACGGTGCTCGGCGGCGTCTGTGTCTACCTGCTGCTGGCAGTCTTCTGGGTGGAGCTCTACGCGCTGGTCGAGGCGCTCGATCCGGGGAGCTTCCGGGTCGGGGGCAAGCCGCTGCCCGAGGGCGCGGTCGACCGCCAGTACGCCAGCTACGGGCCCTTCTCCTACTTCAGCCTGGTGACGATCTCGACCCTCGGATACGGCGACATCGTCCCGGTGACGCCGGTGGCGCGCATGGTGGCCTCGCTCGAGGCGGTCGTGGGCCAGCTCTACCTGGCGATCTTCGTCGCCCGGCTGGTGGGCCTCCACCTGGCCCAGGATCGGGACCAGGGCTAGCTCGCGGCGCGCCTACAGCGGGCCCCGCGTCCGACCGATCCAAGCGCCCGATGTGGCTCGATGCGATCGCCCTGCTGATCTTCGGGGTCTTCGCCGGCATCGGCGCCTGGCGGGGCGCCCTGCGCAGCGGTCTGGGCCTGCTGACGCTCGGGGCGGCCTACGGCGCGGCCGTGCTGGCGGGGCCGCGCCTCGGCCCGGAGCTGGCGCAGCGTCTGCAGACCTCCGAGCTGCTGGGCCTGGCGCTGGCGGGCATGGGCGCCTTCCTGGTCGGCCTGCTGGGGATGGGGCTCCTCTCCAAGCTGCTGACGCGGCTGGATCGGGTGCAGCCCGACGAGCGCAGCGCCCGCGATCGATTCCTGGGCGGGGCCTTCGGGGCCGTCCGCGGCGGTCTGATCGTGCTGCTGCTCTCCTGGCTGGCCCTGTGGATCGATGCCCTGCAGGCGACCGGAACGGTCGAGGGAGCCCCCTCGGTGGCGGGCTCCCGGGCCGCCGCGCTCACCACGGAGCTGGTCGAGGCCGGCGTCGGGGCGGCCATGAGCGACGCCGGACCCTCCGGGCGCCTGGTGGCCCGGATGGCCGCGCGTCCCGGCGCGACGCTGACCGACATGCAGGCCCTGCTCGAGAGTCCGCAGCTCGGAGCGCTGCAGCGCGACCCGGTGTTCTGGACCTACGTGGAGAGCGGCGCCGTCGATGCGGCGCTGAACCGGGGCAGCTTTCAGGGAATCCTCCGCGACGCGGAGCTGCGGCGCCGGCTCGGTCAGCTGGGCATGGTCGACGATCGGGCGGCCGAGGACCCGCGCGCCTTCCGCTCCGCGGCAGCCGACGTGCTGCGCGAGGTGGGCCCGCGCATCCGGCGGGTCAAGACCGACCCGGAGTTCCAGGAGCTGCTGGCCGATCCCGAGGTGCTGGCGGCGGTGCAGGGCGGCAACACGCTGGCGCTGGTCACGCACCCGCGGCTGCGCCGCATCGTCTCGAGAGCCCTCGAGGACGAGGGGGTCTAGCGCGATCCTCAGCGGTCGATCGGCTGGGCCAGGCTGGTCGGGCTCGGAGTCCGCTCGGCGGCCCCGCCCTCCTCCTTCGACGGCGCCACCAGGCCCGCCGACATGACCAGCTTGAAGGCCTCTTCGACGGTCAGGTTCACGTCCAGTACGTCCTCCTCGGGTACGAGCAGGTAGAAGCCCGAGGTGGGGTTGGGCGTGGTGGGCAGGAAGCAGTTGATCATGCGCCGCTCCGTGGCGTCCTGAACCGCCCCGCGCGCCGGCCCAGTCGTGAAGGCCAGGGCCCAGACCTCCTTGCGCGGATACTCGACGAGGACGACCCGCCGGAAGCGCGACTGCTGCTCGCTGGCCAGGAAGATGGCCTCGAAGAGCTGCTTGACCGCCGAGTAGATGTTGCGTGCGATCGGGACCCGGCCCAGCAGCCCCTCCCAGATGCGGACCAGCTCCGCCCCGAACAGGTGTCGGGCGATCACGCCGAGCAGGATGATGACGATGAAGGTGAAGAGCATGCCGACCAGCGGCAGGGGAGGGGGCTCTTCGAGGCCGGGCACCAGCAGCTTCAGGGCCCGGGGTAGCATCAGGTTGTCGAGCCAGACGATGATGGAGCCCATCGCCCAGAGGGTGATGCCGATGGGGGCGAAGAAGAGGATGCCCGCCACGAGGTAGCGCCGGATGGCCTCGCCAACCCAGCCGCCCACCCGGCTCGCGATCGACTGGATCTGGGACATGGGGCCCCGCGCCTAGAAGAGCGGCTCGTCCCCCGACGGCGCGTAGGCCGTGATCTCACAGTCGAGGGGAATCAGCTCGAAGCTGGGCGGCGCGTAGGGCCGAGCGACCGGGCCCGGTCGGAGATCGCGCGCGCGCGGCTCTGCGGGCTGGGGCTCGAGCCTCGATTCGACCCTGGTGCGGCGCTCGGCGGCCATGCGCACGGTATAGCAGCCCGGCCGGCCCGGCGGCACCCGCGCAGCTCCGGCCGCGCCTCAGCGCAGCAGCACGTCGCAGACGTGCCGGACGCGCCGCACCCAGCGCCCGAAGGCGTTGTGGTGGATGTTGCGCCGCAGTCCGACCAGCAGCTTGCGCTCGAGGGTGTAGCGGGTCAGCCCGACGGTCCGGCGCCGCGGCCCGTCGGCGTCGATGGCCGCGAGCTGCTCGAGCAGCTCGCGGCGCTCGAAGCCCCAGCTGCGCAAGTCCTCGTCGCCCAGTCGGGCCAGGATGCTCCTGGCCTGCTCGATCTTCTCGGGGGCCCCGCGCAGGGCCTCCGCCCACTTGTCGATCTGGTCGGTCGTGGGCCGCTTCTGGCGGGCCACGGTGATCGGGTCGCCGAGGCCGCGGGCGGCCGCCGCCGAGCCCTGCTCGCCGTAGTCCACCATCCCGGGCTCGAAGTCGAGATCGAGGAAGCGGCACAGGGGCTCGAGCTGGGCCTCGGGCTGGGCCACCAGCTCTTCGTAGCGGACCTGGAGCAGGGGCACGCGGGCCTCGCGCAGGAAGCGCGCGATGGCCGGCACGTAGCGCTCGAGGATCGGGTTGTGGGCATGGGCGGCCTCGTGATCGCCGTCGAAGAAGGACTCCACGTAGGAGGACCAGACGGCCAGCGGGCTGCGGGTGAGCACCAGGTAGCGGGCCTTGGGGTAGAGCCGCGCCGCGAAGTCCAGCACCAGGGCGTAGGCCGGTGTCTTGTCGACCAGGAGCTGCGCATCGCGGCTCTCGAGCAGCCGGGCGTAGAGCGTGTCCGTGCAGGCGCGCAGGGCGTCGAGGTAGTCCTCTTCGCCGCGCGGCAGCTGGCTCACCACCTCGCGCAGCCCCGCCTGGGTGATGATCGGATCGTAGGGCGCCTGCTGGACGCACTCGTGATAGCCGAGGTGTGCCAGCGGCGTCAGCAGATGCGGCTCCGGCGGCGCGTAGACCCGGGAGTGGGCGCCCAGCATGCGCGCCAGCAGCGTGGAGCCGGAGCGCGGCGGGCCGATCACGAAGACGAGTCGCTCCTCCACGGGCCTAGACCTCGAAGCCGTTCGCGGCCGCGACCTGGCCGTACCAGCGACCGGAGTCCTTGAGGATGCGCCGGCGCTCGGGGCTCTCGAAGTCGACCCAGGTGAGGCCGAAGCGCTGGCGGTAGCCCTCGGACCACTCGAAGTTGTCGAGCAGGGTCCAGGCGTGATAGCCGCGCACGGCGGCGCCGTCCTCGATGGCCCGGGCCACGGCGCGCAGGTAGCCGCGGTAGAAGTCGATGCGCCGCGCGTCGCGGACGACGCCGTCCGGGCCCGGGCCGTCGGCGTAGGAGCAGCCGTTCTCGGTGACCTCCAGGACGGGCCGGTCGTAGTCGCGGCTGATGCGCACCAGCATGTCGTAGAGGGCCTCCGGCCAGACCTCCCAGCCGAAGTCGGTCTTGGGGCCGGAGTCGCCTCCCATGGGAGCCGTCGGCAGCGCGTCGAGGCCGTAGCGCGCGCCCGGCCGATGCCCCACCACGGTGCGCGTGTAGAGGTTCACGCCCACGAAGTCGAGGGGCGCGCGCATCCGCTCCAGATCGCCGTCGCGGAGGTCCATCGCCTCGCTGGGCAGGCCGTCGCGGAAGACCTGGGGATAGCGCCCGCGCAGCGCCGTCTCGAGGAACCAGGTGTTGATGAAGCCGTGCCAGCGCTCCGCGGCGGCCAGGTCCTCCTCGCCGTCTCCGGCCGGCTCGCAGGGCGACATGCTGAGGGCCGTGCCGATCACCGCGTCCCCGCGCTCGGCGCGCATGGCGCGGAAGGCCTCGCCCTGGGCCAGGTTCACCGTGTGGGTGGCGCGCAGGAAGTCGTCCTGGCTGTGGCGACCCGGGGCGTGGATGCCGATGCCGTAGCCCATCAGCGTGAAGATCATCGGCTCGTTGAAGATCATCCAGTGCTCGACGCGGTCGCCGAGGGCTCGCAGGACGAGCTGGGCGTAGTCCGCGAAGCGCGAGGCCGTGTCGCGGGCCGGCCAGCCGCCCGCATCCTCCAGGGCCTGGGGCAGGTCCCAGTGATAGAGCGTCGGGAAGGGTCGGATCCCGGCCTCGAGCAGGCCGTCGACCAGGGACTCGTAGTAGGCCAGGCCCTTGGCCTGCGCCGGGCCGCGTCCGTCGGGCTGGATCCGGGGCCAGCCGATCGAGAAGCGGTAGCTGCCGAGATTCATCTCGCGCAGCAGGGCGATGTCCTCGCGGTAGCGGTGGTAGGAGTCGCAGGCGACGTCGCCGGTATCGCCGCTGGCGATCCGGCCCGTCGTGTGGGTGAAGCGGTCCCAGATCGACTCGCCCTTGCCGTCCTCGCGCCAGGCCCCTTCGATCTGGTAGGACGCCGTCGCGGCGCCCCAGTGGAAGCCCTCGGGAAAGCGAATGCGCGCCATGCCACCTCCGGGGCGGACCGGGGCCCGCCGCGTCGGCAGCATACCCGCTCGCCCTCGACCGGCGCCGGCCCCGGGGCGATGGGGATTCGGAGCGCCGCCACCTAGACTGACCTTCTCGGTTGGTCGATAGAGGAAACGTGCGCGCGAGCGAGTGGCTGATCGGAGCGGCGCTCCTGCTGGCCTTCAGTCCGGCCCTGATCTCGATGGCGAAGGTCTGGGCCTCCGTGGACTACACCTCCCACGGCTTCCTGGTGCCGGCGGTGGCCGTGTGGATCGCCTGGCAGCAGGCCCGACTCACGCCGCTGCGCTCGCCGGGCAGCCCGGGCCCGGGGCTCGCCCTCTGCAGCCTCGCCCTGCTCCTCTACGCGCTCGGCCTCGGGGGTGGGGGCACGGCCCTGCAGGGCCTGGCCTTCGTGATCGCGGTGGCCGGAGCCGTGGCCAGCCTGCGGGGCACGGCGGGCCTGCGCACCCTGGCCTTCCCGATCGGCTTCCTGCTCTTCATGGTGCCGCTCCCCGAGGACTGGATCACGCCGCTGGTGGTCCAGCTCCAGCTCGCGGTCAGCAGCCTGTCGGTGGACCTGCTGCACGCCTTCGGCGTCCCCGTGGCCCGCAACGGGAACGTGCTGCTCATTCCGGGCGGGGAGCGGCTCTTCGTGGACGAGGCCTGCAGCGGCATCACCTCGATCGTCACCCTGACGCCGCTCTCGGTGCTGCTGGCCTACTACGCGGCCGAGGGCTGGTGGCGCCGCGCGCTGCTGGTGGCGGCGGTGACGCCGATCGCGATGTTCTGGAACGGCGTGCGGGTGGTGGCGACCGTCCTCTTCGCCACCTGGTTCGGCGCGCAGCAGGCGACCGAGCCCTCCCTGCACGAGCTGGCCGGGATCTTGACCTTCGTCGCCGCCTGCCTGGTGCTGATCGGCATCGGGGCCGTGCTGCGCCGGCCGCTGCGAGCGGCTTGAGCGCTTCGCGGCGCCTCTCCCGCGGCGCGCTCGAGGAGCTGGCGCTGGCGGTCGGCTTCGACGTGGCCTCGGCCGCCGGGCCCGAGCCCGACGAGCGGACCCGCTTCCTGCACCGCTGGCTGGAGCGCGGCTACGCGGGGGAGATGCACTGGATCGGCCGGCGAGCGGAGGAGCGGATCGATCCGCGGCGCCTCTTCGAGGGGCTGCGCAGCGTGGTGACGGTCGGCCTGGTCTACGACCCGGGCCCGCGGGCACAGCCCGGCTCCGGGGTCGGCCAGGTGGCCCGCTACGCGGGGGGCGAGGATTACCACCAGCTGATCCTCGATCGGCTGCGCGCCCTCGAGGCAGCCCTCGAGGCCTGGGCCGAGGCCCCGGTCCGCAGCCGCGCCTACGTCGACACCGGGCCGGTGCTGGAGAAGGTCTTCGCCGCCCGCTCCGGGCTGGGCTGGCTGGGCAAGAACACCTGCCTGATCCATCCCGCGCTCGGCTCCTATCTCTTCCTGGGCGTGCTGCTGACCGAGCTGGACGTCGAGCCCGGGGTGCCGGAGCCCGATCACTGCGGGAGCTGTCGGGCCTGCCTCGACGCCTGCCCGACCGAAGCCTTTCCGGAGCCCTACGTGCTCGATGCCAGCCGCTGCATCTCCTACACCACGATCGAGCTGCGCGGCTCGATCCCCGAGCCCCTGCGCAGTGGGCAGGGGAGCTGGGTCTTCGGCTGCGACGTCTGCCAGGAGGTGTGTCCCTGGAACCTCCGGGAGCGGCGGCAGGTGCCGGGCGACCGGGCCGGTCTGCGCCAGCGCCTGGCCCCGCGCGAGCCCTGGGGACGACCTGCGCTCGCCTGGCTGCTGTCGCTGGACGAGGAGGCCTGGCGGGGCGCGACGCGGCGCAGCGCGCTGCGCCGCGCCAAGCACCGCGGGCTGCTGCGCAACGCCCTGGTGGCCGCCGGCAACTCGGGGGACCCGGGCCTGGCGCCGCTGGTGCGGCGTCACGCCGAGGGCGACGACCCCGTCCTGGCCGAGCACGCCCGCTGGGCCCTGGAGCGCCTCTAGCGGCGCAGCCCGGCCAGCTGGACGACGTCCTCGACGCGGTCGCCCGCGAGCCGGGTCCCCTCCCACTCGGCCAGCACCTCGAGATCGGGAAACAGCCGACGCAGCTCTCCGGGGGCGGCCAGGAAGCGTTCGGAGCGCGGCCCCCAGCCGCGGGCCCGCTGGTCGCGGCCGAAGGTCTCGTAGAGGAGCAGACCACCCGGCCGCAGCACTCGCAGGATCTCCGGGGCCAGGGGGCGATACAGAAAGCGAAACACGAGGACTGCCGTGAAGGCACCCGTAGCTGCAGGGATTCCCGTGCCCGCCTCGAGATCGGCCCGAACCCCGTGAACGCACAGCTCGCGGCGCGCGGCCCGCGCCGCGAGCTCGCGCAGGGCGTCTTCGCTGCGGTCGA
>CAZYOL010000130.1:0-12554 GCA_964649065.1 uncultured Spirochaetales bacterium
AAGGACGGAACCGTGAGTGATCACGCTCTCGAGCGTGGCTTCTTCGTTCGGGTTCCAGTGGCGGATGAAGTTCGGCTTCAACACGATGCGCGCGCCGCGGGGCACCAGCGCGCCCAGGGGATTCCAGTCGGGGCCGTCGAAGCGCTCCGCATCGAGGCCGAGCCCTCGCAGTGCGGCGCGCACGCCGGAGTAGACCGGGTTCGGGGCCCCGGTGCAGGCAGCCTCTCCCAGCAGACCGAGGATCTCCGGGTGGGCCTTGCCCGGCGCGAAGGGAGCCTGCAGGCCGTCGTAGGAAGGCAGGGTCCGGCCGAGGCCGACCCGCACCTCCCCGACGCGGGGGCCGGCTCCGAGCGTCTCCACTCCCATGGGCACCTGGGCTCCTAACTCCCTGCGCTTCGGTCGTTCCGAGCCCTTGCTTGATCGACGTGGGGATCGAAGCGGGCACCGCTGCCGGCCGGGCGTCGCGATCGCTCCAGACGGTAGAGGACGCCCGGGGCGGGTGCAGGCGCGCAGCCCCCCCCGGCGTCTGGGAATCGCGGAGAGCGTTCGCTACATCCGGACGGCCGCCCGAGAGCGCCAGGAGCCGAGCTTGAAGCCGGTCGAGCTCTTCCACATCGGTCCCCAGAAGTCCGCCTCGACCTGGGTCTACCAGTGCCTGCGCGAACATCCGGAGGTCGCTGCCCCACCGGCCTCCGACATCTTCTACTTCGACATGTTCTACGGCCGGGGCCGAGACTGGTACGAGCAGCGCTTCGGGGATGCCGAGCCCCAGCAGAAGCTCTTCGATCCCACCAACACCTACATCCGCTCGCCCTGGGCTCCAGCTCGCATCGCCCGGGAGAACCCCGAGGCCAGGCTCGTCGTCTGCCTTCGAGATCCCATCGAGAGGGCCTTCTCCCACTACTGGCACGAGAAGCGCCGGGGCGCGAGCTACGAGTTCCGCGAGGTGCTGAGCAACTACGACCTCTTCGCGTCCTGGCTCGAGCCGGGCTTCTACGCCATGCACCTGAAGCGCTATTTCGAGTACTTCTCGCGCGACCAGATCCTCTGCCAACGCTACGAGACGCTCCTGGCCGACCCGGGCGCCTTCTACAGCGAGCTGGTCGAGTTCCTGGGCCTGGATCCCACCTTCCGGCCGAGCCTGCTCGGTCGTCGCGCCAACGAGGCCGGCCCGCCCCGCGACCCCTTCCACCGCGGCATGCGCCGCGCCCAGAAGACCCTGGAGGAGTTCGGCCTCCCGGCCCTGGCGAAGATCCCGGGCCGCTGGAGTGGAAGGCAGGAGTACGAGGCGGGAATCGATCCAGCGCTCCGTCTCGAGCTCCTGGAGATCTGCGAGCCGGAGATTCGCGAGCTCGAGGAGCTCCTCGAGCTCGATCTGGCGTGCTGGAGAGCGGCGGCCTGAGCGGCCCGCGCGGGCTTCAGGGCGCTTCGAGCACCTGAGGGCTGATGCCCCGCAGCGGCGGGCGCCAGGCCGCGCGTCGCAGGCTTCGGTCCAGCTCGGCCCGCAGCGAAGAGGAGTCGGGCGGCAGGCCGAGCCAGTTGCCGCGGGCCTGCTCGGCGCGGTCCCGCGCGATCGGCCGGACCCCGCGCCCGGAGTAGGCGTGGATGCCGTAGCCGCGGGCGCTCAGGAAGTCGTGCAGCTCCGAGGAGGAGGCTGCCTGGGCCGCCAGCAGCCGTGGCTCGTTCTCCAGCACGACCACCGGCCGCTGCTCCTCGATCAGGGCCTGCATGCCTCGCAAGACCTGGAGCTCGGCCCCCTCGGTGTCCGAGACGACGAGGCGCGGCGCCGGCAGCCGGCCCTCGCGGGTCCAGGCATCGAGCGTCACGACCTCGACCTCGAAGCTGCCCTCTTCGCTGCTCCCTCCCTCCGCGACCAGGTGTCCCTCGCCGCTGGTGAAGCCGTCCGCGAGGGGCTGGAAGCGCAGGCGTCCCTCGCAGCTCGACACGGCGGCCTCCACCACGGTCAGCTGGCTCAACCCGTTCTCGGCGCTCAGCTCCCGCAGGATCGCGGCGTTCGCCGGGGAGGGCTCGAAGGCGACCACCCGACCCTGCGCTCCGACGATCTTGGCGAAGAGAAGGGTCTCCGTGCCGACGTTCGCGCCCACCTCCACGATGGTGTCGCCGGGCCCGCAGACGGTCTTGGCGACGATGATGTTGTGCCACTCGTAGAAGCCGCGGATGCCGAAGCGGGTGGCGATGTAGTCGGCGCGCGGGAAGCGATAGGTCACGTCGGCCAGCGCCGAGCGCCGGACGAAAGGCGCGTTCTCGGCCCGCGCCAGCGCATCCGGATACAGCCGCGTCAGCAGGGCGCCGGAGAGCCCCGGAGGCATGAGCCGGGTGAGCCAGGCCGCCAGGGCCAGTCGGCGCGAGGGCGTGCGGATCAGCACGTCGAGCCTCCCGGCGCGGCGTTTCCCGACGCGCCCGTCATCGCTTCTCGCAGACGCTGAGCACGACCCGCGACCACGACTCGGGCAGCCAGCGGCCGAGGCTCTCGTCGAAGGCCCGCAGGGCCGCGTTGTAGCCGTAGAAGAGCGCGGTGCGCCGCAGCCGCAGGCCCAGGCGCGCCAGCGGAGCCAGCCAGCCGCCGAAGTGCTGCACCTTGTCGTACATGGCCGGCGAGATCAGCAGCTTCTCCTTGCCGCGGTGCTCGAGGACCCGGAAGCCGGCCTCCTCGAAGAGCGTCCGGTTCTCCTGCGGATCCTGCCAGCCCAGGTGTCCCTCCCGGTCGATCAGCACCTCGCGGTAGAGCGCCCGGTCGCGCCGCTTCATGGCCCGGTAGATCGGGTTCTCGCTCTCCACGTCGTAGAGGAAGACCAACTTTCCGCCCGGCTCGAGGATGCGCCGCAGCTCCGCCAGGGCCGCGGGCTTGTGCTCCGGCGGGATGTGCTCCCAGACGTAGGAGCTGAGCACGCCGGCCACCGAGCCGCTGGGAAGCGGGATGCCTTGGGTGATGTCCGCCTGCAGGCAGGTTCCGTAGAGGGGAGCCACGCGCGCCAGCGAGGCCGCCGAGAGGTCGACGCCGACCATGCGGAAGCGCTGCGCGAAGTAGGCCACGCCGCTGGCGCAGCCCACCTCGACGACCGGTGCGCCCGGCCGCAGGTGCGCGCGGGCCGCCCACAGATAGCCGCTGTTGATCTGCCACAGCGGCCAGGCGTGCCGCAGGCGCTCGTCGCGCGGCACGAAGCGGATCGTGTTCAGATAGCGGCCTTCGTAGAAGGCGTCGGCGCGCTCGAGGAAGCGCACGACGCCGTCTTCGACGGGGAATTCACTGCTGCAGGCCGGGCAGCGGAAGCCGGAAGCGAGCCCGGCCTGCAGGGGCTCGCGGTCGCGCGGACAGACCAGCTCCGGGCCGCTCTCGTCGGTCCCGACCTCCACTAGGCCTGGCTCTCCTGGGCCGCCGGCAGGGGAGGGCTGAGGCGGGCCGCCCCGAAGCGCTCCTCCACGAGTGCCGTGAGGGTGGGCAGCAGCTCGCGCACGCGGTCCTCCTCGAAGTAGCCGGACTCCAGGCAGCGTCGCTGGCCCGCCGCGGCGATGCGGCGCCGCTCTTCGGGGTGGTCGAGATAGTGTCGGCACTTCTCCACCAGCTCCTCGGCCGACGCGAAGAACTCCGCCTCGACGCCCTCCCGGAAGTAGCGCGACATCAGCTCGTTGCGCTCGTGGAGCAGGAAGCCGCCCAGGGCCGGGATCTGGAAGCTCCGCGAGGCCGTGTGGTTGCGGTTCCACTTGGAGACGATGCCGAGGTTCACGTCGAAGGACTGGATGGCCAGCGCGTACTCCGGGCCCCACACCAGCCGGTCCTGGAGCGCCGCCCCGAGTCGCTCGCGAGCTTCGGCGCGCTCCCAGCCGCCTCCGAAGATCTTGAGCTCGACGCCGGCCGCGGCCAGGGCCAGCAGCAGCCGCTCGGTCTCCGGCTCCCAGTGGCCGACGAAGCCCGCCTGGGCGCTCAGCCCTCGCCGGCTCTCCGGGTCGACCTCCCGGGGCGGCTGTACCGCCCGGTTGGCCGCCAGCTCCATGTGGTGGACCTGCGGAAGCCCGAGCGATCGGAACTCGTGGACGTTGTGGAGGTTCGAGGTGACGTGCAGGTCGTAGTCGCGCAGCCCGCGGAGCAGGTAGCGCCAGTGCAGGCGCTGCAGGCGCGTCTTGGCCCGCCAGTCGTCGGTGTTGTGGTAGACGAGCAGGGCCCGCGAGCGGCGCCGCAGGGCGCGCAGGCTGCGCGGGAAGACGAAGACCCCCTTCTCGATCCAGATCACGTGGGGCTCGAGCTCGCGGCAGCGCTGCCACAGCGCCCGGTTGAAGGCGAAGACTGGCGGGGTCAGCAGCGTCCAGAAGGTGATCCGGTCGAGCGCCCGGCGCCCGGTGCGCAGGTAGGCCGGCGGATCCAGGCTCTCCACCTGGAGATCCAGCCCGCGGAGCGCGTCCAGCCGGGCCCGCGTCGTGAGGAAGGGGGCGTGGTCCCCGACGAAGAGCAGACGCATCCGTTCCAAGGGCGGCTCCAGGGCGTCCAGACCGCCGCGATCCTTCGCGGCGGGCCGGAGCCTACCACGCGCTCCCCGGCGCCCGGCCCCGGCCGATCGGCAATTCCCGAGTCGGACTCGCAGGATTGTTTTTCTCAGGTCCGGGACGGTGCAGCCGATTGGGCCTCTACGGCAGAAGTACGTCGATTTCTCTGACACGCCCGGTGCTCGCGGGCCACTTCTCCTGTGGCACCAGGGGATTCGGAACCGAAATCCCCGGGGGGAGTCAGCGAGGAGGCTGAATGCGGCGAATCCTGATCGACGGCACCATGGCCTCGGGGGGTGGTGGCTTCACCTACCTCGCGAACATCGTCCCCGAGCTCTCCGCCGCCGCTCCCGACGACCGCTTCCGGCTGCTGGTCCGCAGCGAGCGCCTGGAGCAGGTGCTGCCCGAGCTTCCCAACGTCGAGGTGCTGCGGCTGCCGCCGGTGGGCCTGGCGGGGCGCCTGCGCTTCACCCACCTCGAGGCGCCGCGAATGGCCGCTCGCTGGGGCGCGGATCTCCACTTCTCGGCCGGCGAGACGGCTCCGCTGCGCGCCCCCTGCCCGACCATCGCGAGCTTCCGCAACCCGAACGTCTTCACCGACCTGCCCCTGGGCTGGCCGCTCGCGCAGCGCCTGCGGCTGCGCACCCTGCGGCTGCTGGCCGGGCTCTCGGCCCGCATCTGCGATCGGATCCTCTTCGTGAGCGAGGATTCCGCCCGCTGGATGGGCGACGCCCTGGGCCTGCCGGGCCACCGTCGGGCGGTGGTGCACCACGGCATCGACCTCCGCTCCTGGGCCCCGGCCGAGACCCCGGTGCGCGAGCGACCCTTCATCCTCTCGGTCTCCTCGATCTACCGCTACAAGAACTTCCTGAATCTCATCCGGGCCTACGCCAGCCTGGCGGCGCGGCGGGAAGAGCTGCCCGATCTGGTGATCGTCGGCGACGACCAGGATCCGGACTACGCCCGCGCCATGCGGGCGGCGGTGGCCGAGAGCGGCTGCGCCGAGCGCATTCGGCTGGTCGGGGAGGTGCCGTACCACGAGGTGCGGAGCTACTACCGCCAGGCCCGGCTCTTCGTCTTCCCGTCGTATCTCGAGACCTTCGGCCATCCGCTGCTCGAGGCCATGGCCAGCGAGGTGCCGCTGGTGGCCGCCGACATCCCCGTCTTCCGGGAGATCGCGGGCGACGCCGCCTTCTACGCGGACCCGCACGACCCCGACGCGCTGGCGCACTGCATGGAAGAGGCCCTGTTCCGCCTCGAGGCGGACGAGACCCTCGTCAAGCGCGGCGCGGAGCGCGTCCGGCGCTTCACCTGGGGCCGCTCCGCGGCGCGCCTGCTGGGGCTCTTCGACGAGGTGCTGGCTCCGGTGGTCCAGCCCGCACCCGCGCCCGCCCTCCTGCGCGGCTGAGCCCGGGCCTTCGCCCCGCCCGCGCCGGATCGGGCCCCGGCGCCTGCGCTACACACCCGGCGCATGGGGCCGCGCATCCTGATCAACGCCCTCTCGGCCCGCCTGGGCGGCGGCCGCACCTACGTCCTCAATCTGCTGCGGGAGCTGGGGCGCGACACCCGGGGCTATCGCTTCGCGATGCTGGCCTCGCCCGGCGAGTTCCGTCCCGAGGAGGCCGGTCCGGTCGAGCTGATCACCCCGCGCCTGCCGTCCGCGAGCTCGCCGCTCCGGCTCCCGGCGCGCGTCCTCTACGAGGAGCTGCGCCTGCCCCTGCTCGCGCGCCGCTTCGACCTGGTCTACTGCCTCGCCGATCTCGCCCCCGGCTACTCGCCGGTGCCCGTCGTCGTGCTGCTGCGCAACCTCAACATCTACGATCGCCGCTTCTACGACACGCCGCGGCTGCGCCTGCTCGAGCAGCTCGTGCGGCTCGGCCTCCGCAGCGCCGACCGGGCGATCTTTCCCTCGGCCGCCGCCGCCGCCTTGATCGCGTCCAGGCTTCGCATCCCCTCCGAGCGCCTGCGGGTCGTCCCCTTCGGCATCGGTGTCGAGGCCTTCGCGAGCGCGCAGCCGGCCGAGGCTGTGCCGCTGCCCTACGTCTTCGTGCCGGCGGCTCTCGAGCGGCACAAGAACTTCGAGATCGTCGTGGAGGGCTTCCGACGGCTGCGCGATCCGGGGGCCCAGCTCTGGATCGCCGGCCACGACAGCGAGGATCCCGGCTACGCCCAGCGCGTTCGCGATCGGGTTCGGGAGCTGGGCCTGGAGCCCCGGGTGCGCTTCCTGGGAGCCGTGCCCTACGGCGAGATGCTGGGCTACTACCGCGGCGCGCGGGCCGTGCTGCTGCCTTCCACGATCGAGACCTTCGGCCACCCGGTCCTGGAGGCGATGCTCGCGGGCGCCCCGGTGGTGGCCTCCGACATCCCCGCCTTCCGCGAGCTGGCCGGCGAGGCGGCGCTCTACTTCGACCCGACCGATGCAGAGGAGCTGGCGCAGACGCTGGATCGCGTCTTCGAGGAGCCCGAGGCGACGGCGGAGCGCGTGGCGGCCGGTCGAGAGCGCGTGCAGCAATTCAGCTGGAAGAGCTCGGTCGATCGCCTGTGCGCGGTCTTCGACGAGCTGCTCGGCGGCTCGCCGCCGCCCGTCGAGCTCGAGTCGGCCTAGGCGCCTCGGTCGATCGCTCCCAGGCTCGACTTGACGGCGCGCAGCTTGCCGTTGGCCTCGCGGGGAATCGTCTCGACCCGCCGCAGCTCGACGGCGATCTCGTCTCCCAGGCGCGAGCGGATCTCCTTCAGCAGGCCGCGCTCGCTGCTCTGGTCGAAGCCGGGGCGCGGCACCAGCAGCACCTCGATGGCCTCCGGGCGCGCCTGCAGGATCTGGGCCTCCGCGACGTCGAGCTGGTCCTTGAAGATGTGGTCCAGGCGCCCGATGCGGCGCCCGTCGGGCGTGACCACCGTGTCCTCGATGCGGCCGTCCACGTCGGCGAAGACCTCGCCCGGGCGCCCGCAGGAGCAGGGCCTCGCGAGTCGAGTGCCGACGTCGCCGATGCGGTAGCGCAGGAAGGGGGTCGCGTCGTTCGCCAGCCCGGTGACCAGCAGGCTGCCGCGGGACCACTCGGGCCCCTGCTCCCGGCTCTCGACCTCCACGATCCCGAACTCCATGTCCACGTGCAGGCGCCCCGCCGGGCACTCGGTCATCGAGACGGCGAACTCGCTGGTGCCGTAGCGATCGCGCACCGGTGCACCGAAGGCCGCCTCGATGGTGCTGCGCTGGAAGGCCAGCAGGGACTCGGAGGAGGTGAAGACGGCGGCCAGCCTCCCCGCTGGCAGCGGGCGCCCGGCCTCGAGCAGGGCCCGTCCGACCAGGTGCAGGGAGGAGGGGTAGCCCTGGGCGTAGCGGGCCGGCGTTGCGTGGATGGCCTCGACGTAGTGGGGAAGGTTCTCGGGCTTCATGTGGTAGAGCGAGAAGAGGGTCTGGCCGCCGAAGCGGTTGCGCCGCCAGAAGGGCGGCCGCTCCTGGGCGAAGGGAACGATGAGCTGGCCGCCGAAGGAGAGGTGCGGGTCGTTCAGCTCGACGCCGCAGGAGCGGCGCAGTCGCCAGACGCCGGCGTACTCCTCCGCCAGGGTCTCGGGCGTGTACCAGAGGGGCAGGGCGCTTCCGGTGGTTCCGCTGGTCTTGCCCCGGCGCAGGCGCCGCGGCGGGATGTCGGCGGCCAGGAAGCTCTCGGGGCGCTCGCGGTACTCCTGCTTGCCGAGCGGCGGCATGGCGGCCAGGGTGGCGCGGATGGCCTCCAGGTCGTCGCGGGCCCGGCTGGGCGGCGGCAGGTCGCGGTAGTGGGGCACGTGGGCGCGGGCGCGCCGGACCAGGCCGTCGAGTCGGCGGCGCTGGATGGCGTAGAGCCCTTCGAGCGGACCTCTGCCGCTCTCCTCCCAGGCCGCCAGCGTCTGGTGGAAGTGGCGCTGGAAGCGCTGTCGCCGGCGTCGGTAGCCCGCGTAGCTACAGGCGAGGTTCTGCAGCGGGATCGGCAGCCGCGCGTAGAGATCGCTCACGCCGGAGGCCGAAGGCAGTCCTGGAGGAAGCCGGCCATGCGGTCGGCCAGGGCATCGCGGGCGAAGCTCGTCTCGACCCACTCGCGACCGCGCCGCGCGCGCGCGGCAGCCTCCTCGGGATGGCGACTCACGAAGTCGATGGCCTCGCAGAGGGCCTCCGGGCTCTCCGGCTCGACGCAGAAGCCGGCCTTCGCCTCCTCCACCATGCGGCGGATCTCGCCGCGGGCGGCCACCACGACGGGCCGCTCCTGGGCCAGGAACTCGAAGGTCTTGGAGGGGATCACCGTCTCGAAGACCGGCAGGTCGCGCAGCAGCGCCAGGGCCAGGTCGAGGGAGGCAATCCAGGCCGGCATCTCCTCCCGGGGCCGCAGGCCGAGCAGCCGCAGATTGTGCAGGCCCCGTCGCTCGATCTCGGTCTCGAGGCGCTGGCGGTCCGCGCCGTCGCCGATCAGCAGGAAGACGACGTCGTCGCGCTCCTTCATGCGATCTGCGACCTCTACCAGGGTCGCCAGGCCGTGGGCCAGGCCCAGGGTGCCGACGTAGGCCACCGCGAAGCGGTCCTCGAGGCCGTGCTCCCGGCGCAGCTGGGAGTCCGCCGGACGCGGGCGGAAGCGCTCCCGGTCGATGCCGTTGTAGACCAGCGCGATGCGATCCCGCGGGACGCCGCGTTCGGCGATGTGCTCGATGAAGGCGCGGGTGTTGACCACGATCCCCGCCGCACTGCGGTACAGCAGGGTCTCGAGGCGACGCAGCAGGCCAATGGCGACCGGGTTGTGCAGCTGGCCGAGGTCGACGATGGAATCCGGCCACAGGTCGCGCACCTCGAGCACGAAGGGCCGCCGCTTGAGGCGCGCCACCAGCGCCCCGGCCAGCCCGCAGAAGAACTGCGGACTGGTGGCCACGACCACGTCGGGGCGTTCGGTCCGGAAGCTCGCCAGGGTGGCGGTCACGGCAAAGAGCACGTAGTTCAGGATGCGCTTCAGGAAGCCGGCGTTGGGCGTGAGGTACATCCAGGTGCGCAGGACGCGGATGCCGTCGACCTCCTCCTCGGCGAGCCAGCGGTTCTGGTAGCCCGGGAAGAGGCGGCCGGAGGGGTGGTTCGGGACCCCGGTGATGACCGTGACCTCGTGGCCGCTCTGGACCCAGCGTCGCGCATGCTCGTGCAGGCGATTGGCCGGCGCGTTGACCTCGGGCGGGAAGTAGTGGCTCAGGAAGAGGATGCGCATGCCGGGGCCCGCGCTCTACTCGGGCAGGTACTCCGGCAGCAGGGCCACCACCTGTGGGGCCAGGTCTCGGAAGGTCGCCTCCGCCTCTTCGAAATCGCCGCGCCTCACGGGCACCGTGAAGCGGACCAGGGCGCCGTCCGTGCGGTTGCGCAGGGCCCGATCCCAGAACTGGTAGAGGATCTTGGCATAGTCCTGGGTGATGACGCGGCCCCGGGACTGGTACCAGTAGTAGACCTGCTGCCGGAGCTTGCCCTTGCTGATCAGGAAGCGCGTGACGTCCACGGGCCGATCGGGCAGGCCGTCGAAGTCGAGGTTCACCCGATCGGTCTGGATGATGTCCCAGCCCGAGCCCGGCAGGCAGTGCTTGGGCGGGTGGATGGCGGAGGAGCTCTCGCCGCCCTGGCTCCGGACCTGGCTGCGGTGGTAGCCGACGTAGACGTTGGCCACGGCACCGTCGGGGCGCTGGTAGTTGCAGAGCAGGTAGTCGGAGACCTGGAGCCTCCGGATGATGGCGGGCTCCATCTCCTCGGAGCCCGGGCAGCGCCACTCGCCGATCTCGGCGGGAAAGCTCGCGAAGCGCTGGCGCTCCGGGTAGACCTCCGTATTCGCCAGGAAGTTGTAGACGTAGAAGTTGGCGAAGAGGAAGCCGAAGGCGACGACGAGCTTGTTCACGCAGGCCTCCGCGAGATCAGACCCTGGAGTCTGGGCCATAGCAGCTTCAGGATCCAGGCCTCGATGAAGAGCAGCACCAGGGCGATGGCGAAGGTGAAGAAGCCCTCGGTCATGTGGATCACCCCTTCGGCGGCGCCCTCCCCCCAGAGATGGGTGAGGTAGCCGGTGAGGGCCACGCGGAAGCTGTTCACCAGGATGGCGATGGGGATCGCCGAGCCCACGATGAGGACGCGCTCCGCCACCGTCTTCCGGAAGAAGTAGGCGAAGACCACGGCCAGGGTGCCGAGGGCCATCACCGAGCGCATCCCGCTGCAGGCATCCGCCACGAAGAGCTGGGTGTCCGGCAGCGCGATGATGTTGCCCTCGCGCAGCGCCGGCACCTCGATCCAATGCAGCGCGGTCACGGCCAGGTCGGCCGCGAAGAGCTGCAACGGGAAGGTGACGGCATTCATCAGCGACTGGGGCGGAGGGATCGCCAGGAAGAGGAAGAGCAGCGGGAAGAGCAGGATCCGGTAGATCTGCAGGCCCAGGAGCAGCAGCACCAGACCGTGCAGCGTCAGCAGGAAGGCGGTTCGCATCGCCATCAGCTCGACGCCGAGGCGCCCCACCGTCAGGGCCGCCAGGCCGAGCAGCAGCGGCAGCAGGCCCCACCAGGAGGGCTCCAGCGGCGCCCGGGCGAGCTGGCTCCGGCGCTCCCAGGCGAAGTAGATCGCCAGTGGCGCCACGATCATGCCGTGGGAGAAGTCTTCGACGGCTCGCCAATGACGGGCCAGGTAGTAGAGGATCGGCGCGTAGATGGCGAAGGCCAGGGCGATCGCGACCAATGCCCAGGTCACCGCCGAGGCGCGCGCCTCGGCCACCGGACGGGTCACACCGCTCGCGTCGCTGGCCATGCCGGTCTCGCTTCCGTTCCGCCGCCCCGGTTTCCGTCCCGCGGTCTAGAAGAGGGCGTAGATGAAGGGTGCGACGGGGGAGCCGGAGGTCACCACGATCAGCAGCGAGAGCAGCAGCATGGTCACGATGATCGGGCCCAGCCACCACTTCTTGCGGACCCTCATGAAGGCCCACAGCTCGCCGAAGATCGACATCCGGCTACCGGAGGAACGCGCCATCGGGGATTCTCCTAATCGAGCTCGTAGCGCTCGCGCCAGTCGAAGTCCTCGCGCAGCTCGGGCTGCTCCTCCTTCAGGAGGACCTGATTGCCGAGGACCAGGACGTCCATGTTCGTCCGCATGAAGCACAGGTACGCGTCCTCGGGGCTCTCGACGATGGGCTCGCCGCGGACGTTGAAGGAGGTGTTGATCAAGACCGGGCAGCCGGACCGACGGTCGAAGTCCGCGATCAGATCGTAGAATTCCGGGTGGGCGTCGCGCGTCACGGTCTGCAGCCGCGCCGAGCCATCGACGTGGGTCACGGCCGGAATGCTCCGGTCTGGCCGGACCTGGCAGACGAGCAGCATGTAGGGGCTCTCGCGGTCGATCTCGAACCACTCGGAGGCCTTCTCCGCCAGCACCGCCGGGGCGAAGGGGCGAAAGCTCTCGCGGAACTTGATCTTCAGGTTGACCCGCTTCCAGTTCTCCTCGTTGCGGGCGTCCGCCAGGATACTGCGGCTTCCCAGGGAGCGCGGACCCCACTCCATGCGGCCCTGGAACCAGCCCACGACGGCCTGCTCCTCCTCCAGGCGCCGAGCGGTCTCCGCGATCATCTCGTCCCTGGGGAGGCTGCGGTAGCGGGCGCCGCGCTCGTCCAGGCGGCGGCGGATCTCTTCGTCGGAGTAGGCCGGGCCCCAGTAGGCGTGGTCCATGCGGGTCGTGCGCGGCTTGCCGTAGACGCAGTTGTGGGCGAAGAGCGCGGCGCCCAGGGCGCCGCCGGCATCGCCCGCGGCCGGCTGTACCCACAGCTCCTCGAAGGGGCCCTCGCGGACGATGCGCCCGTTGGCCACGCAGTTGAGCGCCACGCCGCCGGCCATGCACAGCTTGCGGGCTCCGGTGCGACGGTGGAGGTCGCGCACCATGGCCAGGACGATCTCCTCCGTGACCTTCTGCACGCTGGCCGCCATGTCCCAGTGGAACTGCTTCATGTCGCCCTCGGGCTCGCGGCGAGGCTCGCCGAAGAGGGCGTCGAAGCGCGCATTGGTCATGGTGAGGCCGTAATCGTAGGCGAAGT
>CAZYOL010000131.1:0-12501 GCA_964649065.1 uncultured Spirochaetales bacterium
CGACGCGCCACGCCCGGGGCCTGCCGGAGCCGGCCAAGCGGGCGGCGCCGGCCCTCAAGCGCTGCCTGGCCGCGCAGCTTCGCGGGCTCTCGAACACCGCCGCCGCTCCGCCCTCCCCCGAGGCCTGCGCCCGCCTGCTGGGCCTGGCCCTCGAGGGGGGCGCCCGGGTGGGCCCGGCCGAGACCGGTCTGCACGCCCTGCTGAGGCGCCGGATCGAGAGCCTCTTCGGGGAGCTCCGCGAGCTGCCCGAGGGCTTCCGGCTGGTCTCCGCGGCGCGCCAGCCGGGGATCGCGCTGCCAGGCTCCGGAGAGCTCTGGCTCGGGCGCTCCCTGGCCCTCAACGCGCCTCCCGCGGGCCTGGCCGCGGCCCTGGGTCGGGAGGCACCGGCCCTGCTGGCGACTCCCCGCGCCAGCCACCGTCGGCGGCAGCTCCACTGGCGGGTCTCCCGCGCGGCGGCTCCCGAGGGCCTGGCGCCGCGCGCGATTCTCTTTCTCGACCCCACCCGCGAGCCCTCCGGCACCAACCTGCTGACCCTGCGGAGCTGGCCGGCAGCCGAAGACCCGGACGAGCTCCACCTGATCGCGTCGGCCGTGGTCTCGGAGGAGGAGGCCGAGGATGCGGCGGCAGAGGCCGCGATCGAGGCCGCCGTCCGGGAGCTGATGCCCTTCTCCGAAGACCGGCTGCGACGCCAGGAGATCCCGCGCTGGCGCTGGGATCGCGACGATCTGCTCGCCGACCCCCCCGCCGGAGGCGCCTGGCCCAGCGAGCCCGAGGCGCGCCTCTCGAGCCGACCAGCGCTCTACAGTCTCGAGCGCTCGCGCGTGGCCGGGCTCGGGAGCGAGGGCGATCTGCTGCTCGGCTGGCGGGCCGGAGATGCCATGGCCGCGGAGCTGTGAGCGCAGCGCCCGCCCTGCCCCGCGTCTGGACCCGGCTGCTCGAGTGGGTTCGGCCCCAGCTGCCCGGCCTGCTGCTCGCCCTCGCCGTCGCGCTGGGCACCAGCGCCCTGCGCTACCTGCGCGCCTACCTGGCCAAGCCCTTCCTCGACGACGTCGTGCTGGGAGGCGCGCCCTACGCCGGGGTGCTGCTGCTGGCCGCGGCTCTGGTCGTGGCGATCCCGGCGACGGAGCTGCTGCGCACTTTGCTGACCGAGCGCATTCTCGGCCGCATCCGCATGGGAATGGAGCGGGAGGCCTGCGCGAAGCTGCTGGCGCTGCCGCTCGGGTGGCAGCGCCGGAGCCCGCGCGGCGACCTGCTCTCGCGCGCGCTGCGCGACCTCGACACCGCCCACGCGGCCCTGCGCACCCTGCTGGGCGATCTGGGCGTGGCCAGCGCCATGGTGCTGGCGGGCGGCGCGACCCTGCTGCTGATCTCGTGGCAGCTCTCGGCGCTCCTGCTGCTGACGCTACCGCTGCTCTTCGCCCTGACGGCGCGCTTCGGTCGGCGCATCCGGCAGCGCGCGCGGCGGCGCCAGGAGGCCTGGGGAGAGCTCACCCAGCGGCTGGTCGAGATCCTCGACGGGCTGCCGGTGATTCGCGCCTTCGGCGCCTCGGGCCACGAGCGCGACGCCTTCCGCGCCAGCAGCGAGCGGCTGTTCCGGCGCTCGCTGCGGGTGGTGCGCGAGCGCGTGCTGGCGCGCAGTGCAGTGGAGGTGCTGAACGGAGCCGCCGTGCTCGCCGTGCTCGCCCTGGGCGCCGCCCTCGTGCGCGGCGGCCGCTTCGGGCTGACGGCCGGCGACCTCTTCGCCTTCGGGGCCGCCCTCTTCACGCTCTACCGACCCATCAAGACACTGGCCAAGAGCTGGGTCCGGCTGGCCGACGCCGAGCCCGCCGCGATGCGTCTCTTCGACCTGCTGGACGCCCCGGAGGAGGCTGGCGACCCCCCCGACGCCGTGCGCCTGGAGCGCCTGCGGCGCGGCGTCCGCCTGTGCGGCGTGAGCAGCCAGCGCGAGGGGCGGAGCGTCCTCCGGGAGGTCTCCTTCGAGATCCGCCGGGGAGAGGTGGTGGCCCTGGTGGGCCGCAGCGGCGCCGGCAAGTCCACCGTCGCCGAGCTGCTGCTGCGCTTCGAGTCGCCGAGCCGGGGCCGCATCGAAGTCGACGGCATCGACCTGCAGCGCATCTCCCTGCCTTCCTGGCGCACCCGCGTCGCCTGGGTCGGCCAGGAGCCCTTCCTCTTCGACGCCAGCATCGCCGAGAACGTGCGCTACGGCCGGCGGGAGGCCAGCCGGGCGGAGCTGCGCGCGGCGCTGCGAGCCGCCCAGGTGGAGGCCTTTGCGGAGAGTCTGCCCGCCGGCCTGGAGACGCGGGTGGGCCCGGGCGGTGCGCGGCTGTCGGGCGGCGAGCGCCAGCGCGTGGCCATCGCGCGCGCCCTGCTCTCCCAGGCCGATCTGCTGATCCTCGACGAGGCCACCAGCTCCCTCGACCTCGCGCACGAGCGCGGCCTGCAGGCGGCCCTGGAGAGCCTCTCGGGACAGCGCGCCGTGTTGGTGATCGCGCACCGGCCCTCCACCGTGCGACGCGCCAGCCGGGTGGTGGTGCTCGACGCGGGCCGGGTGGTGCAGTGCGGGAGCCCCGCCGAGCTGGCCGCGCGCCCCGGCCCCTACCGCAGCCTCTTCGGCGAAGATCCCTCGAGAGTCGCCCCGGTGCCGGCGGCGACCCGCTCCAGCTCCCAGAGCTTCGCGTACTTGAGGAAGACGTAGAAGGCCGTGGCGCCCGCCACCACCAGCCCCGGGACCCCGTCCCGGAAGCCACCCCGGGCCAGGTAGGCGCGCAGGAAGCGCGCCGGGGGACGCAGCCAGAGGTCGCGCGGCCGGGCGCGGCGGCCGGAGGCGTGCAGCGCGCGCGCGCCCTCGCGGCTGAACTCCTGGATGCGCTCGACCTGATCGGACAGATCCCGGTAGCTGTAGTGGTCCAGGTCCGTCCCCAGGCGGGCCACCGGACCGTCCACGATCACCCGTCCGTGCGGATCCCGACCGATCCAGCGGGCCCGGGAGCGTCGAAACAGGCGCAGCTTCCAGTCGGGGTAGAAGTCGCCGTGCCGCAGCCAGCGGCCCAGGTGCCAGGTGCGCCGGCAGAGCTCGAAGCCGACCCGCTCGCCGGCGCCGGCGAGGGCCTGCCGCAGCTCGCCGGCCAGGGCGGGACGAACCACCTCGTCGGCGTCGACCACCAGCACCCAGTCGTGACGCGCCAGGGCCACGCAGTCGCGCTTCTGCGCCACGTTCCCGGCATAGGGCCGGACCTCCACGCGATCGGCCCGGGCGCGCGCCAGGGCCAGGCTGCCGTCGCGACTGCGCTCGTCGATCAGCACGACGATCTCGTCGACGAAGGCCAGGCCGTCGAGACAGCGCGCGAGGGTGGCCTCCGCGTCCCGGGCCACGATGCAGGCGCTGAGGCCAGCGCTCACGTGCGCAGGCGTTCCACCGAGGAGACGCCCTTGATGCGCTGGATCTCCTTCATCACGGCCTTCAGGGTGGCGGCGTTCTGGACCCAGAGATCGAAGGTCTGGATGGCCTTGCGATCGGAGCTGGTCGTCACCGTGGCGCCGCCGATGTTGATGCCGGCGGCCGAGATGGTCTTGGTCACCTTCGCGAGCAGGCCGGGCTGGTCGCTGGAGCGAACGCGCACCCGGGTGCGGCGGGCCTCGCTCTCGCCCGAGTCCCAGTCGACGTCGATGCGGCGATCGGGGTCCAGCTCGAAGGCCTTCGAGCAGCCCTTCACGTGCACCGTGACCCCGCGCCCGCGGGTCACGAAGCCGACCACGTCGTCACCGAAGAGGGGGCCGCAGCAGCGGGCGAAGCGCACCAGGACGTCCGGGTGTCCCGAGACCCGGATCCCCGAGGCGGAGGGAGGACGCGGCCGGCGGAAGAGGCCACGGCGCTTGGGCTCGGGCGGCGGCTCGTCGCCGCGCAGCTTGCGGACCAGATCGGCCGGAGCCACGCGCCCGTAGCCCACCGCCGACAGCAGCTCGTCGACGCTGCCCTTGCCCCAGGCCTCCACCAGCTCCCCGGAGTCCAGCAGCCGCGCCAGCGACATGCCGGCCTTGCGCAGCTCGCGCTCCAGCATCTCGCGGCCCAGCTGGCGGCTGCGCGCCTGCTCGGAGGCGCGAATCGCGTGGCGGATCTTGCTTCGCGCGCGACCCGAGACCACGTAGTCGAGCCAGTCCTTGCGCGGGTACTGGCTGGGGCTGGTGATGATCTCGACCGTGTCTCCGTTCTCCAGCTTGTGGCGCAGGGGCACCATCTTGCCGTTCACCCGGGCGCCGGCGCAGTGCGCCCCGACCTCGGTGTGGATGGCAAAGGCGAAGTCCACGGGGGTGCCGCCCTGGGGCAGGTTGATCACGTCGCCCCCCGGGGTGAAGACGAAGACGTGGTCGTGGAAGAGATCGACCTTGACCGTGTCGATGAACTCGTGCGGGTCGGCCAGCTCCTGGTGCGATTCCACGAGCTGTCGCAGCCAATCGAACTTGGCGTCGTCGCGACCGTCCCCGACGCCGCCCTCCTTGTAGCGCCAGTGGGCCGCAATGCCGAACTCGGCGTTGCGGTGCATGTCCTGGGTGCGGATCTGCACCTCCATGCGCTCCCCATAGGCACCGATCACTGTCGTGTGGAGGGACTGGTAGCCGTTGGGCTTGGGCAGGGCCACGTAGTCCTTGAAGCGGCTCGGCACGGGGCGCCAGATCGAGTGGATCAGGCCCAGGGCCGAGTAGACCTGCTCGCTGGGCCCGTCGATCACGACCCGGAAGGCGATCACGTCGTGGATCTCGTCGAGGGAGAGCCCCTGACTCTCCATCTTGGCGTGGATCGAGGCCAGCTCCTTCAGGCGGCCGGTGACCTCCGCCTTCAGGCCGGCGCCGGAGAGCTTCGCGCTGAGCGTGCCGATCACTTCCTCGACGTAGAGGCGCCGGGCCTTGCGCTGCGAACGCAGCCGCTTCTCGAGATCGGCGACGACCTCGGGATGCAGGGTTCGGAAGGACAGCTCCTCCAGCTCCTGCTTCATCCAGTGGATGCCGAGGCGATGGGCCAGGGGCACGTAGATGTCGAGGGTCTCCTGGGCGATGCGGCGCTTGGCGTCCTCCTTCAGGAAGTCCAGCGTGCGCATGTTGTGGAGACGGTCGGCGAGCTTGATCAGCAGTTTGCGGATGTCCTGCGACTTGGCCAGGAGCATCTTGCGGAAGTTCTCGGCCTGGCGCTCCTGGGCCGAGGTGAACTGGACCTTGGCGATCTTGGTGAGCCCACCCACCAGGAAGGCCACGGAGGCTCCGAAGAGCCTCTCGATCTCCTCGAGGCTGGTCAGGGTGTCCTCCACCGTGTCGTGGAGCAGCCCGGCCGCAACGGTGGTCTCGTCCATGCGCATCTCCGCCAGGATGCCGGCGACCTCCAGCGGATGGACCAGGTAGGGCTCCCCGGAGAGGCGCTCCTGGCCGTCGTGCACCTTGGCCGAGAAGACGTAGGCCCGCTGCAGCAGCGCGAGGTCGCAGCTCGGGTGGTACTCGAGGATGCGATCGGCGACGTCGTTGAAGCGCAGCATGTCCTACAGGCTGGTCCCGGCGGTCCGGGGCGCAAGGGCGCCGGGTCCCCTGGCAGATTCCCCTGTGAATCAGGGTCTTTGAGACAGGCTACCCGAGCGGTTCGGAGACGGTCAAACGCCGGGCTCGCGAGCTTCCGCAGCGCGCAGGCACTCGCCCGCCACCGCCGGCGCGTAGCGGGCCGCGAGCGCGTCCCCGCGGCCGGCGCGGACGGCCTCCAGGATCTCCCGGAGGCTGGCCACGCTGCCCTCCAGATCGTCGTTCACGACCGCGAAGTCGAACTCGGGAAGCGCCTCGAGCTCGGAGCGGGCCAGCGCCAGCCGCCGGTCGATCGCGTCCGGCGAGTCCGTGTCGCGCGCCTCCAGACGCCGCCGCAGCTCCGCCAGGGAGGGCGGCAGCACGAAGATCATGCAGGCGTCGGGGAGTCGACTCCGCACCTGGCGGGCCCCCTGCACCTCGATCTCGAGGATCACGTCGCGGCCCGCGGCCAGCGGTGCCTCGATCGAGCTCCAGCTGGTGCCGTAGCAGCGCTCGTTGTAGACGGCCCATTCGAGGAAGGCGCCCTGCTCCGCCAGCGCGCGAAAGCCCGCCGCGTCGACGAAGTGGTAGTCCACTCCCGCGGTCTCGCCGGGCCGCTGCTCCCGCGTGGTATGGGAGACCGAGAGGACCAGCCGCGCGTCCGCGGCCACCAGTCGCTTGCAGAGCGTGGTCTTGCCGGTGCCCGAGGGCGCGGAGAGCACGAAGAGGATGCCGGCTCGCGGCCCGGCCTCGGGCTCGTCCCGTCTCTGGCCCTGCCGCGCCACTCAGCCCTCCCCGGCTCCAGCGCCCTCCTGGGCCATGCGCGAGGCGATGGTCTCCGGGTTGATCGCGGAGAGGATCACGTGGTCGCTGTCCATCACCAGGATGGAGCGGGTCCGGCGCCCCTGGGTGGCGTCGATCAGCTTGCCCCGGTTCGCGGCCTCGCTGCGCAGCCGCTTCATGGGAGCCGCCTGCGGCGAGACGATGGCGATCACCCGGGAAGAGGCGACCAGGTTACCGTAACCGATGTTGAGGAGCGCGGGGTCACTCAATGTTCTGGACCTGCTCGCGGATGCGCTCGATCTCTCCCTTCAGCTCCACCACGTGGTGTGCCAGCCCGGCGTCGCCGGCCTTCGAGCCGATGGTGTTCGCCTCGCGGCCGAACTCCTGGAGCAGGAAGTCCAGGCGCCGCCCGACGGGCTGGCCCGGGCCGGCGACCCGGAGGGCCTTGCGCAGCTGCTCGACGTGGCTGCGCAGTCGCACCAGCTCCTCCGTCACGTCCATGCGATCGACCGCGATCACCAGCTCCTGGTGCAGCCGAGCCTCGTCGTAGAGCCCGGTGTCGCGGGCGATCTGTGCCGTGCGACGCTCCAGGCGCTCGCGCACCTGCTGGGCGACGCTCTCGCGGCGCTCCTCGAGCGCATCGGCCAGGGCCGAGACGCTCTGCAGCCGCAGCTCCAGGTCTCGCGCCAGGGCCTCGCCCTCGGCGGCCCGCATCTCGATCGCGGCGGCGAGGGCGGCGTCGAGCGCGGCGGCGAAATCCCGGCGCAGGTCGTCGTCGAGCAGCTCGGGCTCCTGGAAGCCCGCCACTCCGGGCAGCGCCAGCAGGCGGGCGACGTCGAGCTGGCCGCCGACCCCGTCGCTGTCGCGCAGCTGCGCGGCCGCCCGCAGGTACTCGCGGGCGGCCTCGAGATCGATCTCCAGGCGCGGTCGCGGGGAGCTGCCCTCGGGCGAGGCGATCACCACGTCGACCTTGCCGCGCGCCAGGCGATCCTGCACCCGGGCGCGCACCTCCGGCTCCAGGGACGCCAGCACCCGGGGCAGGCGCACGCGCACGTCCAGGTAGCGGTGGTTCACCGAGCGCACCTCGAGGTCGAAGCGGACGCCGGCCCGGGAGAAGGAGGCCCGGCCGAAGCCGGTCATGCTGTGGATCACGCGCCCCCCCGGGCCGCCGCCAGCGCGGCCGGCAGCCGCTCGCGCACCTCGTCGCCGCTGGCCGTCGCGGTGCCGATCTTCCCCACGACCACGCCCGCCGCCGCATTCGCCAGCACGGCCGCCTCGACCAGGCTGGCTCCGGCCCAGCGCGCCAGGCAGAGCATCGCCATGCTCGTGTCGCCCGCCCCCTGGACGTCGAAGACCTCGCGCTGCACCGTGCCCACCTGGACGCCGTCGTGGTCGTCGTCGAAGAGCGTGATGCCCCGCGCACCGCGCGTCACCACCAGCGCCGCGCCGCCCAGGCGCTTGCGCAGCTTGGCGGCGGCGCGCGCCAGATCCGCCTCGCCGGCGATCGCGACGCCGGACAGGGCCTGCGCCTCGCGCAGGTTGGGCTTGAAGATCGCCGCCCCGGACCAGGGAGCCACGCTGGCCTTGGGATCCACGGCGACGGAAAGCTCCGCCGCGCGGAAGCGGCGCATGGCGGCCGCCGCGATGCCCCGGGCCAGGACCCCCTTGCCGTAGTCGGCCACCACCACCCCGTCGGCGCGCTGGAGGGCCGCGTCGATCGCGGAGAGCAGGCGTCGCCCCACGCCCGACGAGACCGGGGTCGACTCCTCGCGGTCGAAGCGCAGCAGCTGCTGCCCGGCGGCCACCACGCGGGTCTTGCGGGTGGTGGGGCGGCCCGGATCCTCGACCAGCCCCCGCGTATCGACGCCGAGCTGCTCGAGCTGCTGCGCCGCGCGACGGCCCGCGGCGTCCTTCCCGACCACCGCACAGAAGTCCACGCGCGCCCCGAGGGCCGCCGCATTGCGAACCACGTTGGCGGCACCGCCCAGCAGCTGGGTCTCCTCGCGAACCTTGACGACGGCCACCGGGGCCTCCGGGCTGATGCGATCGGCATCGCCCCACACGTACTCGTCGAGCACCAGATCGCCCACCACCAGCAGGCGCACCCGCTTCACGGAGATCAGGATCCTCTCGAGGCGCGCCAGGCTCGGGACCTTCACCCCCCCATCTCCAGGCCCGCGTCCTCGGGACGGCCGCGCCAGTGCCAGGCCAGGAGGTCCCACTGCGAGCGCCAGCGATCGCGCCGCGCCGGCCAGAGCCAGGCGATCGGGGCCATGAGCGCCGTGCGCAGCGCCGCCTTCCCGACGCGCAGGGCGCGCACGGCGCGCTCGACGCCGCGCCCCCGGTAGACGCGCAGGAAGCGGTACAGCGAGCGGTGGTACTCGATGCGGGTGCGCGAGGGGTGGACGCGCTTGCTGCTGGCGCCGGAGAGGTGTCGCACGGCGGCGCCGGGATGGTGCACGATGCGATGGCCGGCGCGGCGCAGGCGCAGGCACCACTCGGTCTCCTCGAGGAAGAAGAAGTAGTCCTCGCACAGGCCTCCCACCTCGCGCAGAACCGAGGCCCGCAGGAAGAGCGCCGCACCGCGCAGCGCGGGAGCGGCGCAGGGCCGCGTGACGTGGGGGCGCCGTGCCGCGGCCAGCCAGGGCAGCAGCTCGCTCCGCAGGCCCGGCACGGCGTGCAGCGAGCGCTGGATCGATCCATCGCTCCGCAGCAGGCGCGGACCCACCAGGGCCACCTCCGGATGCGCGTCGAGGTAGGCCACGCAGGTCTCGAGCGCACCCGGCAGCGGCAGCGCGTCGCTGTTGAGGAGCAGCACGTGCCGGCCCCGGGCGCACTGCAGGCCGCGGTTGGCGCCGGCGGCGAAGCCCAGGTTGCGCGGGCTCGCGAAGATCCGCACCTCCGGCGCTCGCTCGCGGGCGGCGCGCGCCGTGCCGTCGCGCGAGCCGTTGTCGATCAGCCAGAGCTCGGTGGCGAGGGGGCTGCTCCGACACAGGCGCTGCAGGGAGCGCAGCGTGGCGAGGGTGAGTTCCCGGGTATTCCAGCTCACCACCACGATCGAGAGATCGATCACGCCGCCACCGCTCCCGAGGCCGAGCGCGCCAGCAGCCCGCGCGCCGCCTCGACCACGCGGGCCACCGGCACCGCGTCGGCGCGACGGGAGGCATGGGCCAGGCTCACCTGGGGCGTCCGCGGCCACGGGGCATTCTCGACCGGATCCGTGGGCCCGAGCAGCTGTACCACGGGGGCTCCGACGAGAGCGGCCAGCTGCAGCGGACCGGTGTCGGCCGCGATGCAGAGCCGTGAGGCCTCGAGCAGGGCCGCCAGATCCTGGACGCAGTCGGTTGCGGGGGCCAGGCGGGCGGCCCCCTGCGACGCCGCCACCAGCGCCTCGGCAGCGGCCCGGTCCGAGGGCGCGGGACCGAAGCTGGCCAGGCAGCGCAGCCCCTCGAGCTCGCCGAGCCGCCGCGCGACCTGGCCGAGGCGCTCGGGGGGGTAGCGCTTGGCCGCGCTCGAGGCGCTGGAGCCGGCGTGGAGAACGGCGATCGCGGGCCCGGAGCCGAGGGCTTCGGACATGCGCCGGCGCGCCTCGGCGTCGATCCGGAAGGGTCGGGCCGCCGGCTGCTGCGTCACGCCGAGGCGCCGCACCAGGGCCTGGTTGCGGACGAAGCGGCTGATCCGGGCCCGGGGCAGCGCGACCCGCTCGGTCGACGCGAGCCAGGACAGCTCGCGCGCGGCGGGCGCCGCGTAGCCCAGCCGGCGCGGCGCCCCGGAGAGCAGCGAGAGACAGGCCGAGCGGGCCAGGCCGTGGAAGTCGAGGACCCAGTCGAAGCGCTCGCCTCGCAGGCGCTCCAGGAAGCTCCCGAAGCGACGGGCGGCCCCCACCAGCTGCCCGCCGCGCAGGCGCCGGACCAGCTGCCCTCTCGGGAAGGTCAGGACCTCGTCGATCCAGGGCTGGCCCCCGACCGCGCCCGCACAGGCGGGCTCTACCAGCCAGGCGAGATGGCATCCGGGGAGCCCGGCGCGCAGGCTCGAGACGGCGGGCAGCGTGCGCACGACGTCTCCGAGCGAGCCGAGTCGGACGAGCAGGATGCGGTCGGCGGGGCGCGGGGGTGACGAGACGATCACGGGCTCCGGCAGACGCCTCCCACCGGGCCGGAGAGCTCGGCGAGACGGAGAGGGCGGTAGCATATCCCTCGATGCGCTGGGCCCGCACCACCCTTCCGCCGGCGCCTCCCGGCTTCCGGACCCTGCGGGTCGGGCGCTGCCTGGCGGTGCTGGACGCTCGGCTCGAAGAGGCCGTGCGCGCGCAGGGACTGCTCGAAGAGGGCGCTGTCGACGGCTGGATCGCGTCGGCGCCGGGGGCGCGCGGACGAGCGGCGACGGCGCTGATCCCCCTCCCGGGCCTCGGGCAGCGGCTGCATCTGCGGCGCCTGCAGCCGGGCGGCTGGCTGCGGGGACTGCGCGGGGAGTGGCGGGGTAGCCTGGCGCGCCCGCTCGCCGAGCTCGCCCTCACGGCCCGGCTGCGGGCCGTCGGGGCTCCGGTCCCGCGTCCGGCCCTGGTGCTGGCGGAGCGGCGGGGCCCCTGGTTCCGGGCGGCGCTGGGCACCCTCTACGAGGAAGCGACGCTCGACGGTGTCGCCTTCCTCGAGGCGGAGCCCGAAGGGCCGCGCCTGCTGCGCGCGGCGGCCGCAGCCGGCAGGGCGCTGCGGCAGCTGCATGCGGCGGGCGCCCTCCACGCGGACCTGCACCTGAAGAACCTGCTGGTGCGCGAGTCGCCCTCCGGGACCCGGGTCCTGGTGGTGGACCTCGACCGGAGCCGCTGGCTCGGGGAGCTGCATCCCCGCCAGCGCCTGGCCCAGCTGGCGCGCCTGCACCGCTCGCTCGTCAAGCGCAGGCTGCTCGATCGGATCGGCCCGCGGGGCTGCGCCGTGCTGCTGCGGCAGTACCTGGGCGACGACGCCGCTCTGAGGCGAGCGCTGCGCGCCGAGCGTCCCCGGCTGCGCCGTCGCCTCGCCCTGCACACCTGGGGCTACCGGCTCGGCGAGCGGCTCAGCGCAGGGCCGTCTCGATCCAGTCGAGTACGCGCTGCGGCTCCTCGACCTCCAGCTCCACCACGAGCACCTGCAGCTCGGTGGCGCCCAGCCAGTGGGGCAGGATCTTGAGCGCGTCCTTCTCCGTGGTCACCCAGAGGTCGACGGCCGGGCTGAGCGTCGCGACGTCCCGGGCCCGGTAGCGGTGATGGTCGGCGAAGTCGCGCTGGGCGACGATCGTCGCCCCGAGCGACTCGACCGTGTGTCGGAGGCCCGCCGGCCGGGCGAGCCCGGCCAGGAGCCCGACCTTGGCACCGGCCAGCCGCTCGGTCGGCCGCAGCGGACCGCCGTCGATGGGGCGCAGCCCGATCGGACGGCGACGCGCGCGAACCCGGTAGGCTCCCGGCGTCCAGCGCACCAGCAGCTCCTCGTCCTCGGGGGCGAGGGGACCGTCGACGACGGCCACGGCGTGGGCCTCCCGCAGCGCCGACAGGGGCTCGCGCAGCGGACCGCGGGGCAGCACGCGCCGATTGCCGAAGCCCAGGGCGCCGTCGACGGTGAGCACATCGAGGTCGCGGGCCAAACGGTGGTGCTGGAAGCCGTCGTCGAGCACCAGGACGTCGGCCCCGAAGGCCGACAGGGCTCGCATCCCGACCAGCGAGCGATCGCGCCCCACCAGCACGGGCACGCCGGGCGCGTGGGCCGCCAGCAGCAGGGCCTCGTCTCCCGCGCGCTCCACCCGGGAGTGGAGCCTCCGGCCGTCCGAGACCACCAACACGCCCTCCTCCGGCCTGCCCCCGTAGCCGCGGCTGGCGATCGCCACGCGTCGGCCGCGGCGCTGCAGGCCCGCGGCGATCCAGGCCGCGGTCGGCGTCTTGCCCGTGCCCCCGACCGTCAGGTTGCCGACGCTCAGCACCTGTCCCGACAGCTGCCGCGCCGCGCGCAGACCGCTGCGGTACAGGCGCCGGTGCCAGGCGGCCGCGGCCGCGTAGACCCAGGCGGGCGGGGCCAGCGGCGCCAGCAGGGCGCGCTGGAGCAGGCTCTCCCGCCGGCGCTCGAGCCAGCGGGCGCGAGGGCTCACGCGGGCACCGGGAAGCCCGCCAGCACCGACTCGATCAGCGCCGCGCTGCGCCGCGCTCCCCCGGCC
>CAZYOL010000132.1:0-10167 GCA_964649065.1 uncultured Spirochaetales bacterium
GCCGCCGACGGCGGCCCCCCGGACGGGCTCAGGAAGCGGGCCCGATCACCGTGTCGATGAAATGGATCACGGCGTTGCGCGTCTGCACGTTGGCCCGGATGATCGTCGACTCGAAGTTCACGGTGACACCGGAGCCGCCGATGCCGAAGGTGAGCGGCGTGAAGGTGTCGGCGGCCGTGAAGCTCTGCTCCTCGACCAGATCGAGCTCCGAGAAGCGGAACACGCTGGCCTTGCGCACCAGGATCACGTGCCGCAGCAGGGTCTCCTGGACGGTGGTGACGTCCACCAGGTCGGGCAGCGCATCGCGGAGCGCATCGATGCTGGCCCCGTCGAAGGAGCCCTCGGGCTGGCCCAGCAGCGCCTCGAAGGCGCGGTTGCTGGGAGCGAGCAGCACGAAGTCGGCTCGCGGATCGGAGAGCAGCCCCAGCAGGCTGAAGTCGAGGCTTCCCTCGTCGTCGACGTACTGGGCGGCGGCCACCAGGGCCTGGGCTCCGTCGGTGCGCACGAGCGCACCGGCGGCGGTGTCGCGCCGGAAGGAGCGCGCGTGGGCGACCGACGAGACGAGGCCGGTCAGCAGGACGAGTGTGGTTGCGAGCGCGATGCGGCGCGCAGTCTGGGACATGATTTCCTCCTCGGATGGCCCGTGGCTGCCCACGGGCGGGCTCGGGTTCGGGCCTGCCTTCGCGCGACGGGCCCCGCTGGATGCAAAAGGATTCGTGAAATTCGTGTCCAGGACAGAGCGCTAGGCGCCCAGGATCCAGCCCTCCTCCTCGAGACAGGAGCGCCGCTGCCGAGCTCCCAGGCCGGCGGGCTCCGCGAGCAGCCGCCCCAGGGCCCCGCGCCGGTCGAGCCGGGCCAGCCGTCGGACGCCCGACAGGACCTGCGCCGCGTCGCGCACCGGGTGGCGCCCGGCGTCGAGCGGGAAGACACCGGGCCAGACCTCGGCCAAGAGGACGGACGGGCCCGGACGGGCCGTGAAGCCCGTCTCGAAGGGCCAGATCCGGCTGGCGGTCGCGCGCCGGCGCAGCCGCGCCACGCAGGGGATCCCCAGCAGCGCCTGGCTCCCGACGCTGCCGATGCCCAGGAGCTTCCAGACTTCCTGGACGCCGGGCAGGCGGCGGTCGGTCTCGCGCAGGCGCGCCAGGGCGCCGCTCTCCGTCGCGTAGGGGAAGTCCCAGACCTGTCTGCGCGTCGGGCGCTGCTGCGCGTCCGCGCGGGCGGGCGGGCAGCCCCAGAACGGGCCGGGCCCGCGACCCAGGCGCCGATTCAGGCGCGAGGCCACCTCGAAGCGGTTGCTCCGGTTGTCCTCGGAGTCCTCGATCGAGTCGCCGAGCAGCTGCCACAGCGCCCGCCAGGCGGGCCTGCCCGAGGCGCAGCCCAGTGCCGAGGCGAGGCCGGCGGGATAGCCGAAGGGGAAGTCGAAGCCGACCAGCGCGCGGCGGCCGTCGCGGCTCAGGGCTGCGAGCCGGGCCCCGAGCTCGCGCTCCGCCTCCCGGCGCGTCGGCGGGTTGCTCGGCGCCGCCACCCGGAGTCGTCCGCGGCGCCGCTCGGCCCAGGCGATCCAGATGCCGTTCGCCCCGCGCACGGGACGCGAGGCCGCGCTCCAGTCGACCAGGGCGTAGGCGTCGAAGAGCGGCGGCGGGCCACCGCGGCTACGCGTAGTCCGGCTCGTTGCCCGGCTTCCACTTGATGTTGCAGCCGATGCTCGGCTGCTGGTCCCCGCCCACCGGTCGCCCGGCCAGCAGCGCATCGACGGCGGCGCGCAGATCCGCGCCGCTGACGGCGACTTCGTTGCCGGGCCGACTGCCGTCGAACTGCCCGCGGTACACCAGCCTCTGCTGGGCGTCGAAGAGATAGAACTCGGGCGTGCAGGCGGCGCGGTAGGCCTTGGCGACCTCCTGGCTCTCGTCGTACAGGTAGGGGAAGACGTAGCCGAAGCGGCGGGCGTCTTCGGCCATCTTCGCCGGGGCGTCTTCCGGGTAGCCCGACGCGTCGTTGGCACTGATCGCCACCATGGCCAGGCCGCGCTCCGCGTAGTCTGCGGCGAAGCGCGCCAGCTCGGGCTTCAGGTGCTTCACGTAGGGACAGTGATTGCAGATGAAGGCGACCAGCAGGCCCGGCGCGCCGGCGAAGTCGTCGAGCGAGACGAGCTTGCCGGAGGCGTCCGGCAGCGAGAAGGCCGGGGCGGGCGTGCCGAGCTCCAGCATGGTCGACGGGGTGAGCGCCATGACTCTCCTTACGCTCTGTGCAGGGTACAGGCTCTCCGCCCGGGCGGGCATGCCTTACCCTCGGGCCCGATGGAGTGGCTGCAGCTCGCCCTCTCGGTGCTCTTCGCGCTCTTCGGCCTGGCCTGTCTACTGGTGGTGGCCATCGGGCTCCCCGGCACCTGGCTGCTGCTCGGCGTGGCCGTGCTCGTCGAGTGCGTCGACGGCGCCTTCGTGAGCGCCGGAGCCAGCGGAAGCGTGGAGAGCTTCGGCTGGCGCCTGCTCGCGATCTGCGTGGGCATCGGCGTCGTCGGCGAGATCGCCGAGGCCATCTCGGGAGCCGCGGGTGCGAAGCTCGGCGGCAGCTCCAATCGGGGCATGTGGGGCGCGATCCTGGGCGGGCTGATCGGCGCCATCGCCCTGACGCCGGTGATCCCCATTCCCCTCGTCGGCACGCTGATCGGGGCCGTGATCGGCACCTTCCTGGGCGCCTGGATCGCGGAGGCCACCGGGCCCGAGGCCCGCAGCACGCGGGAGACGCTGCACGCTGCCCTCGGGGCCGTCGTCGGACGCCTGGGCGGCATCCTCGCCAAGCTGGCCGCCGGCATCGCCATCTGGACGCTGCTGGTCCGGGAACTCTTCGGCCGCTAGCGGCGCCGCGCCAAGGTGATGATTGCGTGAAACGGGCGCGCGGCCGCCGCCGGGGCCGCCTCGGGCCTTGATGGCCAGCTCCGCGCCGGAGACACTCGGGAGTCCTTTTGAGGACCCGATGGCCATGACCTGCCAGGAGTGCAGTCGCGAGGCACCGGCAGAAGCGCGCTTCTGCATGCACTGCGGCGCCGCCCTGCCCGTGGCCTGCCCGGCCTGCGGAGCCGCCGTTCCGGTCGAGGCCCGCTACTGCTCGGCCTGTGGCGAGGCCCGCAGCGAGCCCGCCTCGGGCTACGAGGCGGCGCCGGGCGAGTACACGCCGCCCCACCTGCGCCAGGACGTGCTGCGGGGCAGCGCCGGCGTGCGGGGCGAGCGCAAGCAGGTGACCATCCTGTTTGCCGACGTCAAGAGCTCCCTCGAGATGAGCGAGCAGCTCGACCCGGAGGTCTGGCACACCGTGCTCGACCGCTTCTTCGGGATCCTCACCCAGGACATCCACCGCTACGAGGGCACCGTCAACCAGTACACGGGCGACGGCATCATGGCGATCTTCGGGGCACCGCGGGCCCAGGAGGACCACGCGCAGCGCGCCTGCTGTGCGGCGCTGCAGATGCGCAACGCCCTGGCGGAGCTGCGCCAGCGCCTCGCCGAGGAGCACGGCATCGACTTCCGGGCCCGCATGGGGATCAACTCGGGAGAGGTGATCATCGGCACCATCGGCCACGAGCTGCGCTTCGACTACACGGCCAAGGGCCATACGGTCGGAGTGGCCGCGCGCATGGAGCAGCTGGCTCCGCCCGGCGAGATCTACCTGGCCGAGGCCACGGCGCGCCTGGTCGACGGCTACTTCGAGCTGGAGGACCGCGGCGAGCACGAGTTCCGCGGCTCGCGCGGCCCGCGCCGCGTCTACCGGCTGCGCGGGCCCGGCCCGCTGCTCAACCGCCTCGATCGCGCGCGCACCCAGGGCCTCTCGCCGCTGGTGGGTCGCCAGCACGAGATGAGACGGCTCCAGGAGGCCTACGAGCAGGCCGCCTCCGGCTCGGGCCACGTCGTCGGGCTGGTCGCCGACGCGGGCCTCGGCAAGAGCCGTCTGGGCTTCGAGCTGGAGGAGTACGCCCACGGCCGCGGTGCCGCCGTCTACACGGCGGACTGTCGCGCGCGCGGGGAGGCGCGCCCGCTGGCTCCCGTGGCCGCCGTGCTGCGCGCCCTGTGCGGTGCGAGCGGCGAGGACGGAGCCGAAGCGCTGCGCGCCAAGCTCGACGCCGCCGTCGCCGAGCGCGACCCGACCCTCGAGGCCGACCTGCCGCTGCTGCGCGACTTCCTCGAGGCCCGCGACGGCGCGCGGCCCACGCTCGAAGGCCTGGATGCGGACGCCCGGCGCCGGCGGCTGCTGCGCTGTGGCGTCCGCCTGCTGGAGCTCGAGAGCGAGGCGCAGCCGGTCGTACTGCTGATCGAGGACCTGCACTGGGCCGACCTCGGCACCCTGATCTTCGTCGAGCAGCTCGTGGACGTGGTGGAGCGCATGCGGGTCTTCGTGCTGCTGACCTTCCGCCCGGACTTCCAGGCCCCGTGGATGCAGGAGCCCTTCTACCAGCAGCTCGCCCTGCCCGCGCTCGATCGCGAGGAGTCCCAGGAGGTGGCCCGCCACCTGCTGGGTCCGGACCGCTCGCTGGGCGCCCTGACCGGCCGCCTCGTCGAGTGGACCGGCGGCAATCCCTTCTTCCTGGAGGAGACGATCCACTCGCTGGCCGACGCCGGGCGTCTCGAGGGCAAGCGCGGCGCCTACCGCCTGGCCGGGGCGGTCCTCGACATCCCGATTCCCGAGACGGTCCAGGCGGCGATCGAGGCGCGCATCGACCGGCTGGCGGGCCCGGTGCGGCGCGTGCTGAGGACGGCCGCCGTCGCCGGCAGCGAGTTCGAGCCCGAGCTCCTGCACGAGGTGACCGGGATGAGCGAGCGCTCGCTGCGCGAGGCGCTGCAGGAGCTGAAGAGCGGCGACTTCGTCCAGGAGCAGGCCCTCTTCCCGGGCCCGACCTTCTGCTTTCGGCACCGGCTGATTCGCGACGTCGCCTACGAGTCGCAGCTCTTCTCGGCCCGCGCCCGCGGCCACCGCGACCTGGCGCGCGCCCTGGAGCGGCTCCACGGCGACGACGTCGACCCCTACGCCGCGGCCATCGCGCGCCACTGGGACGCCGCCGGGGAGCGCGGCGAGGCGGTGCGCTGGCACCTGCGCACGGCGCAGAACGACGCCATGCAGCACCCCGCCTCGGCGGTCGAGCACCTGCGCCGGGCGCGCGCACTGCTGCCGAGCCTGCCCGGGGGTCGGGAGCAGGCCGGGCAGGCGCTGGCGGCGCGCAGCCTGCTCCTCTATCACGGCAGCCGCACCGGCCTCCAGGAGCCGGAGATCCGCACCCTGCTCGAGGAGGGCCTGGCGCTCTGTGACGCCCTCGGCGACGTCGGGCAGCGCGTGACCTTCGTCCTGCTGGCCTGGCTCGCCATGGTGCAGGCGGGTCTGTCCCGGCAGGCGCGGGCGCTGGCCCGCGAGGCCGTCGCCGATGCGGATGAGCGCGGCGATGCCAGCAGCCGCTTCCTGGCCCGGCTGACGGTGCTGCAGGGCTTCGTCGCGGCGGGCCGGGTGGACGACGCCTGGCCCATCTGCGACCAGGCCCTCGAGCTCTCGGGCTACACGCGCGACCCCGAGTCCTCGGGGCTCGCCTATCGGGTGCTGGTGGCCCGCGGCAATCTGCTGGTGCGGGCCGGGCGGCCGCGGGAGGCCCTGCCGGTGCTGCTCGAAGGCCTCGATCGCGCCGAGCGGGCGGGCGACACGGTCTGGTGTGTGGTCGCGGAGTCCGGCCTCAGCCGCGCCGAGCTGGCCCTGGGCGCTGCCGCTGCGGCCTTGGAGCGGGCAGAGCGCGCCGCGACCGTCGCGGATCGGGTCGGCGCGCCGGCGGATCGCTGCGTGTCGCTGCGGGCCCTGGGGGCGGCCCAGCTGGCCTGCGGCCAGCCGGAGACGGCCCGCCGTACGCTGCAGGGCGGCCTGGCCACCGCCCGCGCGTCCCACACCCTGCTCCACGAGGAGCTGATGCTGACCGATCTGGCGGAGGCCCAGCTCGCCGCGGGCGACGCCGCGGGCTCGCTGGAGACCGCCCGCGAAGCCGTCCGCTTCTCCCAGAGCCGCGGCAACGACATCCTCGAGATGATCGCCCGGCTGGCCGAGGCGCGAGCCCTGCTGGCCGGCGACGAGCCTCGCCCGGAGGCGGCGGAGCCGTCGCTGACGCGCGCCGGGGAGATCCTGGCCGCGACGCGCACGCTCCTCTACCAGCCGGAGCTGCACCTGGCGCGCGCGAGCGCCCGCAGCCTGGCGGGCGACGCCGAGGCGGCGCGCCGCGAGCGGGAACGCGCCCGGGAGCGGCTGCTGGCGATGGGCGCCGAAGCCCGCGTCAAGGCCCTCGACCTCGGCTAGCGGCTAGCGCCAGCCGCGCGCCTCCATGCAGCGCCGCTGCTCCGCCTCGCCGCGGTAGCGGCGCTGGCACTCCCGCATCTCCACCACGTACATGCGCAGCGTGGCGCCCGGACGCCTGAGCTCCGGCACCGGCGCGTCCAGCAGCTCGTCGAGGGTCGGCGCGGCGGGCGGCACCGGGGGCGGGGTGTCCTCCTGCTGGAAGGTCTGGTAGGCCCGGAAGAAGGTCTGCGCCCCGGACGCGAAGCCCGGCGCCCTCAGCCCGCCGACGAGCCAGGCCAGGCCGGCCAGCAGGGCCGCGCCCACCAGCACCCGCGCGACGACCGCCGACAGGCCGAACTTGCGCCAGTAGCGCACGCCGCCGACGGGGCCCCTCATATGTCGCTCGGCCTCAGCAGGAGGATGTAGAGATAGCCGATCGCGAAGACCAGGAAGAGCAGGAAGGAGAGCCAGAAGGCCGCCGGGAAGGCCACGAAGGTCAGCGAGATCAACAGACCCAGGAGCTGCTGCACCAGCAGCACCCAGAGCGCCAGCTCCCGCGCGTAGAAGCTGAAGGCGAGCTGGGCCCGGAAGGCCGTGTGGGCGACCAGCACCAGGCAGCCGCCGTAGAGGCGCGCGAAGATCTTGCCCTCTTCGCTGATCGTCGCGCCGGTCAGCAGCTGCGCCAGGATGTCGGGCTCGAAGAGCAGCAGGGCCGCAAACGGGATCGACGAGAGGGCGTGGAGGAAGAAGATCAGGTTGAGGATCAACGTGGCCTCCTAGAGCCCGAGCAGCTCGCGTGCGTAGTCGTTGAGGAAGACGCAGTCGGGATCCTGCGTCTCGCGGATCGCCAGGAACTGGGCGAGCCGCGCCGGCGGATAGGTCTCGCGGACGCGTTCGGGCTGGAAGTGCAGCTTCGGCCAGTTCGGGCGGCCGCCCAGGGCCAGCCACTCCTGCTCGACCGAGCGAAAGAAGTCCTCGTGGCGGGCCATGTGGGGAAAGGTGAGGATCTCGATGTAGCAGCTGAAGGCGTGCCCGGTGGAGGGGTAGAGCAGGGCCCGCCCCTCGTCCCGATCGACGAAGCGCGCGTGCAGCACCATGTTCAACGGGTAGATGCCCTCGCGCCGCAACAGCTCCAGCCGGTCGGTCACCGCCAGCCAGGCCTTCTTCACCGGCTCGAAGTCCTGGGCGCCGTAGGGAATCGCGTAGCCCATGGAGACGACCGGGGCGTAGTGCTCCTGATAGTGGAGCGCGTCGGGCAGCTCCATCACCCGGGGCGTGCGTTCGAGCTGCACGATCGAGCCGAAGAGCTTCATCGCCAACGGCGTGATCCAGGGCAGCAGCGACACCAGGTGCAGCGAGACGGGCGCCAGCACCCGCGTGTTGAACCACTGCAGCAGCGAGCGGTACCA
Source organism: uncultured Spirochaetales bacterium (assembly GCA_964649065.1). Lineage (GTDB taxonomy): Bacteria > Myxococcota_A > UBA9160 > UBA9160 > SMWR01 > CAZYOL01. Next base: position 7,704 of record CAZYOL010000132.1, read on the forward strand.
GGGCGGATCCTCGGTGGGCGTGCTGATGGGCACGGTGTTCCAGGTCTTGACCCAGCAGTCCTCGTTGTGGGGGAACCAGAAGATCTCGGTGTACTCGTTGGCCGGAACCAGGCTGGGCAGCTGGCTCCGGATCGTGTCGAGCATCGGGGCCGGCGCGTCGAGGAGCCGAACGCGCCGCATCCGCGAGGCCTGGAAGGTGACGCTGTAGATCACGCCCAGGGTGCCCAGGCCCAGCACCAGGGCCGGCCACTCGGCGTCGCCCTGCTGGTAGCTCTGCAGCGTGGCGACGCCGTTCACGTCCTGGACCACCTGCATGGCGACCACGTGGTCGACGAAGTGACGGAAGCCGACGCCGGTGCCGTGGGCCCCGACGGCCACGGCGCCGCCCACCTGGATCCACTGCACCACGGGGGCGTTGTCGAGGCTCAGCCCGCGGTCGCGCAGCGCGTTGGAGAGATCGTCCACCAGCATGCCCGCCTCCACGGTCAGGCGGCTGCTATTGGCGTCGAAGTCGAGCTCGGCCTTCAGGTAGCGCATGTCGATCATGGCGCCGCGGCTGGCGGCCAGCGGGTTCCAGCTGCCCCGGGCCCCGAAGGCCCGGATCGGCAGGAAGCGGTCGTCCAGGGCCTGCTGCACCGCCTCGATCAGCTCCCGGACATCGCGCGGCTCGTAGGTGCGGCCCGGCCGCACCGCCACCGTCTTCACCCAGTTCTTCCAGCTGAGCGGCGCGATGGCGCTGCGGATGCCCTCCCAGGCATTGCGGATCACGATCAGCAGCAGGGCGATGGCCGGGCCCGCCACCCCGGCGGCGAAGAGCACGAAGGCGATGCGGTTGACGGCCAGCTCGTCCGGGGGCAGCGGCGGGCTGGGCGTCCACTCGCGGCCCGCCACCTGGAAGAAGGCGGACACGAAGGAGGCGATCACCGCCGCCCAGGCGCCGGGAATGAGCGTCCAGCCCACGGCGCGGATCAGCCCGGGCGTGAGGCGGAAGTGGCCGAGCAGGGCGCCGATGCCGAAGAGCAGGAAGGCGTGCGCCAGGCCCTGCTGGTGGGCGATGCTCCACCGCCGCGCCTCGATGTTCGAGACCACGCCGCCCGGGTGGACGAGGGCGAAGAGCGCACCGCCCACCACGGCGCCGAGGAAGAAGATCAGGACGCCGTGAATCGCGTGGATCCGGCGCCACCGCTCGATGTAGGCCTTCACCCGTCCCCTGGCCCGGTGGCTCTGGGCTCGCGCCCCGTCTTACCGCAGCGACGGCCGCTGGAGCAAGGGAAAAAGCTTCAGCCCCGGGCGTGGCGGTCGACGAAGGCGCGCAGCGTCCGCAGCGCAGCGGGGAGGCGGGCCACGAAGCCCATGTGGCTGGTCGGGTACCAGTGGATGCCGGGCTCGCGCCAGCGCTGCCACTGCGACTCCACGACGCGCGCGTCGAAGAAGCGATCTTCGGAGGCCGCCAGCATCAGCACGCGCTCCGGCGGGAGCTGGGCCTCGAGCTGTCGCCAGCCGATCGAGTCGACGAAGCCCGCGAGCTCTTCGCGGCCCCAGCCGAAGTCGGCCAGGTCGCGGCGCATGCGCCCCAGCACCGGCGCATCGGCAACCAGTGCCGCGATGTCCATGTGCGCGATGAGCGGCGCCGCAAAGGCCAGCCGCGGCTCGGTGCAGGCGAGCACCGAGGAGAGGAAGCCGCCGAGGCTCAGGCCCGTGACGCCGACCGGGCGCGGGTCTTCCGCCAGCATCCAGGAGAGCAGCGCGCGCGCGTCGGCGATGCTCTGGCGCAGGGCCTCGAAGCTGCGCACCAGGTCGGCGGTCCAGTAGAGCTCGCCGCTGTAGCGCGAGCCGCGCGGTGCGCGGCGACCGTGATAGGGCGGCTGGAGCTGCACGATCTCGACGTTCAGCGCCAGGGCCATGCCGCCGAGCAGGGCGACCTCCTCGACCGGGGTCTCCGGCTGCAGATAGCCGTGGATGTAGAGCAGCCGGGGGCGCGCGCCGGCGCCGGCGGGCCTCAGGCGGCGCGCGTAGACGGTGTGGTTCTCGGCGTAGCGCGCCCAGTAGCGCTCGGCGAAGCGGGGCTCCAGGGGCTCGTGCAGCGACTCGAAGACGAGGTCCTCGCTGTGCAGGCCGGGCAGCGACCAACGGCGGCTCACGCGCAGCTGCGGGGTGCGGGGCGGCGGCGGGAAGAAGCGCTCCGGACCGAGCCCCCGGTAGGCGTCGAGGGCGTCCAGGGTGTTGGCGGCCGGCGCGGCGATCCACTGGAGCACCTCGCTGAACGCGCCGGTGAGCAAATCGAGATGGGGGGGTTGCGGCAGCAGGCGGGGCGGCACCCGCACAGCGTGCCACGAAGCGCCCCGGCGTTGCGAGCCCATTCGGGCACAGCCGGGCGGCCGGGGGGCACACCCCACAGGGGAGGGCCCAGGGCCGGTCGGCCGGGCTACCGGGGCGACCAGGGGGGGCCCCGGCCAGCGGGCCC
>CAZYOL010000132.1:10177-12440 GCA_964649065.1 uncultured Spirochaetales bacterium
CGTGATCCTCGGACCGCTTCGCCTGCTCCCGTTCCTGCGGGCACTGCCGGGCGGCCGGGGGCCGCACCCAGCGGGGGAGGCCCCGGGCCGGATCGGCCGGTCTCCGGGGCCGTCGAGGGGGGCCGCGCGCCTGCGGGCCACGCCCGCCGTGCTCTTCCGCCGGGGCGGAGCGGGCCGGCCCCGGGAGAGCCCGGCTAGCGGACTTCCAGGATCTTCACGTCGAAGATCAGCGTCTGGCCCGCCAGGGGGTGGTTGAAGTCGAGAGTGGCGACCTCGCCCTCGACCTTGTGGACGCGCAGGTGCTGGACGTTCCCCTGCTCGTCGCGCGCGGCCAGTGGCGTACCGGGCGCGCGGGCGCCCTCCGGGAGGTCGCTCACCGGAACGTCGCGGAAGGCGTCCGGATTCACGGGCCCGTAGCCCTCCTCGGGCGGCACCGTGAGCTGCCGGGCCTCGCTGACCTGCATGCCGACCAGCTGGCGATCGAGCCCGGGAATGATCTGCCCGGCGCCCTGCTCGAAGGTCAGCACCTCGCCGCCGACGTTGCTGTCCACCTTCGTCCCGTCTTCCAGGGTGAGGGTGTACTCGATTCCGACCGTCGAGCCTGCTTCGATCATTGCTGCCTCCTTCCGGCCCCTTCGGGCCCCAAATTTCGACGCTAGCACGTCACCCGGTCGGTCCAGGCGCGTCGAGCGCGGGAGATCCAGTCGAGACTCAGGCTTCGGGCGCGCCCTGCCGATGTGGGATAGGCTTCGACGAGATCGACAACAGGCCCTGCCCGCCTTTCCTTCCGAGCCCGGCTCCCGCCGCGGCCTCAGTCTGCAAGCCGGCCCAGACTTGTTTCGAGCTTCACCGCGAAGTGACCGAAGCGGCTGAAGTCGCTCAAAGTGGCCGAAGCCGCCCGCGCGAGCACGTAGCTCGCGCGCAGGCGCCACCACCGGGCTGCCCCGAGCGGGCGCAGACCGACACACCCGAACGACAGGAACCTCTTTGTCCGCACCGAACTCACGACCGAACCGGGACGCCGCGAGCCTCCCGGGCTTCGAACACCTCGACCTCCACCCGGAGCTCGTCGCCACGCTCCGGCGCATCGGCTACGCCGAGCCGACCCCCATCCAGCGCGACGCGATCCCGCACGTGCTCGAGGCCCGCGATCTTCTCGCCTGCGCCCAGACCGGCACGGGCAAGACCGCCGCCTTCGCGCTGCCCATTCTCGACGAGCTGCTGCGCCTCGATCCGGGCGAGCGCGGCCGGGCCATCCGCGCCCTGGTGCTCGCACCCACCCGCGAGCTCGCCGCCCAGATCGCCGAGAGCTTCCAGCGCTACGCACCCGCCGGGCGCATCCGCTCGGCGGTGGTCTTCGGCGGGGTGGGCAAGCGCCCCCAGGTGACCCAGCTGCGCCGCGGCGTCGACGTGCTGGTGGCCACGCCGGGCCGCCTCCTCGACCTGATGGGCGAGGGCGAGGTCGACCTCTCGCGCGTCGAGATCTTCGTGCTGGACGAGGCCGACCGCATGCTCGACATGGGCTTCCTGCCCGACGTTCGGCGCGTGAGCCGAGCGCTGCCCCGCCAGCGCCAGACGCTGCTCTTCTCGGCCACCCAGCCCCGCGAGATCCGCGATCTCGCCCACCGGCTGCTGCACGAGCCGGTGGAGGTGGCCGTCGATCCGGTCTCCTCGACGCGGGCGCCGATCGAGCAGGCCGTCTACCTGGTGGACGGCCCGAAGAAGCAGGCGCTGCTGCTCGAGCTGCTGGCGGGCGAGCCGATCGCCCGCGCCCTGGTCTTCACGCGCACCAAGCGCCGCGCCGACCGGCTGGCGCGCAGCCTGGCGGGGCGGGGCGTGCGGGCCGAGGCCATCCACGGCGACAAGTCCCAGAACGCCCGGGTGCGAACCCTGGAGGCCTTCAAGGGCGGCCGCACGCGGGTGCTGGTGGCGACCGACGTCGCGGCGCGCGGCATCCACGTCGAGGGCATCGACACCGTCATCAACTTCGACCTGCCCAGCGAGCCCGAGACCTACGTCCACCGCGTGGGCCGCACCGGCCGCGCGGGCGCCAGCGGCCGGGCCCTCACCCTGTGCGGCTCGGACGAGCGCGCACAGCTGGCCTCGATCGAGCGGCTGACACACCGGGCCCTGCGGCGGCTGGAGACGCCGAAGGCGCTGCCGAGCCTGCAGGCGCGAGCGCGCGCCGAGGCCCCGCGAGAGCCCGAGCGGGGTGCCCCGCGCCGGCGCCCGGCCAGCCGTGGCCGCAGCCGGCGGCGGCGGC
>CAZYOL010000133.1:0-12344 GCA_964649065.1 uncultured Spirochaetales bacterium
GCGCATCGGCCGTGGCGTCCAGGAGAAGCCGGGGATCGGGCCGGCCCTGACCCTCGAGGGAGGGGAGGGGCGCCTCGAGATCGACCTGCCGGAGGCCCTGTGGAGCCACGATCGCGCGCTCAACTTCGTGCCCGTCCGGCGTCCGCCCCGGGCGCTGCGCACACTGGCGGATGGCTACGTCTTCGAGGACGCGAGCGTCGCCGTGGAGGCGCGCTGGGCGGTGGCGGACGACGTGGCCTCGATGCAGCTGGCGGTGACCAATCCCGGGGAGGAGGTCGCGAAGGACGTGCGCACCCAGGTCTGCATGCGCCTGGACCTCGCGCCCGTCTTCCGGCACCAGCGCGCTCGTCGGGTCTGGGTCTTTCCCGCTTCCGGACGGGCCTCCCTGGAGTTCGCGAGGCTGAGAGAGCTGGACGGCTACGGGGCCTTTAACATGTGGACCCAGCGCTTCCACGAGGAACGGCTCGCGCTCGCGGGCGAGCTGAACGCGCGACGTCGTGAGTCGCCACTCTATTCGAGGAGCGGCGTCCTCTCGGCCGACGGCGTCGTGGTCGTCACCTCCGAGGACGGCGGGCTCGCCGTGGGCGCCCTCTGGGAGCAGGCCTGGAAGGCCTTCCACAACTTCGCGCCGGGGCACCAGTGCATCCACTCGGATCCGAGCTTCGGCGACGTCGCCCCCGGCGAGACCGTCCGCCGCCGTGGCTGGGTCGTGCTGGTGCGAGGGGGGCCCGAGATGGCCCGCCAGCGCCTGCTGGAGCTGGCCGCCGCCAGCGGCCCGCCCTGATCCGGGCCCGAAGGGCCCATCGCCGATCGGCCTCGGCTACGCTTCGGGGCTGCGGCGATGTATGGAGATTGCCGGGCCCGGACGTCGGCGAGCCGGCCTTGGCGTCGGCGGATGGGCTCTCGTGGATGCGGAACTGCGGCGTGCAGCGCGGCGTGCGGAGTAGGGCTCGGGGCTCGAATTCACGGCTCCGGGTCGCCGGGCCGGCCTTGGCGCTCGCCTGCGCACTCGTCTTCGGGCCTTCGGCCCGGGCCGCGGAGCAGGGCGTCGAGCCCTTCTCGGTGCTGCCGACCCAGTGGCTGAGCCTCGCGGGGGGCTCCCTGCCCTGGGCGAGCAGCGGCGGCAATCCCGGCGGCTACGTGCTGGTGAGCGACGTCTTCCGCTTCGGCGCCCGCAGCAGCGACCCCCGCTGGCTGGGAAGCTACGCGGGCATCTCTTCGATCCAGCTCGACTTCCTGAGCACCGCCGGCGGCAACCCGCTCACCGTGACGCTCAGCTCCTCGGGGAGCAGCTGGTCCTTCCTGTTCGCCATCGGCCCGGGTCCACTCGATTGGACCCGCCTGGCCATCCCGGTCGACGTCTCGTGGAGCGACGCCGTGGCCCAGGGAAACGGCTGGTTCCGCAGTGCGGGCGGGCGATCCTTCGGCCAGACGCTTCAGGCCGTCGATGGCGTGGAGATCTTCTGGGAGGGCTTCGACACCTCGGGCGTCGACAACTTCGCCCTGAGCGACGGGGACTTCGACGACGACGGCGTCTTCGACGCCGTGGACAACTGCCCCTTCGATGCCAACTTCGTGCAGATCGACACCGATGCCGACGGCCTCGGCGACGCCTGTGACCTCGATGACGACGGCGACCTCACCGCCGACGGCCTCGACAACTGCCCGCTGGTGCCGAACGGGACTGGCGAGGGCTCTTGCATCGCGCCGGACGCCAGCGTCGGCGGCGGCTGCTTCTTCGACTCCCAGTGTCCCCTCGGGAGCGTCTGCGACCGCTCCCAGACGGACCTCGATGGCGACGACGTCGGAGACGTCTGCGATCCGGACGTGGACGGAGACGGCCGGAATCCCGACCGCTGCCCCTTCTCCGCCTTCGCCGCCACCAACGGCGACTCGGACCAGGACGGCTTCGCAGACCTCTGCGACAACTGCCCCCTGGTGCCGAATCCGAATCAGCTCGACGGCGATGCCGACGGCCTCGGGGACGTCTGCGACGGGAGCGAGGACGAGGACTCCGACGGCCTGATGGACGATGCCGACAACTGCCCCGGGCTCGCCAACCCGAATCAGCTCGACGGCGACGGCGATGGCGCAGGCGACGCCTGCGACAACTGCCCGGCGACGCCCAATCCGCTCCAGGACGACCGGGACGCCGACGGCCAGGGAGACGCCTGCGACGCGGACGACGATGGCGATCTCGTCGCCGATGCAGCGGACAACTGCCCGCTGCTGGCGAATCCGACCCAGCAGGACCTCGACCTGGACGGCGTCGGCGACGCCTGCCAGGTCGGCGTGATCGCGAGTCCACAGTTCACGGAGCAGCAGGAGACGCGTTTCGCCGAGCCCGACATTCCCGGCTACCGCTGGAAGGAGTCGAGCGCTCCCTTCACCGCGTTCTGCGTGAACCCGGAGTTCGACGCGACGCTGGGCACGACGATCTGTCGCTCCAGCGGCCAGGCCCTCGAGATCCCGGCTCCGCTGGCGCTTGCCGGCCTGGGCCAGTGCAGCTTCTCCAGCCTCCTGCCCGACGTCGGGGTAGAGACCCTGTTCACCCCGAGCTCCGGCGCGCCGGGCAGCGGCATCGCCTGCTGCGCCTGGGAGGCGAGCTGTGGGGGCGCCGAGTGCGTGCCGAACTCCTGCGGGCCGGATACGGGTGGCTGTCTCGGCGGCGTGAACCGCGGGCGCGGCTGCAGCAGCGCCGCCGACTGCCCGGGCTCCGTGTGCCGCATCCCCTATCCCTGCGACATCTACTCGGGTCTGGAATCGCCTCCGCCCGCCGCTCTGCGCCCCGCCTGCTGCGACACCAGCTACGGCGTGGACGCCTATCCCTGGGGCTCACTGCTCCGGGGCATCGGAGCCGATGGCAGACCCATCGCGCCGGACGCCGACGCCGATCGCTACGCCGACGACTGCGACAACTGCGCGCAGGTCTACAACCCGGATCAGCTCGACACGGACGGCGACGGCTTCGGCGACGCCTGCGACCCGGACGGCAACCGCTGCGCCGGTGACATCGACCTCGACGGGGCCACCGGCGCGGCGGACTTCGGGATCCTGATCGGGAACTTCGGTCACTCCGTGCCGCCGGGCACCGGAGGCGACCTCGATGGAGATGGCGTCGTGGGCGCCGGCGACTTCGGGATCTTCATCCCCGACTTCGGCTGCATCGCACCCGCCTCGCCGCTGTGCCTGCCGGGCCAGGCCCGAGCCTGCACGACCCCGAGCGGACCTAGCTTCGAGTTCTGCAACAGCGCCGGAACCGCCTACGGCCCCTGCGGAGGCAGCTGAGGCCCGCGCGTCAGGAGCCGAGCTGGGTCGGCGGCGCGGCGCGGGCTGCCAGGCGTCGCCTGGGCTCCGGCGTCTCGGAGAGCTGGAACCAGGAGCGGATCCGCTCCAGGAGGCGTGCCACGCGGCTCGAACGGTCGGTCTCGGCCGCGTCCTGCGAGGCCGTGGCCTCGCGCTCGGCATCGGCTCGGCTCCGCGCCTCCAGCACCTGCGCGAGCTGGTGGGGAAGGGCCGGGTGTCGCTCCAGGATCGGGCCGAGATCGGCGTGCCCGATCTCGTAGACCACGGACTCGACCGCCGCCAGCACCGATGCGCTGCGCGGCTCGCCGGTCAGTAGCGACATCTCACCAAAGAAGTCGCCGGGGTGGAGCTTCGACGCGGGAGCTCCATCACCCGGGCTGCCCAGCCAGACGCCCAACACGCCCTCGGCCAGCACGAAGAGGGACGAGCCGGGCTCGCCCTGGCGTACCACCTGGCCGCCGGCCGGAATCTCGATCCGGCGCGCGCGCTCGCGCAGGCCGCTGCGCTCCGCCGGGTCGAGCACGGCGAAGAGCTCGATGCGGTCGATCCAGCTGCGAGCGGCCTCGCGCTCCGCCCGCAGCTCCTCCTGCAGCCCCCCGAGCAGCACCTCCTCGCGCTTCCGGGGAGGCCCGAGGCCGGCCACGTGCAGGTTGCGCAGCACGGCCCGGTGCACGCGCTGGGTCACCGCGGAGGAGCCGGCGTAGTCGGGAATCCAGAAGCGCAGCTCCCAGACCACCCCTTCGAGCCGGTACTCGACGATGCGCGCCTCGGTCGGCCGCGGCAGCGCGGCGACCTCCGGCACCTGCTCGACCGCGGCGGCCAGCAGGCGCTCGGCCCGGCGGGTGTCGACGTCGTAGCCCAGGGTGATGCGCAGGCTCGAGCGCCAGCTGGGGTCGGGCTGGTCGTAGTTCACGAGCTGGGAGGTGGCCAGCTCGCTGTTCGGGACGATCACCTTCAGATTGTCCCGTGTCACGAACTTCACCGCGCGCCAGGTGAACTGGGTGACGCGGCCGGTGCTGCCGTCGGGGATCTGGATCCAGTCGCCGATCTCGAAGGGACGCTCGAGCGCCAGGGTGAGGCCGTAGAAGAGGTCCGCGATCATGTGTCGGATCGCGAAGCCGACGATCGCCACCAGCAGGCCGGAGGTCGTGACGGCCGCTCCGGGCGAGACCCCGAGCACGACGATCGACATGCCGCACAGGCCCGCGATCCAGACGCCCACGATCACGAGGTCGATCAGCAGGTTCGGCGCCTCCCGGCCCGAGCGGCGGCGGATGCGCAGCCGGAGCGTGAGCACGGCCACGCGCGCGGCGAGCCAGGTGGTGGCCACCCACACCAGGATCTGCGCCCCTACCAGCAGGTCCGACTCCAGCCGGGCGACGCCCCGCGGGAGCCAGGCGAGCCAGTCCGCGCGCCTGGCGAGCAGCACCAGGGAGAGCCCCAGGAGCAGGGAGGGCGTCAGGAGCGGTCGCACGGTGTCGGCGCCTCCGAGTGGGGCGAATCCTACACGAGACCGCGCCCGCGGGGGGGCGTCGCGCCCGGGTGCCCCGACGCTTCACGCAATGATCACCCTGGGGCTGGCGCCGTGGGCCGCTACCTGCGCTGGATCGGGGCCGTCTTCTGCTGGATGGGGGCCACGTTGCGCCGCACGTCCTTCTCGGGCTCCACCTTCTGGTTGAGCGGCGCATTCGGCACCTCGAGCAGGATGTCCACCAGGCGCTCGTCCGGGCCCTCGATCAGGTCGCATGGCGTCTGGTGGCGCCCGGAGGGCTCGGCGCGGACCTTGAAGCGGAGCGTGAGGAAGCGGTGGCCGTAGTCCGTGAGGCTTGGATGTTCGGGCATCGCGAGCGTCGCCAATACGGAGAGCTTCTTCGGTCCCTCGGGCTCCGGCCCGCCTTGCCTGCCCGGGTAGTAGGCCGTCAGTTTACTCTGGCGGCCCTCCGGGATCACCTCGGGAGGCATGACGAAGACCCAGAAGCCCCCGCCGGGTAGCTCCTTGGCCAGAGGCGAGCCGAACTCGGCCACGAACTTCACCCGCTCGCCGGGCCGGTAGAAGTCCCGCTTCGGCTCGACCCGCACCCCGACGAAGGTCTGGGGCGGGTAGACGACGACGGGGAAGCCCTTCATGCCGCCGTTGAGGAGCTTGAGCGTGTCCGACGGGAGATTCGCCAGGTTCCCGACCACCTGCTCGCCCCGTCCACGGATCAGCAGCTGGGTCGGCTTGTCGGGCCTGCCCGTGATCGGGAGATCGAACTCGAAACTGCCCGGGCCGTCGACGTAGACCTCCTTCGACGCGATGATGCCGGGCTGGGTCGAGGTGAGGGTGATGCGATCCGGGCCGTAGCTCTGGATGAAGACCTTCGGAGACCTGCCGCCAACGAAGAGCGGCACGGGCCCCCGCCAATCCCAGTGCGCGTAGTCGAGGACCTGGTCGTCCACGTGGAAGCAGTTGGTTCGCAGGAAGTGGTAGTGGTAGCCGACCAGGGGAAGGCCCGGCTGCGCGGACACCTCCGGCGCTCCGAGCCAGAGCAGCAGCAGGGGCAGCAGCCAACGAGCCCAGCGAGTCATCCGGTACCTCCCGTGGACATGATCCTAATGGGTATTGCCCCGGCAGGGAACCGTGTCCGAGGCGGCTCAGCTTCGCGAGCGCTCGGCCCTTCGGGCAGTCCGTGGGAATCGGCGAATCGCGACCGATGCCCGGTTTCTTCGTCGTTTTCTTGCCACACGGGCCACTTCGAGACCACGCAACTACGGTGCGCAAGCTGCCTCTCAAGCTCCTGATGGCGTCCCTCCGCCAGCGGGCGAGACGGGGCCCTCCGCGAGAACGCGTTCCCCGGGCGGCGGGCGGGCGGGTCGTCGCCCTGGTGAACGCCAAGGGCGGCGTCGGCAAGACCACGCTGGCCCACAACCTCGCGGTCTACGCCCAGACCATCGACTCGAGCCTGCCCGTCCTGGTGATGGGCTTCGACGCGCGCACCGGCCCCGAGGACATGTTCGCGCTCGGCGCGGGGGCTGCGGGGCAGGAGACGCTGGCCACGGCGCTGCGCCGCGGGCGCCTCGACTCGGCCATCCGGCGCGGTCGCTACGGCGTCTACTACGTGCCCTCCGGCTCGGGGGGCTCGGCCTTGGAGCGACGGGTGACCGAGCCGAGCGTGCTGGCGATGGCGCTGCGCCGCACCGCCTTCCCCGGCCTGGTGATCGTCGATACCCAGGCCGACCTCGGGGTGCTCACCCAGAACGCCGTCTTCGCGAGCGACCTCTGCGTGGTGCCGGTGACGGACCTCGCCTCGCTCTTCGCCGCCGGGCAGGTCTTCGAGTTGATCGAGCAGCTCGGGCGGCCGCGCAGCCTGGGCCGCGTGCTGCTCTCCGCCCTCGACCTGCGCATCAAGTACCGGGGCGATCCCTGCGCAGACGTGCTGGGCCTGCTGGTGGCGGCGGCCCGCGAGCTCGAGCTCCCGCTCTTCCAGGGCTTCGTCGCCCGCAGCCCCAAGGTGCAGGCTCTGGCCACCAACCCGCAGGCGATCACCTCCTCGATTCTCGAAGGCGCGAGCCAGACCGTCGTCCACCACCAGCTGGGCGAGCTGGCCGAGGAGCTGCTCGAGCTGTTGGCCCTGGAGCGCGGGCCGCACGCCCTCGAGGCGCCCGCCGGCGTGGCGGGGGCCTCGGAAGGCGACGGCCAGGAGCCAGTGCTGTGGCTGCGTCCGCGCACCCCCGAGGCGGCGCTGGCGCTGCACGCCCACGGCGACGACCTCCTGTGCGTCCGCGACTTCCCCTTCTTCATCGGGCGCGAGGACCCGCTGGTCCTGAACGACCTGGCGATTCCGGACCTGCGGCCCTGGCGGATCTCGCGGCGCCACGCCCACCTGATCCGGCGCGAAGGGCGCATCGGCGTGATGGACCTGGGGAGTCGCCTGGGCACCTGGGTCGACGGGCACCAGCTCGGCAGCCCCACTGCGGACCCGGGCCCCGTCTTCTTCCGGGCCGGTGACGGAGAGCTGATCCTGGGGGGGAAGCGCTCGCCCTACGCCTTCGACGTGGCGGTCGCCCGCGCCGCCGCCGGGCCGCCCCTGCGCGACCCCATCGCGATCCCGCCCGCCCGCGCGCTGGAGCTGGCGGCGCTGCTGCACTGAGGCGAGCGGGCGCCAGCCCTCGTCCTCGAGCGTGACGCGGGTCCAGCTGTCGTCGGGGTCGTAGGTGTCCAGGTCCGTCGCCCCGCCCAGGTCCTTCTGGTGGATGCGGCCCTGGTGGCTCACGACGAAGGTCATGATGCCCGTGTTGCCGTGCTCGGCCGGGAAGGCCACCAGGCCGAAGCCCGCGATCATGTTGCCGTTGATGACATAGTCGTAGGCGCCGCCCGGTGCGCTCTCGCCCTGGCGCGTGAGCACGCGGAAGAAGTAGCCGCGGATCGGATCGCCGGGCTGGAGGGTCTCCAGGTAGGCCTCGGCGCCCTCGACCAGCGGGCCGAAGGGGCTCGGCTCCTCGCCCTCCTCGACCTCCCAGTAGAGGCCGTCGCGCTGGCCCGGCGTGCTGCCGAGGCGCTGGGCGTACTCGCGGACCTCGTCCCCGTCGCGGTCGGAGCTCGCGTACTCGATCTGGGCGTCCACGTAGGCGTCGAGCAGCTGGATGACGCTCAGCTCGTTGCGGCCGATGCGCCGGTCGACCACCACCTCGAGGCCTTCCTCGGTGTCGAAGCGCCAGCGGCCGTCTTCGCCCCGCACCACCGGCACCGGGAAGGGCCAGCGGCTGGCCCCGATCACCAGCTCGACCTCCCCGTCGGCGATCTCCACCAGCTCGGACTGCTCGCGGGCGGCCTCGACGATGCGCTGGCGCCCCTCGCGCTCGGCGGCCCAGTCGGGGGTCACGATGCGGCTCTCGTAGGCCGGCCCGAGGATCGCCAGCAGCGCCTCCACGTCGTCGTTCTCGAGGGCCTCGGCCATGGCCGCGAGGGCCTCTTCCGGACTCTCGAAGCTCCGCTGGGCCAGCGGGTCGGCCGGCGTGCAGGCCAGGGCCGAGCCGAGCAGCAGCATCGACAGGCTCGTGAGAAGGGCCCGCATCAGCGCCTGCGCCCTCCGCCGCCCCGCGCCATCCGGCCGCGGCTGCTGGCGCCGCGCGAGCCGTAGGAGCGCGCTCGCGATCCGTGGCTGTAGTTGCCCAGGGAGCTGCCCCGCGAGGCGCGGCTCGTCGTCAGGTCGCGGCCGCTGGATCGGCTGGGGCTGCGCTGCCGGGTGTCCCGCTGCCGGCTCTCTCGCGTCTGGGACGGGCGCGCGCTCGCGCCCTCGCGTCCGGGGCTGGGGCGGGTGCTCGCGCCCGGGCGCTGCGCGCCCCCCTGCGGCCTCGAGCCAGCCGGTCGCTTCGCTGCGGTCTGCGGCCGCTGGCCCCCCGGTCGCGCGCCGGCCTGCTTGCCTGGCCCCCGGTCCGCCTTCCAGGCCTCGGGGCGACTGCCCGGGCGCTCGCCGGGCCGGTTGCCCGGGCGGTTCGGAGTGTCCGGCCGGGTGGGCCGGTCGACGTCGATGTTGACGTTGCGGTTGATGTTGATGCTGCTGCTGCGCCAGCCCCAGCTCATGCCCCAGCCCACGGCACTGCCGACGAAGACGCCGGTCCAGAAGGCCGCCGCCGGCGAGTAGTAGTAGGGGTAGGGCGGCGAGTAGTAGTACGGGTAGGGGGCGGGCTGCTGCACGACCACGGTGGTCGGCTGATAGGTCGGAACGTAGATCACCTCCGGGCTCGCCGACTCGATCACGATGATCTGCTGCCCTTCCTCGCTCTCCTTCGAGACCGTCACCTTGTCGTTGGAGTCCAGGTTGCCCGCCTCGTCCACCGTGCCGCGGAAGCGCTGGACCGCATTCAGCAGCTCTTCCTGCTGGCTCGCCACGGCCTCGCCCAGCTTCCAGGTCCAGTCGAGATCCCCGTTCATCAGCTCGACGACCTCGGGGTAGTTCATCAGGCCGATCACGCTCGGATCCCAGTCCTCGTCGGGCTCGAGGTCCGGGTCGCTCTTACGCTTCTCCAGCAGGCGCGCCGCCTGCACGATCTGCAGCGGATAGGTCGAGGCCGGGAGCACCAGGGCCAGCAGCTCGTCCGGGTAGAGCGCGATCGGGCCGACGATCTCGTCGAGCTCCGCGGCCGAGAAGCCCTCGCCCTCCGCCTCCGGGGCGGCCGGCGACTCCGCCGCCCGGGCGCTCGCGGCCAGGCCCGCCTCGCCGAGCGCCAGCAGCCCGATCAGGCTGCCGTGGAGCAGCGGTCGCCACAGGCCGGCCCAGCTCTGGCGCCTCCCGGCCCGGCATCTCGGGTGCCCGGCTCGCCCGTGCCCGCACAGCCCTCGCAATCGATCGCCTCCTCCCAGCGGCCGAGCGACGCTAGAACGCCCGATCGCCCGCGTCAAAGCGGGGCCCACTCGTCCGGAATCGTACCAGGGTGCCCTCGGCCTGGTATACGCTGGCCGCTCACCCGTCCGGATCTCGTGCATGATCTCGATCATCATCCCGACGCTCGACGAGGAGAAGCTGATCGAGACCACCCTGCGCTCGCTGAAGGAAGGGCTCACGCTTCCGCACGAGATCATCGTCTCGGACGGCGGGAGCAGCGATCGCACCGTCGAGATCGCGCGCTGCTTCGCCGACCAGCTGGTCGAACATCGCGGGGCCTGGCGGGAGACGATCGGCCAGGGCCGCAACCAGGGTGCCCGCGTGGCCAAGGGCGAGCTTCGATCGGGTCTTCTACCTCTTCACACGGGCCGCCGCGCCCACGCCATCGGCTGGCCCCGGCTGCTGAGCCTCTGGGCGCTCAACATCGCCTGGCGGATCTCGTTCGGCCGCTCCTTCAGCAAGGAGTGGAAGCCGATCCGCTAGAGGACCGGTCTCCCGCAGGCGGCCATGTGCTTGCGCCGGCCCGATGCGGCGGGATACTCCGTCGCGAGGGAGGATGGCCATGGCCACGATCGAGCCGACGCCACAGCGTCTGTCGCAGTTTCTGCAGGCCGCCGACGACGGCTCGCCCGTCGTGATGCTGAACCTGCTCCGCTACCGCGACCAGGCGGCCTACCCGGAGGGCTCCGGGGCGTCGCCCTGCAGTGGCCGCGAGGCCTACGGGCGCTACAGCGAGGCGGTCCTGCCGCTGCTCCAGGGCGTCGGCGGCCGCCCGGTCTGGGGCGGCGCCGCCTGGTTCGACCTGATCGCGCCGGAGGGCGAGAGCTGGCACGACGCCGTCCTCGTCGAGTACCCGTCCCGCCAGGCCTTCCTCAGCATGGTGGGCTCGGCCGCCTATCAGGCGATCAGCTTCCACCGCAGCGCCGCGCTGGCGGACTCGCGGCTGATCGCGCTGCGGGCGGCGGGCTCGCTCGCGCCCAGCTAGGCGCCTCACGCCGGCGACTCGGCGCCCGCGGCCGTCGGAGCTTCGCCTAGGGCCCCGCTCGGGGCGCGTAGTACCAGTTGTGCTCGTCGTAGGCCAGGTAGCGATCCAGGCGCGCGTAGCCGTGGCGCTCGAAGTAGTCGGAGATGGCCTCGCGCACCGAGGGAACGGCCTCGATGCAGACGAGCTCCGGTCGGAAGCGCTCGATGTCGAAGCCCGCGAGCGCCGCAGGCTCGCCCTGCTCGATGTCCATCGACAGGAAGTCCACCTCGCCGACTCCCTCGCGATCGAGCAGCTCGTTCAGCGTGATGGTCGGCACCCGGACCTCACGCAGCTCGGCCTCGCGAACCTGCTCCGCCTTCTCCTCGTCCTCGAGATGGCCCGCCAGGTCGTCCACGTGGTGCTCTACGGTCGAGGAGACCGGCCCGGCCAGATAGAGGGTCTCCTCCGTGCCGGAGTGGTCGGTCACGATGTAGGCGAAGAAGCGCGTGTTGGGCCGGTGCTCCTCGTAGCCGGGGGCGAAGCCCGCCTGGGCGTCGATGGCGATGCCGGTCCAGCCGAGCCGCTCTTCCAGGTAGTAGGTGGTGCTGGCGCGCCTCCAGTGGTAGGCGCCGACGTCCACGAAGAAGCCCTCCCGGCGGTCGTCGAAGAAGTCCCGGATGATCAGCTCCTCGTCGAACTGGGAGTAGAGGGCCGGTCCGCGCCCCAGCAGCTCGTCGGAGCCGGAGCAGCCCGGGCCGAGGCAGAGGGCCAGGGCCAGCAGTCCGAGGGCGCCACGGCGCACCGCCCGGGCTACCGGGGCTTGCGAAAGCGGAAGGTGAAGCGATCCGTGTTTCCGGTGACGCTGCGCCGGCCGACCTCGTAGCGCAGCTCGTCGTCCGGCCGGTAGTGCAGGTCGCTGAAGGCCTCGAGCACGAAGCCCGCCTGCAGCACCTCGTGGAGGGCCAGGACCGGGTCCAGGCGGCGCCGGTTCTCGGCATCGTCGGGCTGCATGTGGCGCCGCGTGTGGTCCACGACGCCGTAGACGCCCCCGGGCCGGAGGGCCGCGAAGACCGCCCGGTGGACCCGGAGCCGGGACTCGGCGGTCAGGTTGTGGAGGTTGCGGAAGGTCAGCACGGCGTCGAAGGCCTCGCGGCCGAGGGAGAGCCCCGAGACCTCGTAGATGCCCCGGCGCTCGGTGGACTCGAGCGAGTCGCCCTCCGCGATGCGGGCCACGGCTTCCAGCCCGGGCTGGTCGAGGCGATCGGCGTAGCGCGACAGGGCGACCCAGACGCTGAGCGAGCCCTCGTCGGCGAGCGCGGGGGCCAGCAGCTTGGTGTACCAGCCGCCGCCCGGGACCAGCTCCAGCACGTCCATGTCTCCGCGCAGCCCGAAGAAGGCCAGGGTCTCCGCGGGCTTGCGGTTGGCATCCCGGGCCCGCTCCTGCGGGCTGCGGGTCTCCGAGGCGAGCGCGTCCGTGACGCGCTCGGCGAATTTCTCCTCGGCGGTGGCGGCCGGGGCGGCGTCCGCCGCCAGGACCCAGGCGAGCAGGGCGGCGATCGTCGTGAGCTTGCGCATGCTTCCTCCGGTTTCGAGTCGCGGAGCCCCGGGGCCGCGGTGCCCGCCGGCGGGGCTCCCGACTGCGCCCGAACGCTACCGCGGGCCGAGCGACCCGCCCACCACCCGGGCCGCGTCCTCTATGCAGCGCCACG
>CAZYOL010000134.1:0-12129 GCA_964649065.1 uncultured Spirochaetales bacterium
TTGCGGAACATCGAGATCACGATCCCGAGCCCGACGGCCACCTCGGCCGCCGCCACGGTGATGACCATCAGCACGAAGACGTGGCCGTCGAGGTTCGAGGGCCACAGGCGGTTGAAGCCCACGAAGGCCAGGTTCACGGCGTTCAGCATCAGCTCGATGGACATGAGCATCACGATCAGGTTGCGGCGGGTGGCCACACCGATCACGCCGATGGTGAAGAGCAGGGCGGAGAGACCGATCACGTGCTCGATGGGCACCATCAGTCGATCTTCCGCTTCGACAGGATCAGGGCGCCGACGATCGCCGCGAGCAGCAGCAGCGAGATCATCTCCACCAGCAGCACGTAGTCGGTGTAGAGCGCGATGCCGACCTGCCGGTAGCTGCCGAAGCCCTCCGGCAGGGGCGGCGCCTCCGGCAGCGAGCCGGCCAGGGCCCCGACCACCTGGGCCAGCAGCAGCAGGCCCACCCCCGTCGCCGCCAGCTTCAGCAGGCGCTGCTGGCCCGGCTGGAAGTCGTCGGCGCGCAGATTGAGCAGCATGACGACGAAGAGGAAGAGCACCACGATGGCCCCGCCGTAGACCATGATCTGGACGACGGCCACCAGATGGGCCTCCAGCAGCACGTAGATGGCCGCCAGGGCGACCATGGTCACCACCAGCGACATGGCCGCGGCCACCGTGTTGCGCAGGTTCAGGACCATGCCGAGGGCCGAGACCAGGGCGAGGGCGGCGAAGAGGTAGAAGAGGACGGCGGGAACGCTCACCTTCAGGCTCCCAGGGCCAGCATGACCAGGGCGGTGACCATGATGTTGACGATGGAGAGGGGCAGCAGGATCTTCCAGCACAGGTCCATCACCTGGTCGTAGCGAAAGCGCGGCAGGGACCAGCGCAGGAGCATCTGCACCCAGATCATCAGCACCACCTTCGCCAGGAAGGTGAGCACGTGCAGCAGCACGCAGAGGCCGGTGGCGAAGCCCTCGCCGAAGCCCTGCCAGGAGCCCACCCCGTGGGCCACGAAGGCGATCAGGGTCTCCTGGGGCAGGTAGGGGATCGACCAGCCCCCCAGGAAGAGGGTCGCGATCAGGCCCGCGATCACCACCACCTCGATGAACTCGGACATGAAGAAGAGGCCGAAGCGCATGCCCGAGTACTCGGTGAAGTAGCCCGCCACCAGCTCCGACTCGGCCTCGGGGATGTCGAAGGGCGGCCGCTTGTTCTCGGCCATGATCGCGGTCAGGAACATCAGGAAGCCCAGGGGCTGCAGGAAGATCCCCCAGTTCGGCAGCAGCGGCAGGCCGAAGATCCGCAGCACGCCATCCTGCGCCAGGCACATCTCCTGCAGGGAGAGGGTCTGGAAGACCATGAAGATCCCGGTCACCGAGAGGCCCATGGTGACCTCGTAGGAGATCATCTGGGCCGAGGCGCGCAGGCTTCCCAGCAGCGACCAGTTGTTGTTGCTGGCCCAGCCGGCGATCACGGTGCCGTAGGTGGCGATCGAGCCGATCGCGAAGATGTAGAGGAGGCCCCAGTCCGGGTCGGCCACCACCATCGAGACCTCGGTGCCCCCGAAGCTGTAGACGCCGGCGAAGGGGATGATGGCGTAGGAGACGATGGCCGGGACCGCCGCGATCACCGGGGCGATCAGGTGCATGAAGCGGTTCGCGCCCTCGGGAACCACGTCCTCCTTGGTCAGGAGCTTGATCACGTCCGCCAGCGGGTGCAGCAGGCCGATCAGGGTGATGCCGGCCACGTCCGCGCGGTTCGCGCCGATGCGGTCCTGCATCACCGCCGACTGCTTGCGCTCGATCCAGGTCACCACGGGCGCGAAGGCCCCCACCACCACGCCCAGGATGAAGGCGCTCTTGAGGAGCGCCTCGACGGCCTCCACTACGACCGCGCCTCCTCTTCGGCGGCGGCGCCGGCGAGCGGGCGGCTGGCGGCGCCGGCGAGCGGGCGGCCGGCGTCACCGACGCGGGCCAGGTCGAGGCCGGCGAAGGCGGGCTCGCTCTCGGCGAGCAGGCGCGAGACGCGGCGCACGTCCCAGCTCTCCTCGAAGCCCTCGAGACCCAGCTCGGCACCGAGGCGCCACAGCACCTCCCCGTCGGACCAGGCCTCCCAGGCCGGCTCCACCGCGGGCTGCACCCGCTGCACGTGCCCAGCGTGGTTGGTGAGGGTCCCGTGCTTCTCGGCGGCGTGGCGCACCGGAAAGCTCACGTGGGCCACGCGCAGCAGCTCCGACTGGTGCGTGTCGAGCGCGATCAAGGTGTCCAGGCCCTGCAGCGCCTGGCTGTCGCCCAGCAGGCTCTCGTGCAGGGCGTCGTGGCCCAGGGCCACCAGGCCATCCACCCCACCGCTGCGCAGGCGATCGAGCAGCGGCGCGGCGTCCGGGAAGCCCAGGGCCCGGGCGCCGCTGGCGTTGGCCGCCTTCTCCTCCTGGATCAGCAGCTCGTCCGACTCCCCCTTCACCACCACCACGCCCGCGCTCTCGGTGCCGAAGGCCTGCAGGAAGCGGCGGAAGACGAAGAGGTCCTCGTTGGTCGCGTGGGCCGAGGCGAGCCCCGCCACGACCCCGGGGCCCTTGGATTCGCGCAGGGCCGAGAGCCGCGCCGCGGCGGCCTCCAGGGCCGCCTGGAAGGACACGCCCTCCAGGCCGCCATCGGCGCCGCGCAGCACCGGCTCGCGCAGCCGCGAGCCGGCGATCTCCTTGTAGGACATGCGCCCGGCATCGCAGATCCAGGTGCCGTTCACCAGGTCGTTGCGACGGGGCACGTAGCGGTAGACCTTGTTGTTGGCGACGCCCAGGTGCACGTTGCAGCCCTTCGCGCAGCCGGTGCAGATGCCCGGGACGTCCTCGAGGAACCAGACCCGGATCTTGAAGCGGAAATCCTTGGTGGTGAGCGCGCCGACCGGGCAGATGTCGGCCACGTTCATCGAGTAGGGGTTGTCCAGCTCGCTGCCGGGGAAGGTCTCGATCACCGAGGCGTCGCCGCGCTGCAGCACCGCCAGCTCCCCGGTTCCGGGCACCTCGCGACAGAAGCGAACGCAGCGCCGGCACAGGATGCAGCGCTCCTGGTCGAAGACGATGGTCGGCCCCAGGGAGACGTTCTTCTTCAGCGCTCGGCGCGGCTCCCGGGTGCGCGACTCGACCACGCCGTACTCGTAGGCGTAGTCCTGGAGCTTGCACTCCCCCGCCTGGTCGCAGATCGGACAGTCGAGGGGGTGGTTCACCAGCAGCAGCTCCATCACGCCCTCGCGGGCGCGGCGCACCCGCTCGGTCTGGGTACGGATCTCCATCCCGTCCTTGACCGGCGTGTTGCAGGCGATCTGCAGCTTCGGAAGGCCTTCGACCTCGACCTGGCAGAGCCGGCAGGAGCCGTCGATCGAGAGCTTCGGGTGCCAGCAGTAGTGAGGGACGTCGACGCCGTTCATCAGCACGCCCAGGTCGTCCAGGGCCTGCAGGATGGTGCGCCCCTCGGCCACCTCGTACTCGATTCCGTCGACGCTGATCCTGGGCATCAGAGCTCGAAGCTCTCGGGGAAGGGGCACTTGCGCTGGATCACGTGGGCCTCGAAATCCTCCCGGAAGTGTCGGAGCAGGCCCTGCACGGGCCAGGCGGCCGCGTCGGCGAAGGCGCAGATCGTCTGCCCCTCCATCTTCGCGCACACGTCGAGCAGCACGTCGAGATCCTCCTGCACGCCCGCGCCCCGCTCGATGCGCTCCACGATCTTGTGGAGCCAGCCCGTGCCCTCCCGGCACTGGGTGCACTGCCCGCAGGACTCGTCCCGGAAGAAGTAGGTGACGACGCAGGCGACGCGGACCATGCAGGTGCTGTCGTCCATGACCATGATGCCACCGGTCCCCAGCATGGTCTTGCGCTCGCGGAGGAACTCGTTCGCCATCGGAACGTCGAGCTGGCCCGCGGGCAGGATCGGCATGGACATGCCGCCGGGGATGACGCCCTTGACCTTGCGCCCTCCCGGAACGCCCCCGGCGTGCTCGAAGACGATCTCGTCGAGGGGCGTCCCGAGCGGCAGCTCGTAGAGCCCGGGCCGGGCCACGTGCCCGGAGACGCCGAAGAGGGTGTGGCCGGGGCTCTTCTCGGTGCCGGCGCCGCGAAACCACTCGGCGCCGCGGGCCACGATGTGGGGCACGTGGCAGAAGGTCTCGACGTTGTTGACCGTCGTGGGCATGCCGAAGGCCCCGTACTGGGCCGGGAAGGGCGGCTTCTTGCGGGGCTGGCCCTTCTTCCCCTCCAGGGACTCGAGCAGGCCGGTCTCCTCGCCGCAGATGTAGGCGCCCGCCCCGCGCATCAGCACCACGTCGTGGCGAAAGCCGGTGCCCATCACGTCGTCGCCCAGGTAGCCCTTCTCGTAGGCCTCGGCGATGGCGCGCTCCACGCAGGAGGCCGGATGGCCGTACTCGCCGCGCACGTAGACGAAGGTCTTCTCCGCGCCGGTGGCCCAGGCGGCGATCAGGATGCCCTCGAGCATCTGGTGCGGACCGCGCTCCATCAGGATGCGGTCCTTGAAGGAGCCGGGCTCGGATTCGTCGGCGTTGCAGACCAGATACTTGGGCCGGTCGCCGTCGGTCGGCATGAAGGCCCACTTCATTCCCGTCGAGAAGCCGGCCCCACCGCGGCCCTGGAGCCCGGAGTCCTTGACCAGCTCGATCAGGTCGGCCGGCTGCATCTTGGTCAGGGCCTTGCGAGCCGCCTGGTAGCCCCCAGTCCGCTCGTAGCCGGCCAGGGTGGCGTAGGCGTCGTCGCCGAAGTGCTCGCTGAGGTAGCCCGTGACGTACGGGACGCGGAGACCCAACTTTGCTCCTATTCGAGTGCGTCGAGGATCGCCTTCGCCTGCTCGATGTCGAGATCCTCGTGGTAGGTCGTACCGACGCGCAGCATCGGGGCGTAGGCACAGGCGCCGAGGCACTCCTCGTGCCCGAGGGCGATGCGACCGTCGGCGGTGGCCTCGCCGGCGCGGATGCCCAGGTGGGCCTCGAGCTGCGCCAGCAGCGAGCGGGCACCGCGCAGCGAGCACGGCAGGTTCGTGCAGACGTAGACGTGGTGGCGCGGCTGGGGAGTCGCGTGGAACATGTTGTAGAAGCTCACGACCTCCATGATCTCCACGGGTCGCAGCTCGAAGATCTCGGCCAGATCCGCGACTGCCTCGGGCGAGACGTGCCCGAGCTCGTCCTGGACGAGGTGGAGGGCCGGCAGCAGGGCGCCGCGCCGGGACGGATAGCGGAGGATCTCCGCCTCGATCTTCTCCCGCGCCTCCTCGGAGATCACCAGTCGAGACCACCCTTCATCCACTCGTACACCAGGCCGACCGCCAGGGGGATCGTGAAGACCAGGATCCCCCAGAAGCCGAACCAGGACAGGCTCATGAAGCTCGCCGCCCAGGGGTAGAAGAAGATCGCCTCCACGTCGAAGACGACGAAGAGGATGGCGACCAGATAGAACTTGACGGCGTAGCGCTGCTTTGGAGAGACTAGCTGCTCCTGGCCGCACTCGAAGGGCTCCTGCTTGGAGCGGAAGCGGCGCCGGGGCCCCACGAGCAGGTGGATGCCCAGCATCGCACCGACCACCACGAGCCCGATCGCGAAGATCACCAGGACGCCGGTGTAGTCGGCGAGCATGCATCCTCCGGTGAGCCGGGGCTCCGGGAACGGCGGGTCTGGGTGCAAACGCCCGTCGGGGCGACGGAATCGGGCGCGAACGTAGCCGTGGCCCCCCGCAGCGTCAAGAAATCCGAGCGGGTCCCGGGGACGGCGGCCGAGGTCGGCCCGCCGATGCGCGCGGAGCCCGCGAGGCGCCTGCGGCCGGCTTGGCGCAGGCGCCTCGCGCGAGGTAGCTTGAGCGAAATCGAAAATCGTTTTCAAGTATCATCCGGAGCCGTCTCAGCCCCATGGCCACCGCCCCCCAGCCCCTGCCCGCCGAGCCCCACGAGCGGCGCAGGGCGGCCGACCGCCCGCTCTCCGAGCTGGCACCCGGGGCGACCGGCGTCGTGACTGCGGTGCTCGGCGACGACGCCGTGGCGAACCGCCTGCGCGATCTGGGCTTCCTTCCGGGCACGCCCGTCTGCGTCCGGCGCCGGGCGCCGCTGGGCGACCCCACCGAGTACGAGCTGCGCGGCACGCACCTGTGCCTGCGCGCGAGCGAGGGAGCGCGGATCCGCGTCAGCCCTCGGTGAGCGAGGCGGCGCTCGCCCCGCCCCTGCGCGTCGGTCTGCTCGGGAGTCCGAACTCGGGCAAGACGACCCTCTTCAACGCCCTGACCGGGCTGCGGGCGAAGACCGGCAACTACCCCGGGGTGACCGTGGAGCGGCGCGAGGGCGAGCTGCGCGTCGACGGACGCCGCGTCGCCGTCATCGATCTGCCCGGGGCCTACAGCCTGACTCCCCTCAGCCCGGACGAGGCCATCGTGCCGCGCGTGCTGGATGGCGAGCTGGGCGAGCCGCCGGACGCCCTGGTCGTGGTGGCCGACGCCTGCAGCCTCGAGCGCTCCCTGCTGCTGGTGGCCCAGGTGCTGCGCAGGCAGCGGCCCACCTGCCTGGTCCTGACCATGGTGGACGAGCTGCAGGCCCGCGGCGGGCGCCTCGATCTGGCCCGCCTCGAGCGCTCCCTGGGCGTCCCGGTGCTGGGGGTGGTCGGCCACCGGGGCATCGGCCTCGATCGCCTGCGCGGGCTGCTCGGCAGCCCCGAGACCTGGAGCCGGCCCCATCTGGTGCCCCCGGAGCCGGCCGAGGAGCGGGCGGCCTGGGCCGCCTCGGTGCTCGAGCACGTGGTGTCCCAGCCGGCGGGGCCCCACCGCATCTCGCAGCGCATCGACTCGCTGCTGCTCCACCCGGTCGGGGGCCTGGCGGTCTTCATCGGGGTGATGATCACCTTCTTCCAGCTCGTCTTCAGCTGGGCCAGCCCCGCCATGGAGTGGATCGACGCGGGCGTCGCCGCGGCCGCGGCCGGCGCCCGCAGCGTGCTGCCTGCGGGCTGGCTGGCCGACCTGGCCGCCGACGGCGTGATCGCCGGGGTCGGGGCCGTGGTGATCTTCCTGCCGCAGATCCTGCTGCTCTTCGGCCTGCTGCACCTGCTCGAGAACGTCGGCTACATGGCCCGCGCCGCCTTCGTGATCGACCGCGTGATGGGGCGGCTCGGACTCGAGGGGCGCTCCTTCGTCGCGCTGCTCTCCTCCTACGCCTGCGCGGTGCCGGGCATCATGGCCACGCGCACGATTCCCTCCCCGCGTCACCGGCTGGTGACGATCCTGGTGGCCCCGCTGATGACCTGCTCGGCCCGGCTCCCCGTCTACGCGCTGCTGATCGGGGCCTTCGTCCCGGCTCGCAACGTGCTGGGCCCGCTGGGCCTGCAGGGGCTGGTCCTGCTCGGCCTCTACCTGGCGGGCGCCCTGGCGGCCTTCGCCGCCTCGGCGGCGCTGCGGCGCTGGCTGCTGCCGGGCGAGCGCCTGCCCTTCTACATGGAGCTCCCGTCCTATCGCTGGCCCACGCCGCGCCTCTTGCTCTCCCAGGTGGGGGGCAGCGCCTGGGCCTTCCTGCGCCGCGCCGGGACCATCATCCTGGCGGCGTCGCTCGTGCTCTGGCTGCTGCTGCAGCTGCCCCGAGTCGAGCCGCCGCCCGAGCTGCCGCCGGAGCGGGCCGCCGCCCACCAGCTCGAGCACAGCGCCGCCGGGCGCATCGGTCACGCTCTCGAGCCGCTGCTGCGGCCGCTCGGCTTCGACTGGAAGATCGGCCTCGGTCTGGTGGCGAGCCTGGCCGCCCGCGAGGTGATCGTCTCGGTGCTGGCCCAGGTCTACGCCGCCTCGGACGATGGACTCTCGCTGCGGGAGGCGATCCGCAGCGACGTGGACCCGGCGACGGGCAGGCCGGTCTTCGACGGCCCCACCGTCGCCTCGCTGCTGGTCTTCTTCGTCTTCGCCCTGCAGTGCATGTCGACGCTCGCCGTGATGCGGCGGGAGACCGGGGGCTGGCGCTGGCCGGCCTTCGCCTTCGGCAGCCTGCTGGGGATCGCCTACGCGGCGAGCTTCGCCACCTACCGCGTCGCGGGCTGGCTGACCGCCAGCGCCTGACGCACCCCGACTCCCGTTGCGATAGCCTCCCGCGGCCATGCGCCCCGCCGTCCTGCTCCTCCTCTGCGCGCTCCTGCTGGCCCCGACGGCCTGCTTCAAGCGGCCGGTCTACCGGGACGCCTTCGACCAGGACCGCACCAGCGTCCGGCTGCGTCGGGAGGTGAAGGGATTCAGCACCGTCGAGCAGGGCTATCAACACCCCTTCGCGATCTCGCGGTCGCGGGCGGCCCACATCCTCTCGCGTCTGGACCTGCGCGTGAAGCACAAGAACGAGACCAAGCGGGTGCCCGCCATCCCCACCGAGGCCCTCTACCTGATCGGCGAGGGGATGTCCCAGGCCTTCGCCGAGGCGAAGCCGGACGAGCAGGTCGTGGTCATGTCCATCCGCAGGCAGCGACGCCTGGGCGTCTTCGACCGCAAGTATCTGACTTCCCTGATTGCCTACCGCCAGGACGACCAGCTCTACATCCACATGGGGCTGTCGGACTGGGAGATCCCGGCTCGCGTCGAGGCCCGGGGCCTGCCGGTGCCCGAGCTCGGCGGCTCGGGGAAGGGGCGCCTCATCACGTCCGAGGGCATGACCCTGATCGACGACCGGGTCGCGGCCGTCGACTGGAGCGACGCCATCTTCGCCAAGCCGACGCGCACGCATGTCACCGCAGGCGGGCGCGTCGTGCGGCGCACCATCCTGATGGAGAGCACCGAGGAGGAGCTCGCGGCGGACCCGGAGCCCGAGCCGCCGCCGATCCCGGCCGACCTCTCTCCCACGGCGCTGCGGGCCCTCGCCGACCTCGAGGACGCCCGCAGGCGGGGCGACGTCGACGACGCCGAGTACGCGGAGCGCAAGCGCAAGATTCTCGAATCCGAAATGAATCCGTGAGCCCCTTGCGCCACCGGGGCCACTCACCCCGGTAAGCCCCGGAGACCCCCGATGAATCTGCTGACTCTGAGCCTCCTCGTCGCCCTGGGCGCTCTCCTCCTCTCGCGCCTGACGGGGCCGCCCTGGCGCGGCCGGCTGTCGAACCTCTCGAAGGCCGGCTTCACCGTGGGCGCCTTCGACCTGCTGCTGACGCACCCCGTGGCCATGGAGGACGGCAGCAAAGTCATCGCCTGGCAGCTGATCCTGGACCAGCTCGCGAAGATCGACGCGGGGACCTTCTGGCTCTACGTAGGCCTGGCCGCGGGCATCAAGTTCGTGGGGATCCTGGCCTCGATGCGCCGCTGGATGGTGCTGCTCTTCGGCCAGGGCATCGAGCTGCCCTTCCGCCACATCTTCGGTTCCTTCCTCATCGGTCGCTTCATCGGCACCTTCCTGCCCAGCACCGCCGGGCTGGACGGCTACACGCTCTACGATGCGGCGCGCTTCAGCGGGCGCACGGTGGAGGTGACCGCCGCCAAGTTCCTGGAGAAGGTGATCGGCATCTTCGGCATCTTCCTCTCCTTCCTGGTGGCGCTGCCCTTCGGCATCTACATCTTCGGCGACAACGCCACGCTGGTGGCTGCGCTCACCGTGCCCCTGGCCGTGGTGCTGATCGGCGGGCTGCTGGTGGTGCTCTGGTATCCGGGGCTGGTGGAGTGGCTGCTGGGCGTGGTGCCGCTGCCCGGCAAGGGGCGCCTCGAGGGCGTGGTGCTGCGCATCTCCAACGCGGCCGCGGCCTACCGCGGCAAGCACGGCCTGGTGCTGCAGGCCCTCGTCCTGTCCTGGGTGGTCCACTTCACCACGGCCGTCATGTACTACTTCACCGCCCTCGCCATCGGGGCGACCACGGCCGAGTTCTGGTCGGTGACCTTCGCCTCGTCGATCCAGATCTTCACGACGGTGATCAGCCCCTTCACGATCGCGGGCGAGGGCATCCGCGAGATCGTCCAGTACTACCTGCTGAAGAACCAGATCGGCGCCGGGGCGGCGATCGTCTCGGCGGCGCTGGGCTTCTGGGCCGCCGAGGCCCTGACGCTCTTCGGCGCCTACTTCTGGTGGTTCCGCCCGCGCGACTACACGCCCGCCTTCTCGCGGGTCGACGGGGTTCAGGTCGACTACGCCCTGGCGGCGCGCCAGGCGCTGGCTCTGGAGAGCGAGGAGGAGCGCCTGGAGCGCGAGGCCTCTCCGGACCAGGAGCTGCCGCCCTTCGGAGCGCGCGCGCGACTGAGCGCCGGCTACGGGCTGGGGGCCGGCGTGCTGGCGGGCCTGCTGATCGGGCTCGGCGAGTCCTGGGCCATCGGCCGCGCCGGCTTCGGCGGCGAGGCCCAGGTGCTGTGGTACGCGCCTCTCGCCTACGCCCTGCTGCTGGGCGGGCTCGGGGCGGCTGGCGGCGCCGTGCTGGCGGTGCTGCCCATGGATCGCGAGGAGATCCGCGGCTGGACGCCCTCCCTCGCGCTGATCGGCACGCTGATTCCGCTGGGCTTGCTGATCACCGTATTCCGGGTGCGCCGCGACCTCTTCGCCGAGCAGATGCCGCCGATTCCGGTGCTGCTGGCGATCCTCGCCGGCTTCGGGCTGCTGGCGCTGCTGCTCTTCCTGGCCGGCCCCCGGCTGTTCCGATCGCGGGCCGGGCTGCTGGCCCGGCCCCCGGTGGCGCTCGGGCTGCTGGTCGCGGTGCTGGCGATCGGCGCCCTGCGGGCGGGCTCCGGGGCCGCCCAGGGCGCCCCGAGCGGCGCGGCCGAGCCGGCGCCGAGCGAGCTGCCCAACCTGCTGCTGGTGATGGTCGACACGCTGCGCGCGGATCACCTCTCCTGCTACGGCGGCGAGCACGTCGAGACGCCCAACCTGTGTCGCGTGGCGAAGGACGGGGGATCCATCTTCGACGGCTTCGCCCACGCCTCCTGGACCAAGCCCTCCGCGGCAACCCTGGTCACGTCGATGGTTCCCTCGCGACACGGCGTCATGTCGAAGCCCTCCGCCCTCTCCTCGGACATCGAGCTGCTTCCCGAGCTGCTCGCGGAGCGCGGCTATCGAACCGGAGCCATCGTGTCGAACACCAACCTGGCGCCGAGCTTCGGCTTCGACCAGGGCTACGACGAGTACCACTACCTGGCCCCGGACTACCTCTTCGGGGCCGCCGAATCCTCGTCGAAGCTGGTGATCTACCAGGTCGCCCGCCGCGTCTGGTTCCGCTTCGTGCCCGGTCTGCGCTTCGGCGACTTCTACCAGGCGGCGGAGATCGTGAACGAGATCGCCTTCGACTTCCTGGAGCGCCGGCAGGACGAGCGCTTCTTCCTCTTCCTCCACTACATGGATCCCCACGATCCGTACTTCGAGCATCCGTGGAACGGCAAGGGCTTCGATCGCGCCACGAACCAGCACCCGGATGCGGCCCTGGCGAAGGAGCTGCACGCGCTCTACGTCGGCGAGATCGGCTACCTGGACCAGCACTTCGGCGAGCTGCTCGCGAAGCTCGAGTCCCTGGGCCTCTACGAGAACACGGTGATCGCCCTGGTCTCCGACCACGGCGAGGAGTTCTGCGAGCACGGCGGCTTCTGGCATGGGCTGACGCTCTACGACGAGCAGATCCGGGTGCCGCTGCTGGTGAAGTGGGCCGCCGGCCAGCGCCAGGCTCCGGCGAACTCCCGGGGTTACACGACGGGCCTGATCGACGTGGCGCCGACGCTGCTGGCCCGCGCCGGCGCCCGGATTCCGCCGGCCATGCAGGGGGTGGACCTGGCGCTGCCCGCTGGACGGCGCCCGGCCGCGAACCAGGTGGTGCTCTCCGAGGAGGACCACGAGGGCAACGTGCTGCGCTCGCTGCGCACCAGCCAGTGGAAGCTGATCGAGGCGAACGCCGGCAATCCGCGCGGTCTCCCGGAGGTCGAGCTCTTCGAGGTGGGCGCGGATCCGGCGGAGCGCTCCAACGTGGTGGAGCGCCGGCCGGAGCAGGCCGCGGCCCTCCGCCGCGAGGCCGACGGCCAGGTGACCCTGGCCCAGAGCAAGGCGGTGGAGGCCGAGGAGGCCGAGGTCTCGGCCTCGGACTGCGAGGCCCTGAAGGCCCTCGGCTACGTGCAGGACTGCAGCTAGGCAAGCACCGCAAGCGAAGCGCGCA
The DNA here is from genome assembly GCA_964649065.1 of uncultured Spirochaetales bacterium. Taxonomy (GTDB): domain Bacteria; phylum Myxococcota_A; class UBA9160; order UBA9160; family SMWR01; genus CAZYOL01. The sequence goes on from CAZYOL010000134.1 coordinate 12,114, forward strand.
GCGAGCCGCAGGCGAG
>CAZYOL010000135.1:0-12095 GCA_964649065.1 uncultured Spirochaetales bacterium
GGGATTCCCGGCCCCGCCACGAGCTCGCCCCGCACCCCGGCACCGCACACCGCGCGGCGCGCGGCCCGCGCCGCGAGCTCGCGCAGGGCGTCTTCGCTGCGGTCGAAGCCCACCACGCGAGCCCCGGCCTCGGCCGCGGCGACGGCCTGACGGCCGCGCCCGCAGGCCAGGTCGGCCACGGGCCCCAGGCGGGCGACCCGCAGCAGCGAGCCGAGCTGCGCCGCCAGGAAAGGCGAGGGCGGACCCGGCTCCACGCCGGGCGTCAGCCCTCGCTGCGCCGGGCCACCACCTCGGCGACGCGGCCCGGGAAGTCCGAGATCAGGCCGTCCACGCCCAGGTCGAGGAGGCGCTGCATCTCCTCGACCTCGTTCACGGTCCAGACGTGCACCTGGATGTCGTGGCGATGCGCGTGCTCGACCAGCTCCGGCGTGACCAGCGGCTGCCCGGAGAAGTCCGCGGGGATCTGCAGCGCCATCGGACCGTCCGGCGGCGCGACTCCCTCGCCCGCGGCCTTCAGGAAGGCGACCACGTCGCCCACCGAGGCGCCCTGGGCGACGCCCGCCCCGGTCTGGGCCAGCACCGCGCGCAGCTCCGCCATCAGCTCGTCCTTCTCGGCGGTGAGCAGGGTGAGCTGCTCGCGGCCCGCCCGGCGAATCACGTCGAGCGTGCGCTCGACGATGCCCGGCACCGGATCCTTGAGCTCCAGGTTGAGCCGGAGGCCCGGGTGTGCCTCGAGAATCTCCTCGAGGGTGGCGACGCCAATTCCCTGCCCGCGAAAGGGGAAGCTCTCACCTCCGTCGGGACTGAAGCGATAGCCGAAGTCGAGCTGGCGCAGCTCCTCCAGGCGCAGCTCGCGAACCGCCCCGGTCCCGTCGCTGACGCGGTCGACCCGGTCGTCGTGCACCAGGACGGGTACGCCGTCGCGGCTCAGGTGGACGTCGCTCTCGAGGATCACCGCGCCTTCCCGCACGCCCCGGGCGAAGGAGACCGCGGTGTTCTCCGGAGCCAGGCCGGCACAGCCGCGGTGTCCGATCACCAGCGGCGGCGGCAGGGCGAAGTAGGGATGCCGCATGCGGCTACGGTATCATGCGGCGGCCGATGACCGTTCTCACGCGCGAGGCGATCCTCGCCGAGATCGACGCCGGGCGCCTGCGCATCGAGCCCTTCGCGACCGACCAGGTCGGGGCCGCCTCGATCGACCTGACCCTGGGCGACCAGATCCGCGTGATCGAGCCGGACCGGCGGCCCATCGAGCTGGCCGAGGAGGTCGACTTCCGGCAGTACACGCGGCTCCACTCGCTGGAGCAGCCCTACGAGCTGGCCCCGGGCAACACGATTCACGGCATCACCCGGGAGCGCCTGACGCTGCCGCCCGACCTGTGCGGGTTCCTCGAGGGACGTAGCCGCTTCGCGCGGCTCGGCCTGATGATCCACGTGACCTCCGCCTTCGTGCAGCCCGGCGTCTCGAACCGCCAGGTGCTCGAGATGAGCAACGTCTCGGGTCACCCCCTGCACATCCACGCGGGGGTGCGGCTGTGCCAGATCGTGCTGATGCGCACGGAGGGCGAGGCCCGCTACGGCGGGCGCTTCCGCGACCAGCAGGAGCTGTAGGGCGTGCGCGCGGTGGTGCAGCGCGTGCGCGAGGCCCGCATCCGCGTGGGCGAGGACGAGCTGGCCCGGATGGGGCGCGGGCTGCTGGCGCTGGTCGGCGTGGCGCGAGGCGACGACTCCGAGGCGGCCCGCGGGCTGGCGCGTCGCCTCGTCGCGCTGCGCGTCTTCGAGGACGACAGCGGGCGCATGAGCCGCTCCTTGCTCCAGGTCGGCGGCGCGCTGGGCGTGGTCTCGAACTTCACCCTCCTGGGTGACACGCGGCAGGGACGGCGGCCTTCCTTCACGGCCGCCGCGCCGGCCGATCAGGCGGCGCCCCTGCTCGATCTCCTGGTCGAAGAGGCCCGCGAACAGGGTGTGACCGTCGTCACCGGAAGGTTCCGCTCGACGATGGAGGTCGAGCTGACCAACACCGGGCCGGTGACGCTTCTGATCGACAGCGACCGGCACTTCTGAGACGGCGTTCCCTCAAACGGTGTCTTGACGAGCTGCGGCCGCACGTCATTCTCCCGCATGGGGGAAGGCGGCTCGTGCCGCCACAAGACGTGAGAGGTCGATCATGAACAGAATCCCGTTCGTACCGCGGCGCATGCGGAATGCGCTGCTCGCTGGCGGTGTGGCGCTGGCGCTCTTCGCCGGGCCCGCCCATGCGGAGAGCACGGCGCGGCAGGGCGGCTGGGGCGCACTGGCCGCCTTCGGAACGCTGCTCTACAGCCCGGTCAAGATGACCTACGCCACGCTCGGACTGGTCTTCGGGGGCATGGCCTGGGGGCTCTCCGGGGGAGACTCGGCGGTGATCAACGGCGTGATCACGCCGGCCGTGCGCGGGGACTACGTGCTGCTGCCCTCGCACCTCCGGGGCGAGGACCAGCTCGAGTTCCTCGGGCGAGCGCCCGGCTACGAGGACCCCTACAACGTGGCCGCGGAGCCGCCCATCATGGAGGAGAGCTTCTAGCTCTCCCCGCTGCGCCTCTGGCCTCGGCAGCTCCTCCTGGGACGCGCCGCCGCGCGTCCCAGGGGGGCTGGTGGCGCCTTCCGCCCCGACCGGCGACTCTGGGGGCGGGTGCCATGAGCGAGCTGGGGTCTCAATCCGTCTATCTCGCCTTCGTGGCCGGGCTCCTCTCGGTCCTGTCTCCCTGCGTCCTGCCGTTGATGCCGGCCTACCTGTCGATGGTCTCGGGCATCTCCGTGGAGGAGATGCAGGAGTCGGCAGACCGCGGCGAGCTGCGCCGCCGGGTGCTGGCGGCCTGCCTGTCCTTCGTCTGCGGCTTCTCGACCGTCTTCGTGGTCCTGGGGGTCGGCGCCGTTGCGGCGGGCCGCATGCTCCGGACCTGGCGGGCCGAGCTGCTGGGCCTGGAGTTCGGCGTCGCCCAGATCGCGGGCCTGGTCGTCGTGCTGCTGGGTCTGCACATGACCGGTCTCTTCCGGATCCGGGCCCTCTACCGGGACACGCGCGTGCAGCTTCCCGTCCGCCACGGCAGCGCGATGAGCGCCTTCCTGATCGGCGCCGCCTTCGCCTTCGGCTGGTCTCCCTGCATCGGTCCCATCCTGGCCACCATCCTCACCGTGGCCGGTAGCAAGGAGACCGTGCTCGAGGGCGTGGCGCTGCTGTCGATCTACTCGGCGGGCCTGGCGGTGCCCTTTCTGCTGGCGGGCCTCAGCATCGAGTACTTCTTCGAGGCCTTCGATCGCCTCAAGATCCACTTCCGCAAGCTGGAGATCGTCTGCGGGGCGATCATCGTCGGAGTCGGCCTGCTGGTGCTGACGGATCAGCTGAGCGTGCTGAACCGGAAGTTCCAGTTCCTGGCCCATTGGCTGGCCGCGGCGGAGGCGTCGCTCCAGTGAAGGGCCCGGCCCGCTGGCTGGCGCTGGCGCTGTGTGCCGGCGCCCTGGCCTGCCAGGACTCCGCCGGCGTCGCGGATGGGGAGGGAGCCTCGCAGGCCACTCCGGCGCTGTCGCTGCCCGACCTCGACGGTGCCCAGGTGAGCCTCGCCGACTTCCGCGGGCGGCCCGTGCTGATCGACTTCTGGGCCACCTGGTGTCCCCCCTGCGTCTACCAGGTGCCGGAGCTCAATGCCCTCTGGAAGGCGCACCGGGCGCGGGAAGACCTGGCCGTGCTGGGCGTGGCGGTCGACGTGGAGGGGGCCGAGGTCGTGGGCCCGTGGGCCGCCGACCAGGGCATCGAGTACACGGTCCTGCTCGGCGACGAGGCCCTGGCGCGGGAGTTCGGGGTGGTCGGCTTCCCGACCCTGGTGCTGATCGACCCCGAGGGCCGGATCGACTCCCTGCACGTCGGGCTGATCGAGCACGACGAGCTCGAGGAGATCGTCTCCCCCTTCCTCTCGGGATCGTAGGCGAGTCCCGGCGCTCCCGGCCCCCGCTAAAGCCGAGGACCGGGCCTTCCGAACCCCCTCCCTCAGGGGAGAAGGCATCGTGAGCGCTCGTCCCGGAGAGGACACGGAGTTCCGCGTCCGCAGCAGCTACGTCCGCGTCCTCGAGCCCGGGGAGCTGGTCTTCGACGAGTCCGGAGGCGGCGACCACATCTACGTGATCCAGGCCGGCGAGGTCGAGCTGATCCGCCGCGGCGGCTCGGAGCAGCGGGTCGTCTCCCGGCTGGGTCCGGGAGACTTCTTCGGGGAGCTGGCCCTCTGCGCCGGCCGCCCGAGCGGCCTTCGCGCCGTGGCGGCCAGCGCGACCCGCGTCCTGGAGCTGGATCGGGACACCCTCGAGTCGATGTGCCTGGCCGAGCCCCAGATCGCGATCCGCCTGATCCGCGTGCTGGTGGCGAGGCTGGTGGAGGCCGAGCGCCGGCTGGCGGCCCTGGGCGTCGACGACCTGCTGCAGCCCGTGGTGCGCACGCTCGTGCGCCAGGCGCTGCCCGAGGAGGGGCGCATCCGCATCCAGACGACGCTGGCCCGCATCGCCGAGGACTCCGGGCTGACCATGCTCGAGGCGCACCGGGCGATGCACCAGCTCTTCGAGCGCAAGGTCCTCCGGCTGGTCGACGAGCAGCTGATCGCCAAGGACGTCGAGTCCCTGTCCGCCTGCCTGGAAGCCTAGTTTGTTAGTGTCCCACCGGGCCCGTCCGGTGGGGGATGCCCGGGTTGTACAAGATCCTGGCGGCGTGGATCCTGCTCGTCGCGGGGGCCGCCGGCGCCGGGGCACCGCCCGAGCCCGTCTCGATCCGCGCCGAGCGCATCGACTACGACGGTCGTCGCGGCGTCTTCGTCGCGCGCGGCGAGGTGGTCATCGAGCAGGGCCCTCGGTCGCTGCGCGCGGATCGCGTGGTGCTGGGCGAGGCCACGCGCCGGGGCATCGCCCAGGGCAGGGTGGTGCTCGTCGACGGCTCGGACACCCTGCGCGCGGAGTGGCTCTCGATCGACCTGCGCAGCTTCACCGGGGTGCTCCTGGGCGGGAGCTACGACTCGGAGCAGACCGGCTTCCGCGCCGAGGGCGCGCGCATCGAGAAGACCGGCGACGCGCGCTACGCCTTCCGCGACGCTCGCTTCACCACCTGCCGCTGCCGGGACCCGGACGCCCCTCCGCCCTGGGCGATCCGGGCCGAAGAGGCTGCCCTGGAGGTCGAGGGCTACGGCACGGCGCGCGACGCGCGCTTCGAGGTGCTGGGGATCCCCGTGCTCTGGGCGCCCCGGCTCGTCTACCCGGTGAAGACGGAGCGGCAGTCGGGTCTGCTGCTGCCCGAGATCGACTACTCCCAGCGCAACGGCGCGGAGCTGGGCCTGCCCGTCTTCGTCGCCGTCGGCGACCCCCTGAACCTGACCTTCACGCCGCGCTGGCTGGAGAAGCGGGGCGGCAAGGTCGACCTGGAGGCCGACTACGTGCTGGGCGCCGAGTCCGAAGGAGCGCTCTTCGGCTCCTTCCTCTACGACCTCGGCATCGACCCGAACTCCGACGCGGAGCCCTTCGGGCGCGCGCGCTGGGCCGCCAAGGCGCGCCAGGACTTCTTCCTGCCGCTCTCCCTGCGCGCCAAGACGGACGTCCAGCTCGTCTCGGACAACCAGTACCCCACGGACTTCGAGGGCCTGGGGCGCGCGCGCACCCAGCGCTTCCTGGAGTCGACGGCCTTCGTGTCGGGGGCCTTCGCTCCCAGCGGCGTGCTCGGCCTGACGGCCGCGGTCGCCTTCGGCGACGACCTGCAGAATCCGGACGATCAGGACCGGGACGATCTGGTGTTGCAGCGCTTCCCCCAGGTCGACGCCGCGGCCCTGCCCGTGCCGCTGCAGGCGCCGCGCGGGCCCGCCGTCGTCCCCGCCCTGGGCCTCCGGTACACCTACTACGACGCCCTCGGCGAAGCGCTCGAAGAGCGGCCCACCGGCGTGCCCGTCGGGGGCCTCTTCCTCGACACGGGGGTGGACTCGCTGCCCGACGAGCAGGAGTTCGACTTCGATCCGGCGGCCAACCCCGACCCGAACGCGGACAACGCCGCCAGCGGCGGCAGCGAGGGCGACGGGCTCTTCCAGGAGGGCGAGCCTTTGATCGACCGCGGCCACCGGGTGCTGATGACGCCGAGGATCGGCAAGCCGCTGCGGCTCTTCGACCTCCTCGAGTTCTACCCGGAGGTGGGCTGGCACCAGACCCTCTACGAGAGTCGCGAGCTGAGCTTCCAGGAGCGCGGCCTCTTCATCGGGCGCGCCGACCTGCGCACGCGGCTGCGCCGGCGCTTCGGCAACGGCTGGGTCCACGTGCTCGAGCCCCGCGTGGGCTGGGCCTTCGTGCTGGGTCGCGACCAGCAGGGCAACCCGATCTTCGTGCCCGAGACGGCGGTGCCCCAGCGCCGGCTGCGGCAGCTCGACCTCGACAACGTGGTGCTCGATCCCGCCGACCGCATCCCCGCCTTCAACGGCGTGACCGTGGAGCTGGGAAACCGCCTCTACCGCACGCCCCGCGGCGGAGGGGCGCCGCGGCTCTTCGCCGACTGGGTGATCTCCAGCCAGTACGACGCCGCCAGCGGGGACTTCGGCGTGATCTACCTGGATGCCCACCTGCGGCCCTGGGAGCGCGCCGACACCCGCTTCATCCTGGGCATCGACCCGGAAGCGGGCGAGGTCGACGAGGCGCTGGTCGACCTCGAGTGGCGCTTTCCGGGCGGGCACCGGGCCGGGATCGGCTATCGCTACCTGCGCCGGGTGGGCCGCTTCTTCGAGGACTTCACCTTCGCCCCCAGGCGTTACGGCAGCTTCACGGACGAGTTCGATCGGGTCAATCAGATCGTCGGCTCGCTGCGACTCACGCTCAGCGAGCGCTGGTCCCTGACCTACCGCGGGGGCTTCTCCTTCGAGGAGTCGCTGCTGATCGCGAATCGCGGCGGCATCGAGTACCTGTCGCGCTGCCGCTGCTGGAGCGCGGGCGTCGAGGTCGCCCAGGATCGCGTGCGGGGCGTCTCGGTCTCCTTCCGCTACGAGCTGGTGGGCCTGGGGCGCGCCGCGGCGGCCGGCCGGGCGTCGCGGCTGCGGCGCGAGGGCCGGGGGCTGTTGGCCGCCTTCGGAGCCGATTGAAGCCCGTGCCGTTCTGCGTCATTTTCTCGAATGGACCCCCCAATCGGCCGGCCACCGCTCGCGCCGCAGGAAGTCGTGCTCCTCACCACCCAGGAAGCCTTCGAGGATCTCGCCCGCAAGGGGAACCTCGTCCCGGTCGTGCGCGAGATGGCCGCCGATCTCGACACGCCCCTCTCGCTCTTCCGGCGCCTCGACGACGGGCGCACCAGCTTTCTCTTCGAGTCGGTTCAGGGGGGAGAGAAGTGGGCCCGCTACACCTTACAGGGCAGTGGCTAGCGGGCCATCTAACCGGCCCGGGGACGCCGCGTCGCGAGGCACCGGAACGGGCAGCGCGAGGTGCTGGAGGTCGACGGCGATCCGCTCGAGCCGCTGCGGGAGGCCCTGGGTCGCTACCGGGTGGCGCTGCCGGAGGCGGCGGATCTGCCGCGCTTCCTGGGCGGTGCGGTGGGACTCGTCAGCTACGACTGGGTGCGCTTCGTCGAGCGCCTCCCGGATGCGAATCCGGATCCGGTGGGGCTGCCGGAGCTGTGGTTCTCCCTGCCGGAGACCGTGGTCGTCCACGACCGGGTGCGGCAGACGGCTCTGGTGATCCGACAGGTGGAGATCCGGGAGGGCGAGGATCCGGCGAACCTCTACCGGGAGGCGGCCGCGGCGGTGGAGGCGACCGTGCGCAAGCTGCGCGAGTCCCTGCCCGCAGAGCCTGCGCAGAGCCCCGTGCGGGCGCCGATGGACGTCAAGCGCAGCATGACCCAGGAGGCCTTCCACGAGATCGTGAAGCGGGCGAAGGACTACATCGAGGCCGGCGACGTCTTCCAGGTGGTGCTCTCGCAGCTCTTCCGGCTGCCGCTCCAGGCCGATCCCTTCGCCATCTACCGCCTGCTGCGTCGCATCAACCCGAGCCCCTATCTCTTCCTGCTCCGCTGCGAGGGAGCGGTGGTCATCGGCTCCTCCCCCGAGATCCACGTGCGGCTGGAGAACGGCAAGATCGACCTGCGGCCGATCGCCGGCACCCGGCCCCGGGGGCGCTCGGAGGCCGAAGACCAGCGCCTCGAGCAGGAGCTTCTGGCGGACCCGAAGGAGGTGGCCGAGCACGTGATGCTGGTGGATCTGGGTCGCAACGACGTGGGTCGGGTCGCAGAGGTCGGGAGCGTGGAGGTGAACGAGTTCTCGGTGATCGAGCGCTACTCGCACGTCATGCACATCGTCTCGAACGTGCAGGGCCGGCTGCGGCAGGGCCGCGACTGGCTCGATCTGCTCCGGGCCACCTTCCCCGCCGGTACCCTCAGCGGGGCGCCCAAGGTGCGCGCCATGGAGATCATCGACGAGCTGGAGGCCACGCGCCGCGGGGTCTACGGAGGCTGCATCGGCTACGTGGACTACAGCGGCAACATGGATACGGCGATCGCCATCCGCACGATGGTCGTGAAGGACGGCGAGATCTTCCTCCAGGCGGGCGCCGGCATCGTGGCCGATTCGGATCCGGAGTCCGAGTTCCAGGAGACCCTGAGCAAGGCCCGTGCGCTGATCGAGGCCATCGATCTGGCGCGCGAGGGAGTGGACTGAGCACAGGTCGACCGCTCATGCTCCTGATGATCGACAACTACGACTCCTTCACATACAACCTCGTGCAGTACCTCTCCGAGCTGGGCGCCGAGGTCGAGACCCTGCGCAACGACGCCATCGATGCGGAGGGCATCACCGCGCGGCGGCCCCTCGGTGTGGTGATCTCCCCGGGGCCGGGCGAGCCCAGCGGGGCGGGTGTCTCGCTCGAGGCGGTACGGGTCTGCGCGGAAGAGCGCCTTCCCCTGCTCGGAGTCTGTCTGGGGCACCAGGCCCTGGGCGTGGCCTTCGGCGCCCGCATGGCCCGTGCGCGCCGCATCATGCACGGCAAGACCTCGGCCATCTCCCACGACGGGAAGGGCGTCTTCCGCGGCTGCCCGAATCCCCTGGAGGCCACCCGCTACCACTCCCTGGTGCTCGCGGAGGACTCGCTCCCCGAGTCGCTCGAGGCCACGGCCCACACGGCCGATGGGGAGCTGATGGGCCTGCGCCATCGCGAGCTGCCCCTCGAGGGCGTCCAGTTCCACCCGGAATCGATCCTGACGCGCGTGGGCAAGACCCTGCTCTCCAATTTCCTGGAGCGCTGCGGGATCCGGGCGGCGGCATGAGCCTGCAGGCCGCGCTCGAGGCGGCGGTGGCGGGCCGGGAGGTCGCCGGCCCGGCTCTGGAGGCCGCCTTCGAGGAGATCACCCGGGGCGAGGCCTCGCCGTTGCAGGTGGCGGGCCTGCTGGTGGCCCTGCGCACGCGGGGCGAGAGCGTGGGCGAGATCGTCGCCGCGGCGCGGGCACTGCGGCGCTGCGCGGCGCCGGCGCCGGCGGTCGACCGCCGGGCCGTCGACACCAGCGGCACCGGCGGGGACGGCGCCAGCACCTTCAACCTCTCGACGGCCGCGGCCCTGGTCGTGGCCGGCGCGGGCGTGCCCGTGGCCAAGCACGGCAATCGGGCGGCCTCGGGGCGCTGCGGCAGCATCGACGTGCTCGAGGCCCTGGGGGTGGCGGTCGACCTCCCGGTGGAGACCTCGGCGCGCATCCTGGCCGAGGTGGGCATCGCCCCCTTCTTCGCCCGTCGCGCACACCCGGCCCTGCGGCACGTGGCGGCGCTGCGCCGGGAGCTCGGCGTGCGCACCCTGATGAACTGCCTGGGGCCGCTGCTCAATCCGGTGGGCGTTCGCTTCCAGCTGGTCGGGGTCTACGCGGAGTCGCTGGTCGAGCCCCTGGCGGCCGCACTGGGGTCGCTCGGAGCGGAGCGGGCGCTGGTGGTGCACGGCTGCGACGGCCTCGACGAGATCACCACCACGGGAGCGACCCGGGCCGCGCTGCTGCAGGCCGGGCGCGTGCAGGGCCTGCAGATCGAGCCGCAGCAACTCGGCATCGCCGCCTCCAAGCTCGACGAGCTGCGCGGAGGCGACGCGGCCGAGAACGCGGAGCTGGTGCGAGCGCTGCTGGCCGGTGCCGGCGGGCCGCGCCGCGACATCGTCGCGCTCAACGCCGGGGCGGCGCTGTGGGTGGCGGGCGCGGCCGCGGACCTGCGCGAAGGGCTCGGGCGCGCCTGCGAGAGCCTCGACTCCGGCGCCGCCCGGGAGCGCCTGGAGCGGCTGGTCCGGGCCACGCAGGAGGCGGCCCGGTGACGATCCTCGCCGAGATCCTGGCCCACAAGCGGGTCGAGGTGGAGCGGGCGCGCAGCCGGCGCCCGCAGGCCGAGCTGGCCCGGGCCGCGCGGGAGGCGCCGGCCTGCCGGGGCTTCCGCGCGGCTCTGGAGAGCGGTCCGCCGCCGCGGATCGTGGCCGAGCTGAAGCGCCGCTCGCCGAGCCGGGGCGAGATCCGCGCGGATTTCGACCCGGAGGCCTGTGCCCGGGCCTACTCCGCAGGGGGCGCCGCGGCCCTCTCGGTCCTCACCGACGAGCGCTACTTCGGCGGCGAGCTCGACTTCCTGGGCCGGGTGCGTCGCAGCGTCGCGCTGCCCCTCCTGCGCAAGGATTTCCTGATCGACGCCTACCAGATCGAAGAGGCCAGGGCGGCGGGGGCGGATGCGGTGCTGCTGATCGTCGCGGCGCTGTCGTGCGAGGCGCTCCAGCAGCTGGCGGCCCACGCGCGGGGGCTGGGCCTCGACGTGCTGGTCGAGGTTCACGACGAGGCCGAGCTGGAGGTGGCGCTGGCGGCCGGAGCCGACCTGGTCGGCATCAACAACCGCGACCTGCGCAGCTTCGAGGTCGATCTCGCGGTGACCGAGAAGCTGGCCGGTCGGCTTCCCGAAGGGGTCGTCGTGGTCGCCGAAAGTGGCATCTTCACGCCACGGGACGTCGCGCGACTCGAGGCGGCCGGGGCGCAGGCCTTCCTGGTGGGGGAGGCCCTGATGCGCGAGGCCGATCTCGAGGGGGCCCTGGCCGGGCTACGGAGGAGGGCGTGAGCGGCAGGGTTCGAATCAAGATCTGCGGGGTGATCCATCCGGACGACGCCCGGGCCGCGGTGGACGCCGGCGCCGGTCTGGTGGGCCTGAACTTCGTCCCGGGCTCTCCGCGGGCCCTCGACCTCAAGCGGGCCGAGGCCATCTGTCAGGTCCTCGAGGGCCGGGCCGAGCGCGTGGGCGTCTTCCGCGACGCGTTGCCCGAGGAGATCGAGCGGGTGCTCCGGCGCTGCGAGCTGGAGCGGCTGCAGTTCCACGGCACCGAGAGCGAGGAGGAGGTCGAGGCGGTGGACCTGCCGGTGATCAAGGCGATCCGGGGGGCCGATCCCGAGGCCGCCGACGAGTTTCCGGGGACGATCCTGCTGCTCGACCACCCCAGCGAGGGCGGCGGCAAGGGCAAGGCCTGGAACTGGGCCGACGCGTCCGAGCTGATCGCCAGCGGCCACGACGTGATCCTGGCGGGCGGCCTCACGCCGGACACTGTGGGGCAGGCCATCGAGTCGCTGGGAGACCTGCTGCCCTGGGGCGTCGACGTCGCCACGGGGGTCGAAGGCGCCGAACATCGCAAGGACCCGAAGCGCATGAAGGCCTTCGTCGAGGCCGTGCGCGCCGCCGAGGAGTAGAGAGATGAAGAGCCGCGCCGACGAGCGAGGACACTTCGGAGACTTCGGCGGTCGCTACGTGCCGGAGACCCTGGTCGCCGCCCTGGACGAGCTGGCGGAGGCCTATCCGCGCGTCAGCGCGAGCCCGGACTTCTGCCGGGAGCTCGACGAGCTGCTGGCGACCTACGCCGGGCGCCCGACTCCGCTCTACTTCGCCCGCCGCCTGACGCGCGCCCTGGGCGGCGCCAAGATCTACCTGAAACGCGAGGACCTGGCGCACACCGGAGCCCACAAGATCAACAACGTGCTCGGGCAGTGCCTGCTCGCGCGCCACATGGGCAAGCCGCGGGTCATCGCGGAGACCGGGGCCGGCCAGCACGGCGTGGCCACGGCCACGGCCTGCGCC
>CAZYOL010000136.1:0-11993 GCA_964649065.1 uncultured Spirochaetales bacterium
GCGGACCGGCCGGTCCGCCTGGCCTCCGCGCGCTACACCGCGCGCTTCCCGCAGTACTGCGACACCCTGGGCGCGGTGGTGGCGGCGCCGGCACCGGCCTTCGCCGCCGCCGAGGCCGAGCGCCTCGCCGCCGCGCTCGAGCGCCAGCAGGCGACCTTCCCCCTCGTCTACCGCCCGCGCGGCAGCGACTTCCTCGAGCGCCACGCGCTGCTGTACCTGAGCCCCGAGCGCCTCGCCGAGCTCGGCGACCGCCTGGCCGCGGCCCAGCCACTGCTCGCGCGGCTGGCCGCCGAGCCCTCGCTCGCCGGCTACTTCGGCCTGCTCACCGACGTGGTCGAGCGGCGCGGCGGCGGGCTCGCCGAGCTCGAGCCCGTGTTCGCGGCGACGGCACGGGTGGTCGAGCCCGGCACGGGCGACCGGGTGCTCTCCTGGCAGCGGCTGATGCGCGGCGAGGATGCGCTCGGCGGATCGCCGGCGCGGGCCCTGGTCGTCGCCGCGCCACGGCTCGACTACGATCGGGTGATGGCCGGTCGCGCGCCGCTGCAGGCGCTGCGCGACACCGTGGCCCGGCTGCAGACCGACCACCCGGCGACCCGGGTGCGCATCACCGGCAAGGTGGCGCTGCAGCACGAGGAGCTGGTCAGCGCGCTCGGCGGCGCCCAGCGCGCCGGAATCGCCGCCCTGTCGCTGGTGTGCCTCGTGCTCTACGTCGCCCTGCGCTCGGCCCGGCTGCTGGCGGTGGCGCTGGCGACGCTCGCGGTCGGGATGGCGCTGTCGGCCGGCGCCGCGACCCTCGCGGTGGGCTATCTCAACCTGATCTCGATCGCGTTCGCGGTGCTCTACGTCGGCCTCGGCATCAACTACGCGCTGCACTACCTGGTCCGCTACCGCGAGGCGCTCGCGAGCGGTCATGCGCGCGCCGAGGCGGTGGTCGCCGCGGGCACCCGGCTCGGTGGCGCATTGACCCTGTGCACCGTGACCACGGCGATCGGTTTCTTCGCCTTCCTGCCGACCGACTTCGCCGGCGTCGCCGAGCTCGGCCTGATCGCCGGGGCGGGCATGCTGGTCAGCCTCGCGCTCAATCTGACCCTGCTGCCCGCCCTGCTGGCGCTCTGGCCGAGCCCGCCGCCGGGGCCGGCGCCCCCGCCGTCCCGGGCGCTGCAGCGACTGCGGGCGCTGCCGCTGCGCCACGCCCGGGCGGTGGCGATCGCCGCGCTGGCGCTGGCTCTGGTCGCGGCGGCCCTGTGCACCCGCCTGGAGTTCGACCCGAACCCCCTGCGCATGCGCGATCCCTCGGCCCAGTCGGTCCAGGCCTTCTACGAGATGCTGGAGTCCGGCGACGCCTTCCCCTGGAACGTGAACGTCCTGGCCGGCGACCGCGGGCTGGCCATGGAGGTGGCGCAGCGCCTGGAGTCGCTCGAGCAGGTCGACTACACCGTGACGCTCGGCGACTTCCTGCCCGAGAGGCAGCCGGAGAAGCTCGCCGTCCTCGCCGACGCCGAGCTGCTGCTGGGCCCGGCCCTGGAGCTCGAGCCCGAGTCCTTCGCGCCCAGCCCGATGCAGCGTGCGGCGGGCCTGGGCGAGCTGCGGGCCGCGCTGGCCCGGCTGCCCCAGGAGCGGGTGAGCCCGGCGCTGGCCTTGCAGGCCGAGCGCCTGCGCCGGGCTCTCGACCACTTCCTCGGCGGCGCCCGGGAGGCAGACCTGCTGCGCCTGGAGCAGAGCCTCTTGGGCGCACTCCCCGAGCGCCTGCGCCGGCTGCGGGCCGCCCTGCGGGCCGAGACGGTGGAGCTCGCGGACCTGCCGGGAGACCTGGTCGAGCGCATGGTCGCGCGCGACGGCCGGGTACGCGTCGAGGTGTATCCCCGGGGAGACCTCTCGGACAACCGCGACCTGGAGAGCTACGTGGCGGCCGTGCAGCGCATCGCCCCGGATGCCTTCGGGGAGGGCCTGGTGATCCTGGAATCGGGACGCGCGGTCGTGACGGCCCTGCGCGAGGCGCTGCTCGGCGCCGGCTTCGCGATCCTGCTGCTGCTGCTGCTGCTCTGGCGCCGGCTCTCGGCCGCGCTGCTGGTGGCCGTCCCGCTCGGTCTGGCTGCGCTCTTCACCGGCGCGGCGGCCGTTCTGCTGGGCATTCCGCTCAACTTCGCCAACGTGATCGTGATCCCGCTGCTCTTGGGCATGGGCGTGGACAGCGCGATCCACCTGATCTACCGCTTCGCGGAGGCGCCGGCCGCAGGCACGGACCTGCTGGGAACCGGCACGGCGCGAGCCGTGCTGGTGAGCGCCCTCACCACCATCGGCAGCTTCGGCACGCTCGGCCTGTCCAGCCACCTGGGCATGGCGAGCCTGGGTCGGCTGCTGACGCTGGGCATCGCCATGACGCTGCTCGCGAACCTGGTGATCCTGCCGGCGCTGCTGCAGCTCGCGGGCCCGCGGGGCGCGGAACGGGCGAGGGCCTATGATCCGGGCCATGACTGATCGCATCCGGCGCGCTCGCTGCGGGTCGGCCGCGCTCGCGGCGAGCCTGCTGCTCGCGGGCTGTGCGAGCGGGCCGGAGATCTCGCCGGAGGAGGCCCTGCCCCTCGTCGCGGGACCCGACCGCGTCATCCTGGTCACCATCGATACGCTGCGCGCGGACTACGTCGGCGCCTACGGCGCCGAGCACGTGAAGACGCCGACCCTCGACGCGCTGGCCGCGGAAGGCACGCGCTTCGAGCACGCCATCGCCCCGACCCCGATCACCCTGCCCTCCCACGCCTCGATCCACACCGGTCTCGATCCCGTCCAGCACGGGGTGCACCACAACGGCAGCTACGCGCTCGACCCGGCCTTCGCCACCCTCGCCGAGCACTTCGAGGCGGCGGGCTTCGCCACGGCGGCCTTCGTGGCGGCCTCCGTGCTGGGCACTCCCTACGGGCTCGACCAGGGCTTCCAGCACTATGACGACCGCCTCGGCTATCGGCGCACGGCCCCGTCGGGCGGGGGCGTCGCCGAGCGCCGCGCCGATGCCGTGGTGGATTCGGCCCTCGCCTGGCTGGAAGACGCGCCGGACCGCTTCTTCCTCTGGGTCCACCTCTACGATCCCCACGCGGCCTACGACCCGCCCCCCGGCTATGCCGAGAGGCCGTCGGCTCCGCTGCCCAGCGAGGCCGAGGTCGGCTTCTTCGACTCCGCTGCCGCCAGCATGCCGGGGCCCTACGCCGGGGAGATCCGCTTCGCCGACGAGCAGCTCGGTCGCTTCCTCCGGGCCGTCGAGCAGCGCTTCTCGATCGGCGGAACCCTGGTCGCGGTGACGAGCGACCACGGCGAGAGCCTGGGCGAGCACGGCGAGCTGACCCACAGCATGAGCGTCTACGACGCCACCCAGCGGGTGCCGCTGATCTTCATCGGCACCGGCGTCCCCAGCGGCCGCGTCGTCTCGACGCCGGTGCGTCTGGTCGACGTGGCGCCGACGCTGCTCGCCCTGGCCGAGCTGCCGCCCCTGCCCGGGGCGGTCGGAGTCGATCTCTCGCCCTGGATGCAGGGAGAGCGCGAGGACCCGCTGGAGGCCTACGTCGAGACCCTCGCCACCCATCTCGACTTCGGCTGGAGCCCGGTGCTCGGCCTGCGCAACGAGCGCTGGCGCTACCTGCGCAAGACGGGCCCCGAGCTCTACGACCTGGCCGCCGACCCGAAGGAGACCTGGAACCTGGCGGCCGAGCAGCCCGAGGTGGTGGCCGAGCTCGACGCCCGCCTCGACACGCGGCTGGCCAACGCCCGCTCGCCGGCGCCGAGCCGGACGCCCTCCGACGACGAGCGCGACCAGCTGGTGGCGCTGGGCTACGTGGTCGCCGAGCCGACCCGCGAAATCGAGCCGCTGGGCTGGGTGGGAGGTCTCGATCCGGCCGAAGGCATGCCGACCCTCAACGCGACGATGGAGGCCCGCAGCCGGCTGGCCGAGGGCGACCCCGCCGCGGCCCTCGAGGTCCTCGAGCCCTACGAAGAGATGGGAGGCTGGGTGAGCTGGGCGCGCTCGGACATCGCGCTCGAGCAGGGCGACCCCGCCGCGGCGGAGCGCCACGCCCGCGCCGCCCTCGCGGCCAATGAGGAGCTGCCGGGGGGCTGGGCTGCGCTCGGCCGCGCACTCGAGGCCCAGCAGCGCGACCAGGAGGCGGCGGCCGCCTACCAGCGGGTGATCGAGCTCGACCCGGCGGAGCCCGCCCCGCTGGCCGGGCTGCCGCGCCTCGCCGAGGCGCGGGGCGACCGCGCCGACGCCATCGCCCGCTACGAGAAGGCGGCCCTGCGCGCGGTGCCGGACGCCGAGGCCGCGGTGCGCCTGGCGATGCTGTACCTGGAGGACGGCCGCCCGGCGCGGGCGCGCGAGCTGCTCAACGAATCCTGGGGCGCCGGGGCCGTGTCGCCGGAGCTGCGCATCGAGGCGGCCCGGGCCGAGGCGGGCGCCGGCTACAGCGCGCTGGCCCTGCGCCGGCTGAGCAGTGCCGCCCAGGGGAGCCGCGATCCCACTCCCTACGTCGAGGCCTTCGAGGAGATCCGCTCCAGCTACGGCGTGCCCCACTTCCCGTAGCGGCAAGGTCTACGCGCCTGCGCAAGCTGCGCGCGGCCCTCTCACCGGATCCGGGGGCGCTCCGGAGCCCTCGGGGCACGAGGGGCACGCCGCGCGTCCTGCTAGTGAGAGATGGTCTTGCGGGCCACCACGACCTTCGAGAGGAAGGCGGGCTCCACGGACTCGACCTCGAAGCCCGCCGCCTCGAGCAGCCGGCCCAGGTCGTCGCGGATGTAGCTCCGGAAGTAGGGCTCGTGGTAGAGCTTGGGAAAGGACTCCAGGAAGGGGCGCAGCTCCGGGCTGTCCGAGAGCTGGGCCGCGTCGCAGATCACGAAGCGCCCGCCCGGCACCAGCGTGCGCCGCGCCTCTGCGATCACGCCGCGGCGGGCGGCCGGCGGCAGCTCGTGGAACAGGAAGACGCAGCTCGCGGCGTCGAAGTAGTCGTCGCGGAAGGGCATGCTCTCCGCGTTGTCGGCCACCAGGCTGACGCTGTGCCCCGCCTGCAGCAGGTGCTCGGCCCGCGACAGGTACCAGGGCGAGAGGTCCAGGCCCGTCAGCCGCAGGCCGGGCAGCGCCTCGACCAGGTGGCGCAGGAAGCGACCGGTGCCGCAGGCCACGTCCAGCACGCGGGCGCCGCGCCGCTCGCGCAGCTCCTCCACCAGGGCCGGCAGCGCCATGCGGCGCATCACGTCCCCGGTTCCGGCAAAGAGCGCCTCGACCTCCAGGTCGTAGAGAGCAGCCGAGCGCAGCGACAGCCAGCCGTCGCTCTGCCAGTGGAAGGTGCGGCGGTAGTAGCGGGGGAAGTCCGACAGATCGACCTTCGCCGGCAGGTCCTCGTGGGCCCCCCGCACGATCCGCCAGAGCACGCGCGGCTGCTCGCGCAGGAGGTCGGGCAGCCGACGAAGGGCCTCGCCCAGGGGCAGGCCGAAGAGCAGCTCGCGCGGGTAGAGACCCCGCTCGACGTGGGAGAGATCGCGCTCCAGCAGGCCGGTCAGCCGGTCGCGCAGGGCCTGGACCTGATCGCGGCTCGCCCGCGGCAGATCCCGGCGCAGGATCCGGTGCCACGCGCCCATGTAGGGGCCGAGCAGCAGCAGCATGGCGCCGTGTTGCGCGTGATAGCGAGCCCGGTCCACGCGGGAGAGCATCAGGCCCTCAAAGGTAGTCGGGGGCCCCTGCCTGTCGAGCGGCGGGGAGGGCCGACGGGTCTTGACGAATGCCGTCGCCGAGCGCAGAGTGGGCGTCGCGACCGTGCTGGCCGAGCTGCGAGAGCTGCCCGATATCCCGCTGGACTCCCTCCCCACCCAGGGCTGGGGTGGTCGCTGGCTGACCCGCGTCGGCACCACCCTCGACGCGACCGTCCTCGGCGCCATGCAGATGGCGGT
Source organism: uncultured Spirochaetales bacterium (assembly GCA_964649065.1). GTDB lineage: Bacteria > Myxococcota_A > UBA9160 > UBA9160 > SMWR01 > CAZYOL01. The sequence goes on from CAZYOL010000136.1 coordinate 5,926, forward strand.
GGACGCACTGCTCATGCCGTCCCCGGAGGCGCTGCCGGAGCTGCGCGCCTCCGCCGACCTCGTCACGGACCAGAGGCTGGCCGGCAATCCGGCTCGCTTCTTCTCGTTCTGCCAGGCCCCGGGCGGCGCGACGGCCTCGTCGAGCTGGGCCCGCAACCTGGACGGTGGTGCCGTCATGGCCCGGGAGATCTCGATCCGCTACCGGCCCTACGCCAGCGAGCGGGCCTTCGAGAACGGGGGCCGGGGCGGGGCCATCCGCGACGCGCTGCGCTTCGAGCACTGGGTCCACGGGCCGCGCCGGCCGCGGGCCACGGTGATCGCCCTGCACGGCTTCGCCATGGGGCGCCCGCGCGTCGACGCGCTGGTCCTGATGGCCGCCCAGTGGTTCGCCTTGGGGCTGGACGTCGCCCTGGTCACGCTGCCGCACCACGGCAGCCGCTCCCAGGGGGCCCGCTTCTCCGGAGAGCACTTCGCGGTGCCCGACGTGGGGCGGCTGGCGGAGGCGGTGCGCCAGGCGGTGTTCGAGGTGCGACTCCTGCAGCAGTGGCTGCGGCGCGAGACCGAGGCCCCGGTGGGCATCCTCGGCGTCTCCCTGGGCGGCTACATCGGGGCCCTGATGGCCGGCCTCTACGACGACCTCGACTTCGTGGTGCCGATGGTGCCCCCGGTCTGCATCGGCGACCTGGCCTGGCGCTTCTTCATGCGCAGCCGCCACCACCGCCAGGGCCTGCCCCCGGCCTTCTCGCGCGACGAGCTGCGGACCGCCTTCCGGGTCCACTCGCCGCTGGCCCACAGCCCGCGTACCCCCCGCGAGCGGCTGGCGATCGTGGCCGGGCGCGGCGATCGCATCGTGCCGCGGGAGCACCCCCACGCCCTGTGGGAGCACTGGGGGCACCCCCCCATCCACTGGTTCGCCGGCGGCCACCTCAGCCCCTTCGGCCGGGGCCGCATCATCGACTTCGTGGCCGAGCGCCTGCGCGTCCTGGACATCCTCTGAGCCAGCGCCGGTCCGCCCGGACCGGCTCAGGACCGGTTGCGAAAACGGACGAGCTGCCGGATTTTGCCGGCCCCCAACAAGGAGGCTGGCATGCCCACCCGGTCTACGTCTCTCCTGCTGCTCCCCCTTCTCCTGCTGCTCGCGGCCCCCGCGGCCGCCGAGCCCGAGACCTTCGAGCTCGCCGACGGCGACAAGGTCACCGGCGAGGTGATCGAGCGCACCGAGGAGCTGATCGTGATCCAGCACGCAACGCTCGGCCGCATCGAGATCCCGGTCGCGAGCCTGAAGCCCCCGGATCCGCCGGATCGCGGCGTCTTCGACACCGGCTTCCTGGCCGGCTGGGACCGCGAGGTGAACTTCGGCATCAACGGCGCCTTCGGCAACACCGACAACTTCAACATCATCCTCGGCGGAACCCTGAAGACCGAGAACGAATTCCGACGCTGGATCTGGACCAGCCGCTTCATCTTCAAGACGGCACGGGCCGTGACCGACCCGCCGGGCTCGCCCCAGGCCACCACGGACAACAACGCCCGCATCCGCACCCGCTACGACTGGCTGTTCGGAGACTCGCCCTGGTTCTTCTTCGTCGAGCCCCAGTACGACTTCGACCAGTTCCAGTCCTGGATGCACCGCTTCATCTTCTCGCTGGGGCCCGGCTACGACATCTTCCAGACCGAGAAGTTCGACCTGCGGGTCAAGGCCGGCCTGTCGAGCCAGCACGAGATCCTGGGCGCCCAGGACCAGCGCTTCACCGGCGTCGTCGGAGTCGAGGCGGCCTGGCGGCCCATGTCGATCCTGGAGCTGACCGCTTCGAATCAGACCTTCCCGGTTTTCGTGAACCTTCCGGGGGACGTCCGCAACCTGACCCAGGCCAACGTCAAGCTCACCCTCACCGAGAGCCCGAAGCTGAGCCTGAACTTCGGCATCGAGAACGATTTCCAGTCCTACCTGCCGCGCTCCGGGAGCCTGGCGAACGACTTCAAGTACTTCGGCACCCTGGGTCTGGGCTTCTGAGGCGGAGGCCCTGCGCCCGGCGATCGGGCGAGATCAGGGGAAGATCGGGCCTCCGCCCACCGGCGGGAGCTCGCTGGCCAGGATGCAGCCCGAGCCGGGCATGTCGCAGGGCTGGCGCAGCACGCTGTCGACGGCGCTGGGCACGCTCGACCAGGGGCCGAGCATCGGGCCCGCGGCCACGTCGGCCGGCGAGAGCTGGGCGCCCAGGTCGCCGATCAGGGCGGTCGGCGCACAGGCGTCGGCGTCGATCGGGCCGAGCCGCTCGGAGTGGGCCTCGGCCAGGTAGAGGGGCTCGCGCTGCTTCGACAGCACGCACTGGCCGGGCTGGGCGAGCAGCGCCTCGTCGGGACCGCGCTGTACCCGGAGCGGGTCGTCCCACTCGCAGAGCATGGCGTAGGGACCCATCTTCTCGGAGAAGACGTAGCCCTCGAGATCGTTGCCCTGCACGTCGGCCTGGGTGCTCAGCACCTTCAGGCGGGCCTGCGCGCCCGAGTCGCGCGCGTCGATCACGCGGGTGGCCCCCCGCTCCAGCGTCAGGCTGGCGGCTCCGGAGCCCTCGTCGACGCGCAGGGCCGAGCCCTCCGCCACGTGGGTGAAGAGCTCGCCCATCAGGAAGCCCACGCGGGAGCCGTCCGAGGTGACCACGCGGTCGCCCGCCAGGATCGGATCGCGGCAGGCGAGGCGGCGGGGCGGCTCGCCCTCGCGCTCGGCGTAGACCTCGCCGCGCACGGCGCTGACCCGGCCCAGCTCGGGCTGGGCGGCGGCCAGGGACGGGGCCAGCAGGAGAACGGGGAGCAGAAGACGGGCGATGTGGGCGATGGTCACGGAACGAGCCTCCCGAGGTCGAAGCCGCGCTCGGTCGAGGGGCCCAGCTCGACGGTGACGAAGGCGCCCACGATGTGGCGCTCGAAATCGAACTGGTCGACCGGCGACAGGTTGCGCTGGAAGCGGTAGCGGATCGAGCCCAGCAGGCGCTTGGTGAAGCGCTTCTCCACCACCGCGGCCAGCAGGAAGAGATCGTCGTCGCGCTGGCCCGGATTGCCGGGCGGCGTGCTGAGGCCCACGATGGGCCCCGTGTAGAACTCGTGCTTGTAGAGGAAGTCGACGTCGAAGGTGGACTGCAGCGGCAGCTGTTGGGTGCCTCCGGCCCGCACCACCGGCGCCGCGAAGCGATAGCCCGGAAGCACCGCGTCGTAAAACTGGCCGCCCACGCTGCCGCGCAGCTCGGTGGTGTCGGTGACGAAGAAGGCGTGGTCGTAGCCGCCGAAGTAGTTGAAGCCGTCGCGGTTGTTGGTCGGATTCGTGAGGAAGAGGTAGTCGCGGTACTCGAAGCGGAACCAGGCGCGGCCGATGCCGGCCTCCTCGTAGTCGTGGTGAAGGGAGGCGGTGAAGCCCGGGGTCAGCAGGAAGTCGTCGTAGTCCACCCAGGCGTAGGAGAAGTCCGGCTGGAAGCGCAGGTAGGTGCTCTCGCCGACCAGGTAGTCGACGTAGCCCCCGACCGAGGGATAGTGGGTGTCGAAGTCTCCCAGCTGGAAGTGGGCGCTGCCGTAGTAGCCGGCGACGGCGCCCAGCGCCCAGCGCTCGCCCCGCAGCAGCTCGGCGCCGCCGCGCAGGTACCAGGCGGCGCGGCCGTCCTGCTGGCCCGATCCCGCGGGAATGCCGGGAGGCAGGATCACCCCCTCGCCGCGCAGCAGCACATTGCTGTCGTACTCCAGGCCGGCCGTGAAGCGGGCCCAGGGGCGGAGCGGCTGGTAGCGCGAGCGCTGGCTGGCCAGCGCTCGCTCGGCCTCCAGGGCCCAGGCGCTGTCGGGCGCCACCTCCTCCACGCGCGCCAGGGCCTGCTCGGCGCGCTCGCGATCTTCCGCCAGCTGCCAGGCGCGGCCCGCGAAGTAGCTGGCGGCGGGATCCACCCGACCCGGATCCAGCGAGTGCGCCTGCTCCAGGGCGGCCGCCGCCTCCGCGGCCTTGGCGCGCTGGAGCAGGGCGAGGCCGTAGAAGAGCTGGGCCTCGGCGTCCCGGGGCCGGCGGCGCGTCGCCTCGGCGAGCACCTTCTCGGCGGCGGCCGTGTCGCCGAGCTGGTAGTGGGCGATGCCCAGGTAGACCAGGGCCTCGTCGCGCTCCGGCGCGAGCGTGCGCACCTGCTCGAGTGCGGGCACGGCATCGGCGTAGCGCCGCTCCCGGATGGCACAGATGCCCGCCAGGAAGGAGGCATCGGCGTCGTAGGGGCCGGCGCGGCGCAGGCGGCGCAGCAGCGGCTCGACCTCCTGGCAGCGCCCCTCCTCGACGAGCTGCTCGGCGCGCAGGCGCAGCACCGTGCCCTCGTCCGCCGCCTGGGCGGGCAGCGCCAGCGATCCGGCGACCAGGGCGACCGCCAGCCGGCCGAGCAGCGCGGCCTGCCCGGCTCGGCGGCGACCGCTCGGGCTCACGATCGGCGCGGCCCCAACGCCGCCAGCGCGCAGAGACCGAGGCCCAGCAGCAGCGCCGTGCCGGGCTCGGGCACGACGGTGAAGCCGCGGGCGGTCTGCCAGCGCGGCAGGGCGAGCTGATCGCCGCTGATCTGGATCTCGCCGGTGAAGAAGTAGGGCAGCGTGAAGGTCTCCCGCTCGTCCGGCTCCAAGATCGAGTCGTCGATCAGGATGGACGGGATGTAGAAGGCCTCGCCCCCGTTCAGGACCTTGAGCAGCACCCACTCGCTGGGGTCGAGGTCGAGCCCGACGGTACCATTGCCGTAGAAGATGCCGTCGGGGCGCTCGACCTCGCGAATGAAGGCCAGCCAGGTGTCGCCCTCCAGCGCCATGCCGCTCTGGTTCTCGGCCGTCCACAGCGAGTCGGCGGTGTGCGGGACGTCGAGGGTCGGATCCGTCGGCTCGACACTGCCCTCGAGGAAGTTCTGGCTGATGATGGTGAGGAAGGGATCCGCGTCGTCCAGGATGCGCGGCATCTCGATGGTCAGGCCGGAGGCGAGGGCGTCGGCCTCGAGCACGCCCAGCCCGTCCGTGCCGTTGAAGGTGAGCGGGACGGCCGGGGCGGCCTCCGCCCAGCCCAGCACCGCCAGCCCGGCGATCATCACTCGAAGGCCCCGGAAGCGTCTGCCCGTGTCCACCTGCTCTCCCCGCCCGGCGCCCGAGTCGGCGCCAAGGCTCGGCTGGCGGGCCGCGGTGCTCGCGGCCCCGTGGGAGTAGTGGCCGCGAGGGTCGAAAAATCGCTCGCATTCTCGCGTAGATGCGGATCCACCCCAGGGCCCGGGCCCCTCGCCCCGGCCGTTGCCGCCTCCTGCACCGGCAGCGCGGAGGCCGCTCAGCGGATCACCAGCCGCAGGCGCCGAGCCAGGCGCCGGCTGCGCTCGCCGTCGGGCTGCGGCTCCTCCTCGCCGAGGGCCTGGCGGGAGTCGAGCCAGGCCAGCAGCCCCAGCAGATCCTCGTCGAGGGCCCGGACACAGCCCAGGGAGACCGGCTTGCCGAGCAGCAGCGGATGGGCACCCCCGTGCAGCGCGTAGCCGCCGGCGCCGAAGGGCAGCTTGGCGATGCCCAGCGGCCCGTCCGGGGACGGGGCCACCGCGCGGGCGCCGAGCGCGAGGGCATCCGGCCCCGGCTTCCAGCCCGGGTTCCGGATCACCTCCCGGATGGCGTAGCGGCCGGCCGGCGTCGCGTAGGCCGGCGAGCCGAGGGAGACGCGCAGGCTGGGCCCGCGCGCGCCGTCGCGCAGGTCGTAGCTGGTGAGCCGGTAGGCCTGGCGGTCGAGCTTCAGCAGCAGCCCGGGGTCGCTGCGGTCGGCGCCCAGCAGCGGCAAGGCGACGGCCAGGAGCAGGAGAGCTCGCCGCGCCCGGAACCTCATCAGGGGGAGATTGCGCATCCTCCTCTAGGTCGCACGAAACCGCGTTCGAGTGTCACTGGAAGCCAGGCAGGGACCAGGGGGGCGCGGGGCGGGCGTGCGGGGGCACGGGGCCCGGTGGGGGCGCGGGGCGGGCGTGCGGGGGCAAGGGGCGGGCTGGCCGGGGGAACGGGGCAGGCTGGCGGGGGGGGCGCCAACCCGAGCACACACACGACGGAGAGGG
>CAZYOL010000137.1:0-11993 GCA_964649065.1 uncultured Spirochaetales bacterium
TCGGGGTGCCCGACAATCACTTCCACGCCTGGGTCGGCGGCATGCGCAAGGCCATGGAGATGATGCTCACCGGCGACTCCATCTCCGGCGTCGAGGCCGCGCGCCTGGGCTGGGCCAACGCCTCCTTCCCCGCCGATCAGCTCGAGCAGCGCGTGCTCGAGGTCGCCGAGCGCATCGCCGGCGTGCCTGCCGACCTGGTGCAGCTGAACAAGCGGGTCGTCCACCGCCAGATGGAGATCATGGGCCTGCACACGGGCATCCGGGCGGGCTCGGAGCTGTGCGCACTCGGCACGCACCAGAAGAGCATGCACGAGTTCCTCGCCCGGACCCGCGAGAAGGGCCTGACCGGAGCGCTGCAGGAGCGCGACTCGCCCTTCGGCGACTACCGCACCTCGGAGAAGAGCTAGGCCTGGGCTCGGGCGGCCGCGCGCTGGCGCACGAAGCGCTCCCGCTGGAAGGTCGGGCACAGGGAGTCGGCCGGGATCTCGTCGAGGGGCACGCGCACCATGTCCGGAACGATGCCCACCCGCTCGGCGGCCGGCCGCAGCGCATCGAGGTCGAAGCCGTAGAGGGCGGCCGCGTTCTCGCCGAGCATCATGCGCACCTCCCGCTCTTCGAGCTCCGAGAAGGCCAACCGCATGTTCTCCCGCGAGTAGGGGTAGCAGCCCTCGTAGTGCGGGTAGTCGTTGCCCCAGAGGATGCGATCGACGCCCACCACGTCGCGGCCCTGGATGTCCTGGGGCGAGGGGAAGCTGGCACCGTACCAGCAGTTGCGCTTCGCGTAGAAGCTCGGGGGCTCGCTGAGGGTCCTGGACTGCGAGTAGTCCACCTCGCCCATCATGCCCATCTTCATGCCGACGTGGAGCGCGTCCATGCGCTTCAGCAGGCCCGGAGCCCAGGCGCAGCCCGACTCGGTGAGGATGAAGCGCAGCTTCGGGAAGCGCTCGAAGACCCCGCCGAGAATCAGCTGGCAGTAGCCGCGCTGGATGAAGAATGGCATCTCCAGCACCCACAGGGCGTCGGAGCCCTGGAACCTGCCGTAGTCCGGAGATCCCTGGCCCGAGTGCTGGTTGACCACCAGGTCGTGGTCCTGGATCACCGACCACAGCCGGTCGTAGTCCGGAGCGTTGAGCGGCAGCAGGTGGACGTCGTCCGGGGCCGGCAGCGGCAGCAGCAGGCCGCCGCGCAGCCCGTGCTCGGCGATCCACTGGACGTCCTCGATGGCGTGGTCGATGTCGTTCAGGTGGATCAGCCCGATGCCCGCGCGCCGCTCCGGGGCCTCGGCGCAGAAGTCCGCCAGCCAGCGGTTGTGGGCGCGAACGCCCGCACGCCAGTGCTCGTACTGGTCGGGCCTGGGCAGCGGCGCCACGTGGAAGGCCTTGGGGTAGAAGGGCGGAACCGTGTTCGGGAAGATCACCTCGCCGACGACGCCGTCCGAGGCGAGATCCTCCGCGCGCTCGGCCGAGTCCCAGTTCTTGCTCTTCTTGCTGCCGACGTGCTTCTTGGAGGGATTCTTGTAGCTCTCGCGCCAGGCGTCGAAGTCGCTGCGGTACTTCGGGTCGAGGTACTCGCGGTAGACCTCGATGGGCGCCCCGGCGTGGGTATCGGCCGTGATCACCACGTAGGGCTCCTGCGCCCCGTTCTGCTTCGAAAGGCTCATGATCCACTCCTCGCGTTGGCCTGCGCGGCGGCAGGCAGCCGGCGGCACAGGAGTACCGAAACCGGCCCGGGCCGGCGAATTCGCCCCGGCCTGGGGTGGGTTCTCAGTCGCGGGGTGCCCGCCCCGCGCCTGCGGACTGGCTGAGCAGGGCGCGCAGCCGCGCCGGCCGAATCGGCTTGCGCAGCAGCGGCACGTCCAGGGCCGCCAGTCGCTCCCGGACGTCGGGCGCCGTCTCGGCCGTTACGACGGCGGCCCGCAGACCGCTCCCCAGCCGCTCGCGCAGCTGCGCCAGCAGCTCCAGGCCGGTCTCGCCGTTCATCAGCTGGTAGTCCGCGATCAGCAGGTCCGGCCGCCAGCCCGAACCCAGCACGTCGCTGGCCTCGGCGAGGCTCGACGCGCCCTGCGGCTCGCAGCCCCAGCTTCCCAGCAGCTCCAGCGTGGCGCGCAGGACGCCGGGATCGTCGTCCACGACCAGCACGCGCTGGGTCTCCAGGACCTGGGCCCGCAGCCCGCCCGGGTGGGCCGGTCGGGCCGCCGGCGAGGCCGCGCGCGCCCTGCGCGCGCTCACGGCGAAGGTGGAGCCGCGACCGGGAGCCGAGCGGAGCTCGATCTCGTGCCCCAGCAGCCCGGCCAGGCCCTCGACGATGGACAGACCCAGGCCCAGACCGCCCCCCTCCCCCCGGCCGATCTGCCGAAAGGCCTGGAAGATCTCCCGCTGGCTCTCCACGGGGATGCCCGGCCCGGAGTCGCGCACCTCGATCCGCACGCGCTCGCCGCGCGGGCGCGCGCCCAGCAGCACGGCCGCCCCCGGACCCGCATAGCGCAGGGCATTGCTCAGCAGATTGCGGAGGATCCGAACCAGCAGCAGCGGATCGCTGCGGATGCCAAGCCCGGTGGGCACCACCCGCAGGCGGAGTCCCCGCGCCTCGGCCTGGGGGGAGAGCTCGCGCTCGAGCTGCGCGAAGACCTCGGCGAGCGGCAGGTCGCGGAGCTCGGGGCGCACGCCTCCGGCGTCGAGCTTCGAGCGGTCGAGCAGGCCGGTCAGCATCTCGTCGAGGTCCTGGGTGGAGTCGCCGATGCGCACCACCAGGCTGCGTACGTCGGGGTCGTCGAGGCGCCCCTGCAGCGCCTCGGCCAGCAACGCCACCGTGTGGAGGGGCTGGCGCAGATCGTGGCTCGCCGCCGCCAGCAGGTCGGTCTTGGCTCGACTCTCGCGGTCGGCGGCCTGCTTCTGGAAGCGCAGCCAGCAGGTCTCGACCCGCGCCGCGATCGCCGTGAGGGTCTGCGCGTCGTTGGTGGTGTAGATGTCGCCCGAGCGTTTGGGACCCAGCACGACCAGGGCCTCGCTGCGGCTGCCCGGGGAAACCGGCATCACCAGCGCCACCTCGGGCCCGAGCTCCGGCGGGGCGTTGCGCGGACGGATGCGCAGGGGACCCGCGAGCTCGCCCAGCCGGGCCGGCAGCTCGAGACCGCGCACGTGACGGCGCTCGAAGCCCTCCCCCAGGCGCCGGTAGAGGGCCACCCCGCGCGCGTCGAAGAGCGCGGCGCTGCGCCGTCCGGCGAGATCGAGCAGCGCCTCGGGATCCGGGCAGGCCTCGAGCTCTTCGACGAGCAGCGCCGCGCCCTCCTGCAGACCGACGCGCCCGGGGAAGAGCAGCCGATCGACGCCGGGCCGCAGCCGTGCGCCGAGCGGAATCACCAGGGCGCCCAGCCCTGCGGCCAGGGCCAGCCGGGTGGTGGTCTCGTCGAGCCCCAGCCGCAGGGCCAGGACGGAGCCGAGCAGCGGCACGCAGAGCACGATGGCCGCCACGGCCCCGGCGGCAGCCAGCGACCAGGCCGTGGTGGCGCTGATCAGCCGGTCGACGTCGAAGGTGTTGTCGCGCACGGTGCCGAGCAGCGCGCCCAGGGTCCAGATGGTGCTCGAGAGGTAGCCCGCCGCGAAGGCCAGCCGAAAGCCCTGCCATTGCGGAATCAGCAGGGGCGCCAGCCCCGCCGCGACCACGGGCAAGGAGCCCAGGGCGGTGCCGAGCAGCAGCCAGCGCAGCCGGCGCCGCCCGGCGGGTCGGGCGTGGAGGTAGTTCCAGCTGAGGACCAGGATGCCGACCAGGCTGATGCTCCCGTGGCTGGCGAAGGAGACCCGGGGAACCCACTCGATGGGCAACGGCCAGGAGATGAAGTAGTTGGCGCGCACGAAGACCACGAAGAGCCCGGTGACGAGCCAGGGCAGCAGCGCCGGCACCCGGCGTTCGGCGGGCATCTCCGGGGGAAAGAGACGGGCGAAGCGCAACATGAAAAGCAGCATCAGGCTCGAGCTGACGTTCCAGACCAGCCCGGCCAGCCAGGTCTTCCACTCGGGCCCGCCGTAGAAGTGGGCCTGGCTGATCGCGTAGGTCATGAAGCAGAGGTAGAAGCGCTGCACGTCGGCCTGGCCGGGCGCGCGCAGCAGGATCAGCACGCAGAAGGTGGGAATGAGCAGCAGGATCGGGATGCGGGCCCAGCGCTGCGGATGGGGCCGGGCTTCCAGCGGCACGGTCTGGCGTCGACCGTCGCGCTCGAAGACGAGCGGCACGGGCCGACCGGGCGAGGTGCGGGCCAGGCCGATCGCGTCGAAGCTCAGGTAGCCCGCGCCGCGCAGGTCGCGCTCGCCGAGCCGGATCAGGCGATCCCCGGGCTCGAGCCCGCTGCCCGAGCTGTCGGTCTCGAGGCGATAGGTCGCGACTCGCGGGTAGTCGCCGGGATGCCACTGCGCGAAGACCGGCAGCTGCGCCAGCCCGGTGCGGGCGGTCTCCTCGACGTGGGCCGCGAAGACGACAGCGAAGAGCGGCAGCATGGTGGCCAGGAGCCACTGGTCTCGGGCGGTCAGGCGCGGGCCCAAGGCGCGCTCCCCTCGGCGAACGGGTGCCCCGCCCCGCAGCATACGCGCGCCCGGGGCCGGCTGCCTGCTAGGGTCGAGGCGCGGTGCGGCTGCTGCTCTGCGACGACCACGTGATGTTCCGCGAAGGTCTCGAGCTGATCCTCGGCCAGCTCGACCCGGACGTCGACCTGATCGGCGTCGGCGAGGCAGAGGCGGCCCTGCAGCGCCTGGCCGAGGACGACGACTTCGACCTGGTCCTGCTGGACATCGAGCTGCCCGGCCTCGATGGCTTCCAGGCGCTGGCCGAGCTGCGGCGCCGCCACCCGACGGTTCCGGTGGTGCTGCTCTCGGCCTCGGAGCGGCCGGAGCACGTGCGCGCTGCGCTGGAGGCCGGCGCCGCGGGCTTCATCCCCAAGTCGACGCGCGGCAGCGTCCTGCTGAGCGCGCTCCGGCTGGTGCTCTCCGGAGGGGTGTACGTCCCTCCCCTGATGGTCGACGCGCCCGCGTCCGGCGCCGAGGCCGCGAGCCCCGCACCGGAGCTCTCGCCGCGGCAGGCGGAGGTGCTGCGCCTGCTGGCCCGCGGGCTCACCAACAAGGAGATCTCGCGGGTCCTGGGAATTGCTCCGGGCACCGTCAAGAGCCACGTCGTGCGCATCTACGAGGCCCTCGACGTCACCAACCGCACCGAGGCGGCCATGCGCATGCGGGAGCTCGGCCTCGAGGACTGAGGCCGAGCTCCGGGCCTGGCTCAGTGCTTCCTTCGCCGGTGAGCGCGCAGCGCCAGGGCGGCCACGGCCCCGAGCAGCGCGGCCAGGAAGAGCTGCTCCGTGGGCCCCAGAGCCGGCACCGGCGCGGCTCCGTCCGCCGGCGTGCTGGACGGATCGTTCGGATCGCTGGTCCTTCCCGGATCGGCCGAGGGCAGGAAGACGGCGGGGTCCGTGTCGCCGGTGACGGCCGTCTGCAGGCCCCGCTCGGCGCCGTCCTGGAAGCCGTCGCCGTCGCTGTCGGCCAGGCAGGGATCGGTCTCGCCCGGGTCGCGCAGGCCGTTGCGGTTCCCGTCCTCGAGGGCATCGGGCAGCCCGTCGTCGTCGCTGTCGGCGTCGCCGGAGAGGCTGCAGACGCCGGGCAACGCCTCCAGGGCGTCCGGGAGCCCGTCGCCATCCTGGTCGAGCGCCAGATCGAGGACGGTGAAGGACGCTCCCGGGAAGTCCTCGACGAGCCCGCTCAGCGGGTCCGAGCCGCCCATGCGCGCGCCCTGGGCCGGATCGCCCGCCTGCAGTGTCGCGCGCAGCAGCTGGAATCCGACGGGGATCTGGGCCTCCTCGAGGAGATCCGGGATCAGCCCGGTCAGCGCCGCCTGCATGTAGGTGTTCTGCCAGGCCAGCGTCCAGAGCGGATAGGTCTCGTTCTCGAAGCGATTGCGCCGGAAGCTGTAGCTGACCTCGGCCTGCACGCCTCCGGGCGGCTGGACGACCTGGAGCTCGGTGGGGAGGCCGGCCAGGGCCGCCGGCGGCGCACCGTCCTGCGGCAGCACCGCCAGCTCGATGGACTGCCCCGCGGGCAGGCTCGTGAAGCTCTGCCCTCCGTCGGTCGAGACCTGCAGCGTCTGGCCCGGGAAGCTCACGTCCGCCACCAGGTTGGGGGAGAACGAGAGCCGCTGGTCGTAGGAGAGCCACAGCACCGCGTTGCTGTCGAGCACGTCCACGGAGAGGCCCAGGAAGTTCGAGCTGCCGAGGTTGATTCCGGCCAGGAAGGCGCCGCTGGTCGCCAGGCTCAGCAGCCCGTCGAGATCGATCTTCTCGCGGAAGAGATCCCCGGACAGGCTGGTCTCGTCGCGGAACAGGGCCTCGAAGAGATCGGCATCGTTGGTCAGATTGGTCACCGGGCGGTAGCGGCTCGGCAGGGTGTTGACGAGCGAGCCGTCCGGCTCCAGCGCACCGCGCTGGGGCACCACGCGCTGCGCGCTGTTCAAGGCCACCGCTCCGCCCTCGAAGTCCTCGCCCGCCGGGCTGGAAAGATCCGGGATCTGGAAGCGCAGGCCGGCCAGGTCGATCGAGGCCACCACCGCCTCGAGCAGCGTGCAGGGCGGCACGAAGGCCAGCAGAGAGGTCGGACAGGTGGGCGGGAGGGTGAAGCCGAAGTCCACCCCGATCCCGGGAGGCGGAGGCTCGAGAACCTGGAAGACCAGCCCCTGGTAGGCCGGCGGGACGTAGGGGACGCCTTCCATGAAGCGCAGCTCGAGGCCATCCAGGAGCCCGGCTCGGGCCCGGAACAGCTCGCCGGTCTCGATCACCGTCTCGTTCAGGAAGACCTCGCTGCCGGTCTGCTGCTGGCCGGTGGCCGGATCGAGCAGGGCGTAGTCGCCCGTCACGAGTGCGTCGACGCGGAACTCGTAGTCGAGCGTGAAGGCGGTGGCTGGCCAGGACGACTGCATCTGCGAGCTCTCTGGGGTCGGGCGGTGCTCGGCCCACAGGCTGAAGGTCTCTCCCGCTGCCACCGTCGTGCGGCTCGAGCGCAGCGAGGCCTCGGTGCGGTACTGGAGATCCACCAGGCCGGCGTCCTGGAGATCCAGCTCGGCGACGATGTCGCCCCGCACCGACACCTCGTGGTGGATCTCGGCACCGAGGGCAAAGGGCTCGGGCGGGGGCGGCTGGGTCGGCCTGGGGCCGATGCCCCCGCCGGGGATGCTGTAGGTGCTGGGAGCCCCGGGCACATCGCTCAGGCTGAAGCTCGCAGTGGTGAAGATGCCGCAGCCCGGAAAAGTACCCGTCGGGGCCAGGATACAGCTGCTGAAGGGAGGACAGGTGGCACAGCAGCTGGCGGAGCGGGTGTCCAGGTTCGCGACGCCGGTCTCGCACTCGGTCGCGGTCGGGTTGACGGTCACCGGGCCGCAGAAGCTCGGCGTTCCCGTGAAGTTGTAGGTGGTGTTGTCGCAGGTGGCGATGGCCTGCTCCCACGCCTGCTGGGCCGCCCAGAGCGGAACCTGCTGGTTCACCTGCTGGATCTGCCCGGCGTCTCCCGTGTTCGACTCTTCGATCAGCGAGATCCTCTCGGAGAAGAAGAGATTCGGATCTGCCGCCTTCTCGGAGAAGAGCGGCTGGTCGTGGGCCTCGAAGACGAGCACCGTACTGCGGGCGAGCTCGACCCCGCTGCTGGCCGGGTCGAGCGGATCGCTGCCGAGGATGTTGGCCTCGTCGCCGTCGGGGAGGCCGTCGCCATCGGTGTCCGCGAGCAGCGGATCCGTCCCGATCTCCACCTCGCGCAGGCTGCTGAGCCCGTCCACGTCTGGATCCCGGCCGGCATCGGCGAAGCGCGGATCCAGCCCCTGGCTCAGCTCGACGCCGTCTTCGAGGCCGTCGCCATCGGTGTCGGCGAGGACCGGCGAGGTGGCGTGCAGGCTCAGCTCGGCCCCGTCGCTCAGGCCGTCGCCATCCGTGTCGGAGCGCTGCGGGTCGCTGCCCGCGCTCTGCTCGCCCAGGTTGTCGAGCCCGTCCCCGTCCGGATCGAGACTCTGCTCGCCGGGTGTCGTCGGATCGAGCTGACCGGCGACCTCGAAGGCGTCGCCGAGGCCATCGCCGTCGGTGTCCGCGAGCAGCGGATCCGTCCCGTGCTCGAAGACCTCGATGCCGTCTGCCAGGCCGTCGCCGTCGCTGTCCGCAAGCTGGGGATCCGTGCCCTGCTCGTCGATCTCGGCGCCGTCGCCGAGGCCGTCGCCGTCCGTGTCCGCCAGCAGCGGATCGGTGGCGGGGCTCCCGAGCAGCTCCGCCAGGTCGTCCAGGCCGTCCCCGTCCGTGTCGGCGGCGTTCGGATCCGTGAGCGTGATGGCCAGCTCCTGGTCGTCCCCGAGCCCGTCGCCGTCGCTGTCCACTGCGGCCGGATCGGTCTCGTGGAGATTCACCTCGTCCGCGTCCGAGAGTCCGTCGCCGTCGGTATCCGCCCGCTGCGGGTCGCTGCCGGCCGCCTCTTCCCCGGCGTTGTCGAGCCCGTCGCCGTCGGGGTCGCCCGTCTGCTCCCCGGGCGCCAGCGGATCGAAGCCGTTGGCGATCTCGAAGCGGTCGCCCAGCCCGTCGCCGTCCGTATCGGGGAGCAGCGGATCGCTGCCCGCAGCGGCCTCCTCCGCATCGCTCGAGCCGTCGAAGTCGCTGTCGAGCGCCGCCTCCTCGTGCGGATCCAGGGCGCTCTGGCAGTCCGGATCGCCACCTTCGAAGTCGACCAGGCCGTCGCCGTCGTTGTCGACCCCGTCGCGGCAGGCCTGCGGCCCGAGCAGCAGCTCGACCAGGGCGTAGCGCCCGTTGCCCGTGCCGCCGCTGGAGCCGCCGCCGAAGTGGAGTCGATCCAGGCTGCTGGCGACCCCGGGCCAGTCCGCCAGCACCCGACTGCCGTCCACGTAGAGCTCGGCCACGCCGGGGATCGGATCCCAGGCCAGCTCGTAGAGGTGGTAGGACGCGGCGCCCAGCGTCGAGGCGGTCGTGACCTGGGCCGAGCCTCCACCGGACAGCGTGACATTGGGAGTCCCACCGCTGCTGCCGAAGGTGACCAGCCAGCGGCGCGAGCCGTCGGCCACCTCCAGCAGGACCGAGGCGTCATTCGGGTCGTTGGCGTTCACCAGCCGCAGCACGCCGCGCAGCGTCCAGCCCGCGAGGCGATCGGCGCTGGACACCGGAGCGACCTCGTAGCGCAGTCGGCTGCCGCTGGCGGTCGAGGAGTCGTTCACGAACCAGGCCGCCAGGTCGTCGCTGTCGGCAGGGACGGGCCCCGCGCTCACGCCCGGGTTCGGCGGGTCTCCCGCGTGCAGCACCCAGCCCTGGCCCAGCGGATCCTGCGCGCCCACGTGCCGGGCGAAGCTGTCGGCGAGGCCGAGCGAGGGCGCGAGCAGCAGCCCCGCGATCAGAGCGGAGCAAGTGACAGGAAGCCAGACGAGCACGGCAATCCTCCCGAGCGTGTGCACCCAGAGTGAGCCGGGTGCCGGTCGGGCACAATCGACCGTGCGGTCTAGACCGCTTGGGAGAGCGGCCGCCGGAGCGGCCAGCTCCGATCGCGGCCTCTAGGGCCTCAGCGCCTGCCGCGGCGGCGCGCGGCCAGGGCCGCCAGGCCGAGGCCGAGGAGCAGGCTGGTCGAGGGCTCCGGGATCACGGCGAGGCCGACCACTCCGGCGAAGCCCGTCGGACCGACCGCAGAGCCAGCACCCGTCGCGGTGTCGATGACGATCAGCTGGTCCGTGGCGACGTCGGTGGCGAAGAGGGTGTCCGTCGCCGCGTCGTAGGCCAGGCCGACCACGGCACTGAAGCCCACGGCCCCGATCGCCTGGGCGGCGCCGGTCCCGGTGTCGATCTCGACCAGCTCGTCGGTGGCATTGTCGACGCCGTAGAGGGTGTCCGTGTTCGGGTCGAAGGCCAGGCTCTGGACGCGGGCGTTCAGCGATCCGACCGAGGTGCCCGACCCGGTGATCGTATCGATCGTGAACAGCTGCTCCGTCTGCAGGTCGGTGGAGTAGAGCGTGTCGCTGTTCGGGTCGTAGGCGAGGGACTGCGGCGAGCTGAAGCCGAGCGGCCCGATCGCGGTCCCCAGGCCGGTCGACCCGTTGATCCGCAGCAGCTGGTCCGTGTCGTTGTCGACGCCGTAGAGGGTGCCGGCTTCGACGTCGAAGGCGAGGCCCGTCACCCGGGAGAAGCCGAGCGGGCCCACGCCGGTACCGGCGCCGGTCGTGGGGTTCACCAGCAGCAGCTGCTCGAGGCTCGCGTCCGAGCCGAACAGCGCGGTCACGGTGCTCGACGCCGCCGCTGTCCCGGCGCCGAGCGGCGCGGCCAGAAGCACCGCGACGGCAAGAGAAGAAACACGGAAGCTGCGCACGATGACCCTCCCCAGGCTCCGGCAAACGGGAAGCTGGGCACCGCGCACACCGAGGCGGCTCCCCTTCCCGGTGCGGCTGAAATGCAACACTCGTGCCCGCTGAGGGCCCGCGGCGGGGCCCCGCCCGTCTGCTGGAGCCGGCGCGGATTCGCGAGGCAGCGCGAGGGATTACGCTGCCCCGGCCAGGAGCTGTGCGGACGCCTGCGCAGCCTCGACCGGGAAGCTTCATTCGAGTGTGGAACGACTTTTCCGTAAAAGTGGAACAGAGCTTCCCCGCGCGAAGCCGACCGGCCCCGCCCCCCGAGCCGGATCTCGGGTCGACGCCCGCAGCACCGCTCGAGATCGGCGAGGTCCGGAGGTCGTCACGGCGGCCTGCTGCCGGCAGCCTGAAGCCGAGCCACTCGAGCTTGATCCGCCGCCCGCCAGGAGGGGAGAATGAGCCCGCTCCCGGGCGTCGAGGCCGTGGAGCCACACGAGGAGCCCCGCGTGCCGATCGGCCTCTACCGCCCCGCTGCCGTCCTCCACTCCCACGACGTCCCTGGCTACAAGTACCGCTCGGACTGGATCTGGAACGTTCCGGCCGCCACCGAGCCCAACAGCATGGCGCTCTGGCTGCTGGCACTGGCCAACCACAAGGACAAGGCGATCAAGAGCGTCGTCATCAACTGCCACGGGAGCCCCGGCCACCTGCACATCGGCAAGGGCATCGGCGTCTCGGCCCTCGCGCCCTTCCTGCAGCTGAAGGGCACCGGGCTGGAGTTCGTGTGGATCGTGGCCTGCGAGGTCGCCGCTCCGGGGATCGGGCTGGCCCCGGGCGGCGACGAGGGCGCCTACTTCATGTCCCAGATGGCCACGACCCTCGGCGCCAAGGTGATGGCCAGCGACCGGCTCCAGCACGTCAACACGCCGTGGGTCCGGCGCCACCACATCGACCTCTACGAGGGGAAGGTCTACACCTACAGCCAGAGCGGCAGTCTCACCGACCTCGGCCTGCGCAAGCCCAACTGGATGCGCTGGATCGAGCGCCATCCCTGATCGCTCAGCCGGCCAGGTGCCGCTTGGCCAGCCCCTCGATCGTCTCCGTGAACTCGCGGACGGTCTGCTCGACGATCTCCGCCACGGGCAGCACGGCCTCGATGCGGCCGGCCACCTGTCCCGAGAGCGCCACCCCGGCCTCGAGGTCTCCGCCGAAGTAGAGGTCGCGCTGGCCCGCGGCGAGATCGGCCATGGGGCTGCCCTCGCCCCCCTCCAGGCGCGTGGTGCGCTCCGTGCGCAGTGCTCGCAGGGCCGGGCCCTTCGCCTGCCGCAGGAAGACGGTTCCCGTCTCGGCCGACTCCACGATGGCCCGCTTCCAGTTATCGTGGATCGGCGACTCCAGGGCGGAGACCATGCGCGTGCCCATCTGCACGCCCTCGGCGCCCAGCGCAAAGGCCGCCGCCATCGAGGCGCCGTCGCAGATTCCGCCGGCGGCGATGATCGGTACGTCCACGCGGGAGCGCACCAGGGGCAGCAGCACCAGGGTCGAGACCGGCCGCGGGTTCTTGAAGCCGCCGCCCTCCCCGCCCTCGACGACCCGCCCGTCCACGCCGGCGTCCACGGCCTTCAGGGCGGCCCGCAGCGTCGGCACCA
>CAZYOL010000138.1:0-11986 GCA_964649065.1 uncultured Spirochaetales bacterium
AGCGGGCCCGCTATCACAAGATCGTGATCATGACCGACGCGGACGTGGACGGCAGCCACATCCGCACCCTGCTCCTCACCTTCTTCTACCGGCAGATGCGGCCCCTGATCGAGCGCGGCTATCTCTACATCGCGCAGCCGCCGCTCTTCAAGGTGAAGAAGGGCCGCTCCGAGCAGTACATCAAGGACGAGCGCGCGCTGGAGTCCTTCTTCCTGGACGCGGCCCTCAGCGGGGCCCGGGTGCGGCCCGCCGGCTCCGGCGAGGCCCTCTCCGAGGCCTCCCTGCGGCGTCTGCTGGAGTGCGCCAGCTACTACCGCAAGATCCTCGAGCGCATGACCCTGCGGCGCCTCGACACCTCGGTGGTCGATGCGGTCGTGCGCGCCCGGGAGCCGCGGGAGCAGGACCTGGGCGACGCCGAGGCCCTGCGCGAGCAGCTCGCCCCGCGCCTGGAGGCACGCATCCGCGAGCTCTCCCCCGAGGCCCCCGCGCTGCGTGCGGAAGTCCAGCCGGACCCGGAACACGGCGGCTTCCGGCTGCTCCTGGAGTCGCGGCGCGGCGGCGTGGTGCTCACGACGGCCGTGGACACGGAGTTCCTGCGCTCGCCCGAGCATCTGCGCTTGGTCGAGCTCTCGGACGAGATCGATGAGATCGGCAGCGCTCCCTTCAGCCTCGATCTCGAGGGCGGGGAGGAGGCCGAGTCCGTGGCGACGGCGGTGGCCCTGCTCGAGCGCCTGCTGAGCCTCGGCAGCAAGGGCGTCTCCATCCAGCGCTACCAGGGCCTCGGCGAGATGAACCCGGAGCAGCTGGCCGAGACCACCATGAACCCGCAGAAGCGCACGCTGCTGCAGGTGCGCGTCGAGGATGCCGTCGAGGCCGACGAGGCCTTCACGACGCTGATGGGGGACGAGGTCGAGCCCCGCCGCGAGTTCATCGAGAAGAATGCGCTCGACGTGCAGAACCTGGACATCTAGGCCGACGGTGCGCCCGTGAGCAACGGCAGCGAAGAGCATCCCCCCGGCCCCCCGCAGCCGCCGGGCCCCGGCGACGAGGGAGGGGCGCCGCCCGGGCCCACCTCGCCGCCCGTCGCCATCGAGGACGAGGTCCGCCGCTCCTTCCTCGACTACTCGATGTCGGTCATCATCAGCCGCGCGCTTCCCGACGTGCGCGACGGCCTCAAGCCCGTCCATCGGCGCATCCTCTACGCCATGCAGCAGGAGGGCCTGCTCTCGAACCGGCCCTACTCGAAATCGGCCGGCGTCGTGGGCGAGGTGCTCAAGCACTACCATCCGCACGGCGACTCGCCCGTCTACGACGCCCTGGTGCGCATGGCCCAGGATTTCTCGCTCCGCTATCCGCTGGTGGACGGCCAGGGCAACTTCGGCTCCATCGACGGCGATCCGCCTGCGGCCTACCGCTACACCGAGGCGCGTCTCACCCAGCTCGCCGAGGAGCTGCTGCGCGACATCGACCGGGAGACCGTCGACTTCGTGCCGAACTTCGACGGCGGGCGCATGGAGCCGGTGGTGCTGCCCACGCGCGTCCCGAACCTGCTGGCCAACGGCTCCTCGGGCATCGCCGTCGGGATGGCGACCAACATCCCGCCGCACAACCTCCGGGAGCTGGTCGACGCCCTGATCCTGGAGGCGCGGCAGCCCGACTGCAGCCTCGACGACCTGCTGGAGAAGCTGCCCGGCCCCGACTTCCCCACCGGCGCGATCATCTGCGGCCGCGACGGCATCCGCTCGGCCTATGCCACCGGTCGCGGCCACCTGGTGGTGCGCGCCCGGGCCGGCTTCGAGGAGAGCAAGCGCGGCACCCGCATCGTCGTCACCGAGATCCCCTTCATGGTGAACAAGTCCTCGCTCCTGGAACGCATCGGGGAGCTGCGCAAGGAGCAGCGCATCGACGGCGTCAGCGACCTGCGGGACGAGTCGAATCGTCAGGGGATGCGCATCGTGATCGAGCTGCAGCGCGATGCGCCGGGCGAGGTCGTGCTGAACCAGCTCTACAAGCAGACGCCGCTGCAGTCCACCTTCGGCGTGAACCTGCTGGCACTGGTGAAGGGCCGGCCCCAGGTGCTCTCGTTGAAGGAGGCGCTGCGCCACTTCCTCGACTTCCGCCGGGAGGTGGTGATCCGTCGCGCCACCTACGACCTGGCGCAGGCCCGGGCCCGCGCGCACCTGCTCGAGGGCTTCGCCATCGCCCTCGATCACATCGACGAGGTCATCGCGATCATCCGCGGCGCGGCCGATACGGCCACCGCTCGCGGCGAGCTGATGACCCGCTTCCAGCTCTCGGAGCGCCAGGCCAACGCCATCCTCGACATGCGCCTGCGCGCCCTCACCCAGCTGGAGCGGCAGCGCGTGCTGGACGAGCTGGAGGAGCTGCGGCGGCGCATCGCCGAGCTCGAGGAGCTGCTGGGCAGCGACGAGCGCATCCTGCAGGTGACGATCGAGGAGCTGGAGGAGGTGCGCGAGCGCTTCGGCGACGAGCGCCGCACCGAGATCGGGGCGGCGGTCGAGGGCCTCTCCACCGAGGACCTGATCGTCGAAGAGGACATGGTCGTGACCGTGTCCCACCAGGGCTACATCAAGCGCAACGCCCTCAGCCAGTACCGTGCCCAGCGGCGGGGCGGCAAGGGCGTGAAGGGGATGGAGGCACGGGAGGAGGACTTCGTCGACCGCCTCTTCGTGGCCTCCACCCACGCCTACATCCTCTTCTTCACCACGCGCGGCCGTGTGCACTGGCTGAAGGTTCACGAGCTGCCGCAGCTGGGTCGGGCGGCGCGGGGCAAGGCCCTGGTCAACCTGCTGCAGCTCGCCGACGGCGAGCGCGTGCGGGCCACGCTGCCGGTGCGGAGCTTCGGCGATGCGGGCAACGACTACGTGGTGCTCTGCACGCGGCGCGGTGTCATCAAGAAGACCCGCCTCGACGCCTACTCGAATCCGCGCCGCGGCGGCATCATCGCCATCAGTCTCGACGGCGAGGACGAGCTGATCGCCGCCACGCGCACCACCGGCGACGACGAGCTGCTGCTGGTGAGCCGCCAGGGCAAGGCGATCCGCTTCCAGGAGGGCGACGTGCGGCCCATGGGGCGCACCGCGGCGGGTGTGCGCGGCATGAGCCTCTCCCAGGCCGACGCCCTGGTGGGCATGGAGGTGCTGTCCCCGAGAGCCACCATCCTGACGGTGACCGAGCAGGGTTTCGGCAAGCGCACCCCCCTCGACGACTACCGGCTCCAGAAGCGCGGCGGGCAGGGCATCATCACCATCCGCACGACCTCGCGCAACGGCGAGGTCGTCGGGGTCGCGCAGGTGGTCGACGACGACGAGGTCATGCTCATCACCGACGCCGGCAAGGTGCTGCGCGCCCGGGTCTCCGGAATCTCGACGATGGGGCGCGCCACCCAGGGCGTCCGGGTGATGAACCTGGCCAGCGACGAGAAGCTCGTCTCCATGGCTCGGCTCGCCGAGAGCGATGTCGAGTCGGGCGCGGCCGGTTAGACGGCCGTGCGCACCACCCGTTCCCGCGCTCTGCTGCGGCGCGCCGAACGCCGCATCCCGGGTGGGGTCAACAGCCCCGTGCGCGCCTTCGGCTCGGTCGGGGGCACGCCCCGCTTCCTGAGCCGGGGCAAGGGCTGCCGCGTCTGGGACGCCGACGGCAACGAGTACATCGACTGGGTGGGGTCCTGGGGTCCGCTGATCCTGGGCCACGCCGACCCCGGCGTGCTGCGGGCGCTGCGGCGGGTGATGGCCTCCGGAACCAGCTTCGGCGCGCCCACCGAGCTGGAGGTGGAGCTGGCCGAGGCGATCTGTGCGGCCCTGCCCTCGATCGAGTGCGTGCGCATGGTCAGCTCGGGAACCGAGGCCGCCATGAGCGCCTTGCGCCTGGCGCGCGCCGCCACCGGCCGGAAGCGCATCCTCAAGCTCGACGGCTGCTACCACGGCCACTCCGACGCGCTGTTGGTCGGCGCGGGAAGCGGCGTGGCGACGCTCGGGATCCCGGGCTCGCCGGGGGTGCCGGAGGAGTTCACCGAGCTCACGGTGCAGGCGCCCTACAACGACCTGGCGGCGGTGGCCGACGCCTTCTCGCGCTTCCCCGGCGAGATCGCCTGCGTCGCGGTCGAGCCGATCGCGGGCAACATGGGGCTGGTGCTGCCCCAGCCGGGCTATCTGGAGGGACTGCGGGAGCTGTGCGACCGCCACGGCGCGCTGCTGCTCTTCGACGAGGTGATGACCGGCTTTCGGGTGGCCTGGGGCGGAGCCCAGAACCTCTACGGCGTGCGCCCCGACCTGACCTGCCTCGGCAAGGTGGTGGGCGGAGGTCTGCCGGCGGCCGCCTACGGTGGCGCGGCCGATCTGATGCGCCGGATCGCGCCCGAGGGTCCGGTCTACCAGGCGGGCACCCTGTCCGGAAACCCCCTGGCGACGGCGGCCGGCCTCGAGACGCTGCGGCGCCTGCGCGAGCCGGGCTGCTACGAGCGGCTCTCCGCCACCAGCGAGCGGGTCGCGATCGGCCTGCGTCAGGCCGCCCTCGAGGAGGGGGTCGAGCTCAGCACCGCCCACGTCGGCGGGATGCTCGGCTGGGCCTTCCATCCCGGCCCGGTGCGCAGCTTCGAGGACGCGCAGAAGGCCCACGTCGAGCGCTTCCAGTGCTTCTTCGCGTCGATGCTGGAGGACGGCGTGTACCTGCCTCCCTCGCCCTTCGAGGCGGCCTTCGCCTCGCTCGCCCACCGGCCCCGCGACGTCGAACAGACCCTCGAGGCGGGCCGCCGCGCCCTGCGCCGCGCGGCGAAGCTGCGTTGAGACGCGCCCCCGGCTCGGCTAGCCTGCCGCCGCTTTCCGGGCCGAGGCGTGTCGGCCGCCCGAAGGCGCGCCGCCCGGCCCTGGCCGCATCGACGGCCGGGGCGCGGACCGAGACGCCGCCGTGAGGCCCGAGCCGAGCTCCGGGAAGCAGGGCCCCCGGCTACGGGGCCTCGCCAAGAGAATCGGGACCAGGAGCTTCGCGGCGGGCTACCAGGCCGGCCTGGAGGCAGTAGCGGCACTGGCGGTCGCGACCCTCGCGGGAGCCTGGGTCGACTACCGCTTCGGGACGGCGCCGATCTTCCTGCTGCTGGGGAGCCTGATCGGCTTCGGCTCCTGCACGCTGCGGCTCTGGCGCTACCAGAAGGCCCGCGACGACGAGGCGCGCGGGAAGAGAGACGAGAGTCAGTGAGCTTCGAAGACCAGGTGCGGCCGATCGAGCGGGCGAATCTCGCCTTCGGCGCCGGCGCGGTCGCCACCAGCGCCGTGCTGGCGCCGCCCGCCTTCGCCGCGAGCGTCGCCGTCGGCGCGGTCCTGGAGGCCCTGAACTACCGGGCGATGACCGTCGGCGCCCGGCGCATGTTCTCCGGGGAGACGCAGGGTCAGGCGATCTGGATGGCGCTCTTCGCGCTGCGCTTCCTGATGCTCGGCGGGGCGATCTTCCTGGCCGTCCGCGGAGGGCTCGACGGCCGCGGGCTGGCGCTCGGATTCTCGGTCATCCTGCCGGCCTCGATCCTCGGCGCCTGGCGCGTGCGGCCCGAGCCCGGCCCGGCCACGCCCGCGCCGCCGCCCGACGATCCGAGCTGGGACGACTGGAACCCGTGGCTGGCCCGAGAGCGCCCGCCCGTCGACGATTGGGACGCCGAATGATGAACCGGGACGCCGAACGATGAGCCT
This sequence comes from uncultured Spirochaetales bacterium, assembly GCA_964649065.1. Taxonomy (GTDB): domain Bacteria; phylum Myxococcota_A; class UBA9160; order UBA9160; family SMWR01; genus CAZYOL01. The sequence goes on from CAZYOL010000138.1 coordinate 5,700, forward strand.
CTACGCCCCCCTTGCGAGCCTTGGGGTCCCCGTGGTCGTGCAGGCCTCGCTGCTGGCCCTGCTGCTGCTCTCGGCCTGGGGCCTGGTGGTCCGGCGTCAGATCCAGTCCGCCGCGGACCAGGGCCTGGTGCCCGACGAGGGCATCACCCTGCGCAACGTGGCCGAGGTGCTGGTCGACGCCCTGGCCGGGCTGGCCAAGGACATCATCGGCGAGGAGTGGCGCCGCTTCCTGCCGCTGTGCGGCAGCCTCTTCCTCTTCATCCTGATCTCCAATCTGATGGGCCTGGTTCCGGGCCTCGGGGGCGCCACCAGCTACGCCGAGACGACCTGGGCCTGGGCCCTGATCGCCTTCCTGGTCTACAACGCGGTCGGCATCCAGAAGCACGGCGCTCGCTACATCCTGCAGTTCTGCGGCCCCAGCTTCGACGTCCCGGTGGGGGGCGGGCGCCACATTCACTTCCCGGTCCTGTTCTGGTTCTTCTTCCCGCTCGAGGTGCCGCTGCACTTCGCCCGCATGCTGACCCTGTCGGTGCGCCTGCTTGCGAACATGTTCGCAGACCACCTGGTGGTCGGCCTTTGGGTCTCGCTCGTGCCGCTGCTGGTGCCGGCCATCTTCATGGGCCTCGGCACCATGGTCGCGATCGTGCAGGCCTTCGTGTTCACGCTGCTCACCATGACCTACATCGGAATGGCGCTGGACGAGCCGCACTGAGCGGCCGCCCCGGCACCGGCTCTCATCTCGCAATCGAAAGGAGACGGATCCCCATGAAGCGAATCGGTTGGCTGCTCCTCTGGAGCGTGGTTCTCTGCGCACTGCCGACGGTGGCCCTGGCGGCAGACGAGGGAGGCGCGTCGGGCGCGGCGGGCCTGATCGGCCTGGGCGCCGGCCTGGCCGTCGGCCTGGCGGGCCTGGGCTGCGGCATCGGCCAGGGGCTGGCGGCCGGGAACACCACGTCGGGCATCGCGCGCAATCCGGGCGCCGCCGGCAACATGTTCCTGTACTTCATCCTGGCCATGGCCTTCATCGAGTCGATCGCCATCTACGGCCTCGTGGTCGGCTTCTCGCTGATCGGCGCCCTCGGCAGCTGATTGAAACGCCGGGCGGGAGCACGACGCGGGTCTCACCCCGTTCGTCATTCCCGCGCCGAACCAGGCCCCCGCCCGGCGTTCCGTTCCCCGCCGTCCCCCGGTCCCGTTAGAGGGGCGTGGCGGGTGCGCCGAAGCGCACCTCTCCATCGAGCAAACTCCGTGCCGACTCTGTCAGGCCGCCGCCTCCCGGACGTGCGACCCTGAGGCGCCGCCCGGGTGCGGGCTCGAGCCGCGCCGGGGCCCTGCGCGCCGCGGCGCGCGGCGCTCGCGTGAACCCGAGGGCACGAGGAGCCGGTGAACCGGGGTCGACTGATCGTCTTCGAGGGCCTCGACGGCTGCGGCAAGAGCACCCAGGCGGCTCGCCTGGTGGCCGAGCTCGGCGCCCGCGGCCACGACGTGCTGGCCACGCGCGAGCCCACCGACGGGCCGGTCGGCCGGCGGATTCGCGAGCTGGCTCGGCGGGGGGAGCTGTTGCCAGCGGAGCAGGAGCTAGCGCTCTTCGTCGAGGACCGCCGTCAGCACGTGGCCGAGGTGATCGCGCCGGCTCTCGCCGCCGGGCGGCTCGTGGTCTCCGACCGCTACTTCCTGTCGAGCGTGGCCTACCAGGGGGCGCGCGGCCTCGGCTGGCGAGCGATCCTCGAGCAGAGCGAGGCGGAGCATCCGCTGCCCGACCTCGCCCTGCTGCTGAGCGTCGAGGTGGCGCTGGGCCTGAGACGCGTGGCCGAGCGCGGCGCGCCCGCGGAGTCGCTCTTCGAGAGCGAGGCGCGGCTCACGCGCGTGGCGGCCATCTTCGCGCAGGTCGAGCGCCCCTACCTGGTGCGGATCGACGCCAGCCCCGGGCCGGACGCCGTGCAGCGGGCGGTCCTCGACCGGGTCGCGCCGCTGCTCCAGGCCTCGTGACGCCGCGCGGCCCGCTGCCGTGGCTCGGGCCGGCCCTGCTGCTGGCGGCCGTCGCCGCCGGTGCCGAGCCGCCGAGCGGTGAGGCCATCGTGCTCCTCGAGGGCCCGGATCACCACGGCGGAGGCATCGCGGTCGCCGCGCGGGCCTCGCTCCTCTACGTCGCCACGCCGCTGCACGTGGCCGAGGGCGCCGACCGGCTGCGGCTCCCCGGCCGGGCCGAGGCGCTGCAGCCCAGCCTGCTGCTGGCCGACGCGCGCCTCGACCTGGCGCTGCTGGCCGCGCCGCTGCCGCCCGGCTGGACGCCGCCGGACTGGGCGGCGCTGGCGCCCCGGGCCGTGGCCCGGCCCGGCGACTCGGCGCGCGCGCTCGGTCACCCGGGAGAGGAGCGCTGGCACAGCGCAGCCGCGCCGGCTCGCCTCGAGGAGGTCTCGCGCTCCCGCCTGCTGATCGGAGCGCCCTGCCCGGCTGGCAGCTCCGGGGGCGGCGTCTTCGATGCGAGCGGAGGTCTGCTGGGAATGCTGCTCCGGACCGGCGCGGCGGACTGCGAGGCCCTGCCCCTGGCGCGCATCCGGGAGCGCGTGCTGCGCGAGGGCCTGCCCTTCGAGATTCCGTCGCTGGCGCCCGAGGCGCAGCCCCCGGGCATCCAGCTGACGCTCGCCGGGCCGGGAGCCGACGCGCTGGCGCAGGAGCTCTTGCAGCGGCTCGCCGCGGACCCGCGCCGCCCGGGCCCGGCGCGCCTGCGCGGCACGGTCACCGAGGCCGCGGTGAGCGACGTGTCGCAGCGGCCGCCGGAGTTCCGGGCCGCGCTCGGGCTGGAGCTCGAGCGCCTGGATCCGGCGGCGGGCCCGCTTCGGCTCACCCTCTACCGCACCGGCACCGGGCCCGACCCGGAGCTGGCGCGCCGCGCAGCCCAGGCCGGCAACCCGGAGGAGAACTCGCGCAGGCTGCGCAGACAGTGGCCCGGCTCAGCGCCGCCAGAACTGGGGATCGAGCAGCACCAGCAGCGTGAAGATCTCGAGCCGGCCGGCGATCATGCAGAGCGAGAGCACCACCTTCACCACGGCGGGCAGGTGGGAGAAGTTGTCGGTGGGGCCGACCTCCCCCAGGGCCGGGCCGATGTTGCCCATGGCACTGAGCGCGGCCGAGAGCGAGGTGAGGGGGTCGTAGCCCGCCGCGGCGACCACCATGCCGGCGGCCATGGCCAGCGCTCCGTAGGCGATCAGGAAGACCACCACGCCGTTGATCACCTGCTCGTCCACGCTGCGGCCGGCGTAGCGCACCGGCCTCACGGCGAAGGGCCGCAGCAGGCGCAGGAAGAAGACGCGCAGGATGCGCACGGCCAGCAGCAGCCGCAGCGTCTTGACGCCGCCGGAGGTCGAGCCCGCCATGCCGCCCAGCACCATCATCGGAATCACCAGGAACTGGCCCAGGGCCGGCCACTGCTCGTAGTCCGTCGTGACGTAGCCCGTGGTGGTCACCAGCGAGATCACCTGGAACAGGGCGGTGCGAATCGTGGCCTCGCCGATGCCCGGGTCGCGCAAGGTCCAGCTCACCACGGCGGCCAGCACGAGGAGCAGGATCAGGTAGAAGCGCAGCTCGCTGTCGGCGGCGATGCGCCCCCAGCGGCCGGTCAGCGCGCGGTAGTGCAGGGCGAAGTTGATGCCCCCGAGCAGCATGAAGACGATGACGACCCACTCGACCGCCGGCAGGCCGAAGGCTCCGACCGAGGCGTCCCGCGTCGAGAAGCCGCCCGTGGCGACGGTGGTCATGGCGTGGCACACGGCGTCGAAGGGCCCGAGGCCGGCCAGCAGCAGGCAGAGCAGCGCGGCCAGGGTGAGGCCCACGTAGATCAGCCACAGGCGTTGGGCCGTCACCGAGATGCGCGGGGTCAGCTTGTCCGTCACCGGGCCGGGCATCTCGGCGCGAAACAGCTGCATGCCGCCGACACCCAGCAGCGGCAGGACGGCGATGGTCACGACCACGATGCCCATGCCCCCGAGCCACTGGGTCATCGAGCGCCACAGCAGCAGCGCGCGCGGCAGCCCCTCGAGGCCACTCAGCACCGTGGCGCCGGTGGTGGTGAAGCCGGCCACCGCCTCGAAGAAGGCGGCCGAGGGGGACAGGCCCAGGGCGAAGGCGTAGGGCAGGGCGCCGAAGCCCGAGGCCAGCACCCAGGCGGCGCTCACCACGACGAAGCCGTCGCGGGTGCGCATGCGCCGGTCCAGGGGCCGCGCCGAGAGCGCCAGCGGCAGGCCGTAGAAGAGGGCGGCCGCGGCGCTGGCCGCGTAGGGGAGCGTCGGCTCGCCCAGCGCGAAGGCGGCAGCCAGCGGAGCGACCTGCAGCACGGCCAGGCCCACCAGCAGCCAGCCGAGGATCTGGAGATCGAGCAGCAGATTCACGGCCGCGCGCCCTCAGGGCGCCGACGTCGGGCCCCCCTCATCGGCGCCCGACAGCATACACCTAGTCGCGCGGACCTTCCTTGCGCCAGGCGCCGCGCGGCACGGGGCTCGCCTCCATGAAGCGCAGGGTCTCCGCGGCGTCGATGGGGTCCTCGCCGGCCAGGAAGCGCTCGAGCCACGGGAAGTCGTCGTAGCCCCAGAAGAGCTGGCCGTCGACCACGAGGGTCGGGACGCCGAAGACGCCCGCTTCGAGGGCCGCGTCGGTCGCGCGCCGAAGCCGCCGCTTGCCCTCCTCCGAGCCGGCCTCGCGCAGCGCCTGGTGCCCGTCGAGGCCGACCCGGGTGAGCAGCTCGCGGACGACCTCCGGATCCGAGACGTCGCGGCGCTCGGCCCAGACGGCGCGCAGCAGGGCGCCGGTCAGCGCCACGCGCGTGGCCTCGGGCATCGGCAGACTGGCGGCGCGGAGGGCCCAGAGCGGGTTGAAGGGGTGCGCGGCCGGGGGCTCCAGCGGAACGCCGAGGACCGCCGCCTTGCGCCGGTTGTTGAGGGCCATCCAGCGCCGCTTCGGGGCGACCTCGGCCGGACCGAGCTGGCCGTGGGCCGAGAGGAGACCCGCGAAGAGCACCGGCACCGGCTCGATGCGCCGCCCGTAGCGCTCGGCCAGGGGCTCGAGAGCGACCCAGGCCAGGTAGGCGTTCGACGAGATGGGATCGAAGTAGAAGCGCAGCGGCGAGGACGGGCTCACGGACGCACCACGTAGAAGGCGTTGACCGGATGATCGAGGTCGAGGCGCTCGAAGGAGCGGAAGCCGGCCTGCTGCGCCAGCTCGCGGGCCAGCTCCGGGTGCAGGCCCAGGGTCCCCAGCCCGGCCCCGCCGGGCTCCGAGAGGCCCGAGGACATGCAGCTCATGACCGAGATTCCGTACATCATCGCGGCCATCGGATTGCGCTCGACGTTCTCCTCCCAGGTCGGGTAGCACTTGATGTCGGCGATCAGCCAGATGCCGTCGTCGCGGATGGCCCGGCGGATCGAGCCCACCACGCCGGCGGGGTCGGTCATGTCGTGCAGGCAGTCGAAACTGGTGACGAAGCCGAAGCGACCGTCCTGGGGCAGCGGCTCGCTCGCGATCTCGTGGAAGCAGGCGTTGTCCAGTCCTGCCTGCCTGCGATTGTGCTCGGCGCGCTCCAGGGCGTAGCGCGAGACGTCGTAGCCGTGGAACTCGGAGGCGGGGAAGGCCTTGGCCATCTCGAGCAGGGCCACGCCCGCGCCGCAGCCCACGTCCGCGGCCCGGCAGCCCTCGCGCAGGCGCTCGACGGCCCCCGGGATCCGCGGCAGCGCCAGCGGCACCAGGAAGTTCCGGAACCAGGGGGCGAATCCGCGCTCGATGCCCGCCGCGCCCTCCGGGCCCAGCGAGTCGTAGTCGAGACCCAGGCCCGAGCGGAAGGCCTCGGCCACCTGCTCCGCCCGGGCCAGCGACTGGGGCAGGTAGGAGAAGTAGCCGCCGCCGAAGGCGGGGTGCGACTCCTGGGCCAGCACGGCGGCGCCCTCTTCGCCCAGCGAGAAGCGGCCCCCGCCGTGGGCCCGAAGCAGCCCGGCGGCTCCCTGCTGGTAGAGCCACTCGCGCACCCAGCGCTCGTCGAGCGAGGTGCGCGCCGCCAGCTCCGCGCTGCTCAGGGGCCCGGCTCCGTCCATGGCGCGATACAGGCCCAGGCGGTCGCCCAGGTAGATCATCGTCGCGGTCATGGCGCCTCCCAGCGCGCCGAAGACCTGCTTGGCGTAGTCCATCAGCTTCTCGGGATCCATGCGCGACCTTCCGGTTCGCCGGGGTGCCTCCGCACCCCTCGGGTTCGCCGGGGTGCCTCCGCACCCCTCGGGTTCGCCGGGGTGCCTCCGCACCCC
>CAZYOL010000139.1:0-11874 GCA_964649065.1 uncultured Spirochaetales bacterium
GCGCCGAGCCGACCGGCAGGCCGGCGCGGGAAGCCCGGCCGCGGCGGCCCGGGAGCGGGCGCAGGCCGCAGAGGAGCGCTCCCGGGCGGGCTACCCGAGCCAGGCGCGTCAGCTGCTCGAGAGGGCCGAGAGCCTCGCTCGCGAGGCGGGCGACCCCGAGCTGCTGCGGCGCATCCTGGGTGCGCGGGCTTCCGCACAGCTGGAGGCCGGCGATCCCGGGGCGGCGGCATACCTGCTTACCCAGGCTCCGGCCCTGCCCCGGGGGCTGGCCCCCGACCCCGGCGTCGAGGCGCGCCTGGCGATCACGGCGGGCGACGTCGAGGCCATGGCCGGGTCCAGAGACCGGGGGGCCCAGCGCTTTGCTCAAGGGCGGGAGCTGGCGCTGCAGGCCGGCGATCCGCTGCTGGCCGGCCAGGCGGCCGCGAAGCGTGGCCGGGCGCTGATCCAGACCGGTGCGCTGGCGGAGGCGCAGGTGTCGCTCGCCCAGGCCTCGCTCGCAGTCGAGCCGCTGCCTCCGTCGGCGGGGCTGGCGCGGCTGCGGATGCACGTCGCCGAGAGCTGGAGCCGCCTGGCGGCGGCCGAGCCGCAGGCCCGGGCCAGCCATCGCAGGCAGGCCGCCGAGCTGCTGGGCCGCGCGCTTCGGGTGGCCAGCGCGGTCGGTGACGCGGAGCTCGAGGCCTTCGTCCTCGGCGACCTGGGCCGTCTCTACGAGGACTCCGGCCGCCTCGACGAGGCCGCCGTGCTGACGCGGCGGGCGATCGCCCGGGTGCCCCAGGCCGTCGGCTCCGTCTCCCGCTTCCGCTGGCAGTGGCAGCTCGGTCGCCTGCGGGTGGCCCAGGGAGACCCGGAGGCAGGCCTCGCGGCCTATCGCAGCGCCGTGGCGACGCTGGACGAGCTTCGCGCTCGGGGCGTCGAGCTCCCCGACGAGGGCGCCGTGGAGCCGGTCTACCTGGGGCTCGTCGACCAGCTCCTGCAGCGCGCCGTCGCCACACCGGCAGGAGCCGATCGCACCGCCCTGCTGGTGGAGGCCCGCGACCGCGTCGACGACCTGAGCACCGAGGAGCTGCGCGAGTACTTCGAGGACTCCTGCCTGGGCGCGGAGCGGCTCACCCGGGCCGAGTCCATCCCCGGGGCGACGGTGGTTCACATCGTTCCGCTGCCCGACCGCACCGAGCTGCTCGTGAGCCGCGGCTTCGGGCTCGAGCGCGTCGCCGTCCCGCTGGGCGCCGAGGCGCTGCAGGCCGCCGTCGAGGCCTGGCTGCCGCTGCTGAAGAAACGCACGACGCGCGAGTACCGACGGCCGGCGGCCGAGCTCTACGACACCCTGATCCGGCCCCTCGAGAGCGTGCTGGGCGAGGATCCCGGCACGCTCGTCTTCGCGCCCTACGGCGCCCTGCGCACGGTTCCCCTCGGTGCCCTCTACGACCGGAAGCGCCGGCAGTTCCTGATCGAGATGCATCCCGTCGCCGTCATCCCCGCCCTGCAGCTGACCGAGGCCCGCAGCATCCAGGTGGGAGGCGTGCAGACGCTGCTCGCCGGCATCACCGTGCCGCTGCGCGGCTTCCCCGCGCTGAAATCGGTGACCCCGGAGCTCGAGGCGATCGGCGACATCTTCGAGGGCCAGCGCCTGGTCGACGACGACTTCGTCGTCGAGGCCGTCGAGGCCTCGCTCGCCGACGAGTCCTACGGAATCGTCCACATCGCCACCCACGCCCAGTTCGGTGGAACCGCCTCCGAGAGCTTTCTGCTCACCTTCGACGGCCAGCTCGACATGGACGAGCTGGGGGCGCTGGTCGAGCGCACGCGCTTCCGCGAGGAGCCGATCGAGCTGCTCACCCTGAGCGCCTGCGAGACGGCGGTGGGCGATCGCCGGGCGGCCCTGGGGCTGGCCGGAATCGCGGTCCGCGCCGGCGCGCGCAGCGCCCTGGCCAGCCTGTGGACCGTCAACGACACGGCCACCGCGCAGCTCATCGCCGAGTTCTACCGCCAGCTCTCGGAGGAGGGCGTGTCCCGCGCCGAGGCCCTGCGCCGGGCCCAGCTCCAGCTGCTGGCGAGCCGCACCACCCGCCACCCGGGCTACTGGGCGGCCTTCCTCATGATCAGCAACTGGCTCTGACGTGGCGCTGCGAAGATCTCGCCTCAGCGTTCCCTGGGTGGCCGCCCTGCTCACGGCGGCCGTCGCCCTGCTGGTGACGGCTGCCCGCTGGGGTGGCTGGCTGGAGCGCCTGGAGCTGCTGGCCTTCGACGCGGCGCTGCGTCAGGCCCCCTCGGTGGGCGAGGCCGCGGATCGCGTGGTCTTCGTCGCCGTGACCGAGGAGGACATCCAGCGGCTCGAGACCTACCCGATTCCCGACGCCGTGCTCGCCGAGGTGATCGGGCGGCTGGTCGCCGCAGGGGTGCGTGCCGTCGGCATCGACATCTACCGCGACCTGCCCGTGCCGCCGGGCCACGAGGACCTGGTCGAGGTCGTGACGGCGAATCCGACCGTGGTGTTCCCGGTCAAGCAGGCCGATGCGACCACGGAAGGCGTGGCCGGGCCGCCCTGGCTGGCCGGCACCCAGCAGGTCGCCGCGAACAACATGGTGCTCGACGCGGACGGCGTCTCCCGGCGCGGCCTGCTCTTCTGGGCCGACGCCGAGGGCATCTCGCAGCCGACCTTCTCGCTGCTCCTGGCCCTGGTGCACCTCTCCTGGGACCAGCTCTACCTCGGGCCGCACCCGGAGGTCGAGGAGTGGGTGTCGATCGGACCCACTCCCCTCACGCCGCTCGCGCCCACCGCCGGGGGCTACGCCGGCGTCGACGCCGCCGGCTACCAGCTGCTGATCGAGTGTCCCCCGGGCGGGCGCGCGCTGCCGCGGACCACGCTGCACGAAGTCCTGGAGGGGCGCACGGATGCCGCGCTCCTCGAGGGACGCACGGCCCTCCTCGGGGTCATGGCGGACAGTCTGCGCGACGACTTCCACGTGGCCTGCGGCCGCCACCCGATCGCCGGCGCCGAGCTGCACGGCCGCATCACAGAGCAGCTCCTCGCCTACGCCTACGGCGAGGGACGCCCCCTGGCGAGCGTCCCGGACTGGGCCGAGCTCGGCTCGATCTGGCTGCTGGCCGTGGTCGGGGCGCTGCTCGGCGTGCACGTCCGCTCGCCGCTGCGCTTCGCCCTGCTGGGGGCCGGAGCGCTCGTCGCCCTGTGGGGCACCGCGCTGGTGGGCCTGGGGCAGGGCGCCTGGCTGCCGGTCGTCCCCGCAGGGCTCGCTCTGGCCGGCTCGACCGGCGGCGTGACCGCCTTCCTCCGCAACCGCGAGCGCTCCGAGCGCGCGGAGCTGATGCAGCTCTTCTCCCGGCACGTGGACCGGCGCATCGCCGAGGAGGTCTGGAAGCGCCGCGACGAGTTCCTGGAGGGCGGGCGCCCGCGACCCGAGCGGCTGACGGCGACCGTGCTCTTCCTCGACATGAAGGGCTACACCGCCCGCGCCGAGAAGATGGAGCCCGACGAGCTGGTGGTCTGGCTGGACAGCTACCTGCAGGCCTTCTCGCAGCGCATCATGCAGGCAGGGGGCTATGTTGTCGACTACTTCGGGGACGGCATCATGGCCTGCTTCGGAGTTCCGATTCCCCGCGATGCCGAGGGCGCACGGCAGGAGGCGGGGAACGCGGTGCGCTGCGCCCTCTCGCTGGAGGAGGCCGTCGTGGCGCTCAACTCCCGCTGGGCCCGTGAGGTGGACCTGCCCCCCATCGGGCTGCGTGTCGGCATCGCCACCGGAGAGGTGGTCGCCGGCAGCATGGGCAGCTCGGAGCGCATCAAGTACGCACTGGTGGGGGACGTGGTCAACACGGCCCAGCGCATCGAGAGCGTGGACGCCTCCGATCACGATTTCCGGGCGCAGCCCTGCCGCATCCTGATCGGCGCCCGCACCCGCGAGATGGTGGGCGAGGACTTCGACATCCAGGCCGCCGGGGACTTCAAGCTCAAGGGCAAGGCGGCGCCCGTGACGTTGTACCGGGTGTTCGGGCCAGGGGGGGCCGGCACCCAAGCATCTCGAGACGATCTCGAGGCCACCCAGGGCCGTGGAGGAAGAGGTTCATGAGAAAGCTCAGCTCGATCACGATCAGCGCGGCGGTCGCCATCGTGGCGGCCGCAGCGATCGCCCCGTCGTGGGCGGACGAAGACAAGAAGCCCGTCGCCAGCGCCCCGAAGCCGCAGCAGGAGGAAAAGCCGGAGGCGCGCCCGGCGATTCCGATCTACCGGCCGCGCGGCGTCACCAATCCCGCGCGCACGGTGGGCGGGGGCTCGCGCGGCCCGGGCGAGGGCTTCCCGTCCGTCTGGGCCATCGTCCCCGATCACGTCGGACGCAGCGGGGTGTCCCAGCCGACGCTCCTCTGGTGGGTGGCCTCGGCGCCGCCCGCGGGCGCGACGGTGGAGTTCACGCTGCTCGACGAGGACGGCATCGATCCGATGGTCTCGGCGGTGCTGCCCACGCCCTCCGGGCCGGAGCAGCTGAACCGCATCGCCCTGGCCGAGCACGGCGTGGAGCTCGTGCCCGGCGGCGAGTACGAGTGGTCGATCGCGCTGGTCGTCGACGCGGAGGAGCGCTCGAAGGACATCGTGGCGACCGGCTGGATCGCCGCGGTCGAGCGCTCGCCGGAGCTGGAGGCCCAGCTCGGTGCCGAAGGAGCCGATCCAGTGCGTCTGCTGGCGAGCGAGGGCCTCTGGTACGACGCCCTCACCGAGCTGGATGCGCTGCTGGCGCGCAGCCCCGGCGACGGCGAGCTGCTGGCGCTGCGCAGCCAGCTGCTGCGGGAGGTGGGGCTGGAGGCGGTCGCCCAGGCCGCGCTCTGAGCGCGGGCTAGCGCTGCGCCCGCTCGCGCAGCCACGCGAGCGGGCGCAGCGCCAGGCCCAGGTGGACGCCGTCGTCCTGGATGTTGCTTCCGCGCATCGGCAGGTCTCGGCGCAGCGCGCCGCCCCAGTAGAAGTAGGCCTGCAGCCAGTCGCCGAAGCCGTAGCGGAGCCCGACACCCACCGAGGCGATGGTCTCGGCGTCCCGGGTGATGGCCCGCGGGGGATCGTCCGGCGTCGCGTTCGGAAGCAGCGGCGTCTGGTTGTTGTAGGCGTGGCCCGCGTCGACGAAGGTCGCGAGCTCGATCCGGTGGCGCCCCAGCCGCTCCGGCAGCACCGGGATGCGTAGCTCCACCGAGCCGATGATCGCGTTGTCGCGCACGAAGAGATTCTCGCGGTAGCCCCGCACCGTGCGCACGCCGCCGAGAGCGATCTGCTCGAGCGGCAGCAGGGCGTCGTTCGCGAGCTGGGCGTCGAAGCGCGCGATCACCTGGGCGTTCAGCAGCTCGCCGGGGAGGCGGTGGGCCCACTGGGCCTGCCCGAGCCAGGCGACGAAGCGGCCGTCGGGCAGGCCACCCGGATTGATGGTGGCGCCCAGGATGTCCAGGCCGACGCTCAGGGTGGAGCGCAGCGCCACGGCGTCGGAGGGGCTACGCCAGCTGTAGTCGCCGATCACGCGCACGACGCTCACGTCCGAGCGCCCGTTCTGGGGGCCCTGGGTGAAGGACTCGGGCACGCCATCCGCGAAGGTCGTGCTCTGGCGGCGCGCCCACAGCACGCCCAGGTCGAGGCGGCTGCGCGGGGTCCGCAGCAGCTCCTGGCGCAGGCCCGCCGACAGGGTCCAGGTGTCCGCGGTGATGTTGGCGCCCGCGAAGGGCTGCTCCACGATGCGGCTGTCGGTGCGGCGGAAGCGCCCGAAGAGCGATGTGCCCCAGGGCCCGACGGGCAGCTCGTAGGTCAGGTACTGGGCGTTCAGGCCCGGACCGCTCACGTCGACCCAGCCCGCCAGCTCGTCCCCCAGGCCGAGCAGGCTGCGCGTCGCGCCGTAGAAGCGCCCGCGCGCCGGGCCGATGCCCGGCGGGTTGTCGTTCGCCCCGCGCAGGCGCGCGTCGAAGGGCGCCCGCTCGATCACCTGCATCGCGAGGGAGAGCTCGCCCGCTGCCGCGCCGGGCTGGAGCCGCGCCTCGATGCGCTCGATGTCGGGGCTCTGGAGCAGGATCTGGATCTGGGACTCCAGGTCCTCCACCCGGACCGGCGCTCCCGCCCCGCGCCGGATGCGAGCCCGGTAGTAGCCGTCGCGGTACCAGCGGTTGCCTTCGACGTCGATCCCGACCAGCCGCGCCTCGACGGCGCGCAGCACCAGCACGCCTTCCGCCAGGTCCTGGTCGGGAAGCTGGGCGCCCGATCCCAGGTAGCCCCGGGACTCGTAGAGGGAGGTGACGGCCCCGGCGATCTCTTGCAGGTCGGCGCTGTCGATCTCGCTGTCGACCCAGGGCCGTGTCGCCTCCTGCAGCTCCTCTTCGGAGAAGACCGTGCTGCCGACGACCCGGATCGCGCGGACGCGTACCGTCAGCCCGGAGGCGATGCGGTCGCGCTCCGGCGGAGCCGCCGGGGCCGGGGGGAGCTCCAGGGGCTGCGCCGGGGCCTCGGCCTCGAAGTCCTCGAGCTCGGGTCGCTGGTCCGCCGGGCGATCGATGGCCTGGGCGCGGGCCACGCCGGGCAGGATCACGGCCAGCGTGGAGCCGAGCGCGGCGAGCAGGCGGATGCGCAAACGGAGCCTCTTGGAAAGCGGGCCGCCGCCGCCGGGTCGGCGGCGGAGCGCATGCTACCACGCGTCTGCGTGCGGGCGGAAGCCGCAGCGCAGGTCCTCGGCGCCGGACTCCGGCGCCCGGCTCAGCGACGCGCGCGCCGGCGCCCCGCGGCCAGTGCGACGAGGCCCATCGCCAGGCAGAGGCCGGTGGAGGGCTCGGGCAGCGTGAGCGAGGCGACCAGGCAGGAGCCCTGGTTGTCGAAGCCGTTCAGGTTGTCGACGCTGGCGCAGGTGGAGTTGCTCTCGTCCCCGAAGACGGGGCCGCGGCGCACGAACTCCTGGTAGAAGCCCGGCGGCTGTCCCAGCGTCGGCAGCAGGTTCATGTCTTCGTCGAAGAAGCCCGTCGCGGTGATCTCGATCAGCAGGGCGCTCTCGCCTTCCGTGTCGAAGGAGAAGGGGGTGCCCCGGAAGCGCAGCACGCCGGTGTTCTCGTCGAAGAGGTCCACCAGCATCACGTCGTCGACGAGCACCTGGGCATTCTGGATGTTGTTGTCGAAGGGGGTCGGGTCGAGCGGGGCGTTGAAGAGGTCGGGCTCCTCGAGCTGATTGAGCGCCTTGTCCGAGGTGCCCAGGCGGATGCTGAACTTCGCCTGGCTGAGCAGCGGATCCTGCACCGAGGGAGGCGCCGCGAAGAAGTCGATCTGGCCGATCTGGATCGTTCCCGACAGCTCCGCGAAGGCCGCCGGACTGATCCACTGCTGGTAGCGGAGCACGAAGTCCTTGGGGCTGCCGTCGTCGGGAGGCAGGCTGTCCTGGGTCAGGACGTTGTTGAAGACCAGGGAGCCGACGTCGCCGAAGGGCAGAATGGTGTCGACCTGGACCGGCAGGTCCGCGCCGATGGTGATCGCCCGGGCCGGCCGGTTGTGGACTCCGATGAGCAGCAGCGTGGCGACGGCGAGCGCGAGGAGCGCTCCCGGCCGCAGGGCCAGCGTGGGCATCCCGATCCCCTTCCGTTCGCGTGCAGAACACGCGCACAAACACGAAACGGGGATCGCGCCCAAGAGCCAACGGGCACGGCCCCCTTCCCGCTCGCATGGGAATGCAAGCGCTGTACCCATACTGGAACGTCGGAATTCCGGGGACTTAGAGGCTCGGCCCGGAGGCGGGTGGGAAAGGCCCTTCCGCAGTTGCGGAACATCCTTTCCCGGCGGGGTGCGCAGTGGGGCTCAGCGGACCCGCGGGGCGACTTCCTCGGCGAAGCGGCGCAGGCTCTCGTCGCTGGGGAAATCGCGGAACCACAGCACGAACTCGCGGGCCCCGGCCTCGACGAAGGCCTGGACCTTCTCGACGACCTCGTCGACGGTGCCCGCGAAGTTGTCTCGGAGCCACTGCTCCGGCGTCTGGCGGCCCCGCAGGTGCCCCCCGACGGGGGAGGCCAGCCAGCGGTCGCGCTCGCGCGGCGAGTCGAAGAGGATGCAGTCCGGAGCGTGGGTGCGGGTGATCGCCTCGAAATCCCGGCCCGCCCGCTCGCAGTGCTCGCGCAGGAGCCGCGACTTGTGCACGAAGGCCTCGAGGCCCACCTGCCAGTTGGTGGCGTCGGCGTGGCGCGCGGCCACCGCCAGCGTCACCCGTTCGCCGCCGCCGCCGATCCAGAGCGGCGGCAGCTTCTGCAGCGGCTTGGGCTCGCAGAAGGCCCCTTCCAGGCGCACGTGGCGTCCCCGGTAGTCGCTCTGCTCCTCCGTCCACAGGAGCTTCACCGCCTCGGCGGTCTCTTCGAGGATCCGCAGCCGCTCTCGCACCGGCGGAAAGGCGAAGCCGTAGGAGGCGTACTCCTCCTGGTACCAGCCCCCGCCCAGGCCGAGGATCAGGCGTCCGCCGGACAGCACGTCCAGACAGGCGGCCTGCTTGGCCAGCAGCCCGGCGTTCCGGTAGCCGGCGCAGGTGACGAGCTGACCGAGGCGGACCCGGCGGGTCAGCGGCGCCAGGGCGCCCAGCAGGGTCCAGGCCTCGAAGCAGGGCGCGGCCTCGCGGCGCGGGACCGTCTCGAAGTGGTCGTAGACCCAGAGGTGGGCGTAGCCCAGCGTCTCGGCCCGCTCCGCCAGCTCACGGCTGCGCTCCCAGGCCTTCGCTCCGGTCCAGCCCGCGTACTCGAGCTTCCAGCCCTGGGGCACGAAGGTTCCGAACCGAGGCTGTCGGCTCATGCGCTCTCCTCGGACTTGAAGGCACTCTGCTCCCGGAGGTGCCCCAGCACGCGCTCGGTGTGCTCGCGCTCGGCCTCCAGGAAGCGCTCGACGGCACCGGCCAGGCGCGCATCGGCCAGGAAGTGCAGGCTGTAGGTCGCTCGCGCGTCGAAGCCGCGCAGGAACTTGTAGTCCCCCCCGGCGCCGGGCTCGAAGCGCGAGATTCCGTGCCGGATGCAGTGCTCGATGGCGGCGTAGTAGCAGACGTTGAAGTGCAGGTGGCGCAGCGGCCGCAGGGCTCCCCAGTAGCGCCCGTAGAGGGCCGCGCCCTTCTGCACGTTGGTCGTGCCCGCCACGATCTCGCCCCGCTGTCGCGCCACCAGGAAGCACAGGCGGCTGCGGAAGCGCTCGCGCAGAAGCTCGAAGAAGCGCCGGTTCAGGTAGCGCCGGCCCCAGTAGTGGGCATCGACCGTGGCCGCGTAGCAGCGGAAGAGGGGATCGATCACCGCATCGTCGATGGCCTCGCCGGTGAGGGCCTCGATCTCCACCTGGCTCTCCGTCAAGGCCCGGCGCTCGCGCCGGATCTGGTTGCGGCGCTTGCTGCGGAAGCGCTCCAGGTAGTCGTCGAAGTCGCCGTAGCCGGGGTTCTCCCAGTGGTACTGGACGCCCAGGCGCAGCTGGTACTCGCTGTCCTCCAGCCATCGGGTCTCCCTCTGCTCGCAGAAGTTCACGTGTACGCCGGAGAGCTGATTGCCCAGGCAGAGCTCCCGCAGCGCGGACGCCAGCTTCGGCACCCACTCGGCGCGGTCGGCCTCCGGGGCCACCAGGAAGCGGCTGCCGGTCACCGGGGTGAAGGGGATTCCGATCAAGAGCTTCGGGTAGTAGCGGATGCCCGCCCGCTCGGCGGCATCCGCCCAGGACCAGTCGAAGACGAACTCCCCCTCGCTGTGCGCCTTCAGGTAGACCGGGCAGGCGGCCACCAGGCGTCCCTCCTGGCGCACGACCAGGGGATGCGGCTGCCAGCCGGTGCCGTTTCCGACACAGCCGGCCTCCTCCAGCGAGGCGAGCCACTCCCACTCGAGGAAGGGGGAGGCCGCACCCACCAGTGCGTTCCAGGCGTCGCGATCGACGGAGGCCACGCCTTCGAGCACCTCGATCTCGTACACGCCGCCGATTCTAGCTGTCCCGACCGCTTGGCTATCCTGGAATCGGGATGGGGCAGGATCCGTCGCAGCCGCCGCGACCGCCCGGTGGGAACGAGTCCCCGGATGTCGCGGATCCGCGACGGCAGGGCGGCGTGGCGACCCGCAAGCGACGCAAGGCCCCGCGGCCGCCCCGCATCAAGCAGGTGCACTACAACGACGCCTACACGCCCATGGAGTTCGTGGTTTCGATTCTCGAGAAGATCTTCGGCAAGGGGCCCTCGGAGGCCACCCAGATCATGCTGAAGATCCACAACACGGGGCTCGGCGTCGCCGGCGTCTACGTGCTCGAGGTGGCCGAGACCAAGGTCTCGCGGGTGCACCGCGAGGCCGAGGCCCGGGGCTTCCCGCTGCGGGCCGGCGTGGAGAAGGAGTGAAGCCGAGGTGAGCCGGATCAGTCGCGAGCTCCACATGGCGCTGGAGGCCGCCCTGCGCGAGGCCCTGAGCCGGAGGCACCCCTACGTCACCGTCGAGCACCTGCTCTACGCGCTGATGCACGACGAGCGAGGCCAGGAGGTGCTGCACCACGCGGGCATCGATCTCGCCCGCCTGAAGGCCGAGCTCGAGCGCTTCTTCGAAGACGATCTGGAGCCGGTTTCCGGCGAGGAGGACTACGAGCCGGTCCAGACCCTGGCCTTCCGCCGCGTGCTGCACAACGCCTTCCAGCACTGCGAGAACGCCGAGAAGGACGAGATCGAGGCCGGAGACATCCTGGCCGCGCTCTTCCAGGAGCCCGACTCCTACGCCGTGACCCTGATCCGTGCCCAGGGCGTGCAGCGGGCCGACGTGCTCCAGTACATCTCGCACGGCATCTCCCGCGCCGGGGGGGAGGAGACGCCGGCGGGCTTCGAGACGGGCGAGGGAGGCGAGTGGGGCGAGGCCGGGGAGCTGCCCTCGGATCCGCTCTCGGCCTTCGCCACCGATCTCACCGAGCGGGCCGCCGAGGGCAAGCTGGATCCGCTGATCGGCCGGGCCCGGGAGCTCGAGCGGACGGTGCACATCCTGGCGCGGCGCACCAAGAACAACCCGATCTTCGTCGGCGAGACCGGGGTGGGCAAGACGGCGCTCGCCGAGGGCCTGGCCCTGCGCATCCACGAGGGCCGGGTGCCCGAGGATCTCGCCGAGGCCGAGCTCTTCTCCCTGGATCTGGGGGCGCTCTTGGCCGGCACGCGCTACCGCGGCGACTTCGAGGCCCGCTTCAAGGCCCTGATCGCCGCCGTGCGCGGGCGGCGCTGCCCGATCCTGTTCATCGACGAGATCCACACCATCCTCGGCGCGGGCTCGGCCCAGGGGGCGACGGTGGACGCCTCCAATCTCCTGAAGCCGCTTCTCCAGTCGGGTGAGCTGCGCTGCATGGGCTCGACCACCTACCAGGAGTACCGCCACTTCGAGCGCGACCGGGCGCTCTCGCGCCGCTTCCAGAAGGTCGACGTCGCCGAGCCGGATGTCGTCGAGGCGCTGCGCATCCTCGAGGGCCTGGCCTCGCGCTACGAGGCCCACCACGGCGTGCGCTACACGCGCCCGGCCCTGCGTGCGGCCGTCGACCTCTCGGCCAGGCACCTGAGCGACCGCTTCCTGCCGGACAAGGCGATCGACGTGATGGACGAGGCCGGGGCCTCGGTGCGCCTGCAGCCGCTGGGCCGCCGCCGCAAGACCGTGGGGCTGCGCGACGTCGAGTCCGTGGTGGCGCGCATGGCCAACATCCCCGCGGCGCGGGCCTCCGGCTCCGACCGGGAGCGGCTGGAGCGCCTGGAGGCCGAGCTCAAGCAGGTGGTCTTCGGGCAGGACCGCGCCCGCGAGACGGTGGTGCGCGCGGTGAAGCGCGGCCGGGCGGGCCTGGGCGGCGTGGATCGGCCCATCGGGAGCTTCCTCTTCACGGGGCCGACCGGCGTCGGCAAGACCGAGCTC
>CAZYOL010000140.1:0-11813 GCA_964649065.1 uncultured Spirochaetales bacterium
GGTTGGGACGCGGGGCCTGGCGGGCGGGCACCGGGCGGCCCGCTTGCTTCTGCTGGCGGGCCGCGCCGGGGCGCGGCGCAGCCGGGCGCGCGGCCGGGGCGCCGCGCGCCAGCAGCGCCGCCAGCTCCGGCCGCTCGGCGAAGGCCGCCAGCTCGTCGGCCTCCTCGGGCGGCATGCGCTCGAGCTCCGCCAGCCGCTCCGCCTCCCGCTCGCGCTCCTCGCGTACCGCCTGCTGCTGAGCGCCCCCCTTGGTGAGCGTGCGCAGGGCCTTGCGGTAGCGCTTGAAGAGAGCCTCCAGGTTCTCGCTGGGCGACTTGAGCGGATCGAGCGGGATCTCGACCTGCTCGCCGCTGCCGAAGTCGCGGGCCAGGGCGCGCTCGTCGCCCTTCTTCACCCGGGGCAGCACGCTCTTCAGGAGCTGCCCCTGGCGCTCGCAGTCGCTGGCGCGCTCGGCCTCGGCCAGCTCGCGCGCCAGCTTCTCGAGCTTGCGGTCGAGCGTGCGCAGCTCCTTGCGCAGGGCCTGGAGCGCGCGCCGGCGCAGCTCGCCGCGCGCCCCTTCCGCCTCCAGCGGCGCGTAGTGCGCCTCGATGGCCTCCAGCAGCCCGGCGTCTCCGACCGCGGCGAAGCGGTCCTCGCCCGCCGTCGGCGCGCGCGAGCTGGGCGCCCGCCACGGCTCGCCGACCGAGAGCTCGGGGCGCGTCTCCGCGAGCGGCCGCAGGCTGCCCAGGATGCGCTCCTCCCGGTCGAGGAGCAGCAGATTGCTGCGCCGCCCGAGGAGCGCCAGCAGCAGCTCGTGCTCGCCGTCGGCGCCGCGCAGGCGCAGGGCGAGCTGGCGGTCGCCGCCCACGACGCGACAGCTCGCGAGCCGCGGGCTCCCCACCCGGGCGCGCAGCAGCTGCAGGAAGGCCGGCGGTCGGGGGGGTGCCGCGGGCGCGGCCCGGAGCTGGGAGACCCGCGCGGTGTCGGGACGGCAGCAGAGCCGCAGCCAACGGCGCCGGCGCGCCTCGCCCTCGCCACCGTAGAGCGTCAGCACCAGCGAGGTGTCGTCGGGCTGCCCCATCGCCTGCACGGCGTGACCGACGAGCTGGGCCTCGATGGCGCGCGCCGCGCGCTCGAGCTCGACCAGGGAGAGCATGGCTAGCGCTGGCAGCTCGCGCACCAGTGGCTGCTGCGCTGGGCGATACGCGAGCGGCGGATCGGCCCTCTGCAGCGGCGACAGGGCTCGCCGCTGCGGCCGTAGACGCAGCGCTCGTCCTGGAAGTGACCGTCCTGGCCGTTGGGCGCCACGTAGTCGCTGATGCTGGAGCCCCCGGTCTCGATCGAGCGCAGCAGCACGCGTCGCAGCGCCTTCGCGATGTGCCCCCACTCCGCGCGGCTCAGTCGGCCGGCGCGGCGCGAGGGTCGCACGCCGGCGGCGAAGAGGGCCTCGTCGGCGTAGATGTTGCCGACCCCGGCCACCACCGCCTGGTCCAGGAGCAAGGCCTTGGCCGCCAGGCGGCGGCCCCGCGAGGCGCGGAACAGCGTTTCGCCCTCCACGGCGAGCGCGTCCACGCCCAGCCGGTCGAGGCGCTCGTGGGTCTCCCCGGGCGCCAGCCACAGCACCTTGCCGAACTTGCGGACGTCGCGCAGGAAGACCTCGGGCCCGCCGTCGGCGAAGCGCAAGCGCAGGTGGGTGTGGGCGTCCGGGCGGAAGCCGGGAATCTCCTCGGGGGCCAGGGCGGAGCGCGCGCTGGCGGAGAGCAGCCGCACGCTCGAGGCGGCGCTCGAGAGCAGCTGGCCCGTCATTCCGAGGTGCACGACCAGGCGACCCCCGCCGTCGAGCTCGGCCACCAGGTACTTGCCGCGCCGGCCGAGGGCCCCGACCGTGCGTCCCACCAGGGCGCGCCGCAGGCGGGCCGGGGGCGTGAGGAAGAGATAGCTGTCCCCGGTGGTCCGCACCCGCTCGATGCGGCGCCCCAGGAGCAGCGGCTCGATGGAGCGCCGGGTGACCTCGACCTCGGGAAGCTCGGGCATCCCAGCTCTCTAGCTCCCCCGCGTGGCGGCGCCAGCCGCGGGCCCGCGTTTCAAGCGGGGCCCGGGGACGGCCGATGATCCCGGCGAGGCCCCATCCCGGAGGTGCCCGACATGCCCGCGCGCCGGGGTCGATCGATCTTCTCGCAGACCCTCGATCGAGCCGCCTTCACCGCCTACTTCCTCGGCGCCGTCGTCCCGCTCCTCACCCTGGCCGTGGTGCTGGAGCGCTTCGTCCTGCCCTCCCTGGCGGACCGCCTGGCCACGGCCGGCCTGATCGGCGCCATGGTCTCGATCAGCGCCCTGTCGCTGGGCTCCTTCCTGGTGCTGCGCACCACGGCCCGGCGCTCGCTGGGGCGCATGGACCGCGACAACCGGCGGCTGACGGCCCTCTTCGAGGCGGCCCACGCCCTCTCGCACGCCGCCGACAGCCACGAGGCCAGCCGCCAGGTGGCGGCCAGCGCCCGCGCCCTCTGCGGCGCCTCGGCCAGCTGGGTGATGCTCCGGCGCGAGCCGGGCCGCCCGCCCGAGCCCGCCGGCTCCGCCGGCGAGGGCTCCGGCAAGCTGCTGCGCGAGCACGAGGAGGCCCTGCTCGAGGTGACCCATCTGGCCCTCGCCGAGGAGCACCCGGTGCTGCGCGGCGCCGAGGCCGGCACGCCGGCCGTGGCCGCCGTGCCGATCCCCGGGGAGACGGCTCCGCGAGGCGCCCTGGTCGCGCTGGGAGCCCGGAACGGCGCCGCCCTCGACCTGGGCTGCCTCGACGCCCTGGCCAGCCTGAGCGGGCTGGTCGCCGTCACCCTCGACAACGTCGATCTGCGCGACGCCCAGCGCAACTTCTTCGCCCACGTCACCGACCTGCTGGTCGCCGCCCTCGACAGCCACCTGGGCTACAACAACGGCCACAGCCGCCGGGTCGCGCAGCTGGCGCACCGCGTGGGACGGGCGCTAGGGCTCGACGAGCACCGCCTGCAGCGCCTGCACTTCGGCGCGCTGCTCCACGACATCGGCATGCTGCGCTACGAGCGGAGCACCCACAAGAGCTCGCGGAACTGCCGGAAGCACCCGCTGATCGGAGCGCGCATGATCCAGCCGATCCTGCTGTGGCGCGAGATCGCGCCGATCGTGCAGCACCACCACGAGTGGTTCGACGGCAGCGGCTACCCGGAGGGCCTGACGGGCGATTCGGTACCGCTGGAGTCGCGGATCATCGCGGCCTGCGACGCCTTCGACGCCATGACGAGCTGCGAGAGTTACAAGGTGGCGGTCTCCACCGAGGCGGCCCTGCGCGAGCTGGAGCGCATGGCCGGCACGCAGTTCGACCCGGCCGTCGTCGAGGCCTTCCAGGAGCTCGGCGCCCGCGGCGAGCTCGGCGGCGACGCCCTGCCGGCCTAGCCGGCCGCCCGGAACCCCGCCTCCCGGCGCTAGGCGAGGCTCAGACCCAGCGTCAGGGCGTGCCCGTCGATGGAGAGCTCGCGGACGTGGGCCTCCGGGGCCGGCGCGGCGTCGAGCTCCAGCGACAGGGCCAGCGTCTCCCGGGCCAGGTGCTCGCGACGCGGGCGCACGGCGTCCAGCAGCGGCGCGTCCCCGGAGAGGGTCAGGTGGATGCGGCCGCTGTACTCCAGGTCGAGCTCCTTGCGCAGGGCCTGCACCCGGTTCAGCACCTCGCGGAAGAGCCCTTCCTCGAGCAGGGCCGCGTCGAGGCGGGTGCGCAGCACCACGACGCCCACCGGGCCGCCGGCCGCCGAGAAGCCCTCGCGGGCCTGGAGCGTCACCTGGATCTCCTCGGGACCGAGCTCGACGGCCTCGCCTTCCACCTCGAGGACGGCCCGCCCCTCGGCCTCGAGGGCGCGCAGCAGCGCCGCCCCGTCGGCCTCGCCGAGCAGCCGCTTGAGGGCCGGCATGCGCCTGCCCACCCGGGGCCCGAGCGCCCGGAAGTTGGGCTTCACGTGGTAGGTGACGTAGGCGTCGGCGTCGGCGGCGAAGCGCACCTCGTGTACGTTGAGCTCGTCGCGCACCAGGTCGACGTGCTCGCGCAGGGCGGCCTCCAGCTCCGGCTCGGCCAGCACGATCTCCGCGGCGGCCAGCGGCTGGCGCACCCGCAGCTTCTCGGTGGTGCGCACCTGGAGGCCGAGCGAGACCAGCTCGCGCACGGCCGCCATGCTGCGCGACAGCGGCCGGTCGATGGCCGCCGCGTCGGGCTCCGGGTAGTCGGCCAGGTGCACGCTCTCCGGCTCGGAGGCGGCGAAGGGCCGGCCCACCAGGTTCTGCCAGACCTCCTCGGTGGCGAAGGGCAGGAAGGGGGCCAGCAGCCTGGCCAACGCGACCAGACACTCGTAGAGGGTCCAGTGCGCGTCCAGCTTGTCGGGGCCCAGGCCCTCGGCCCAGAAGCGATCGCGGCTGCGCCGCACGTACCAGTTCGAGAGCGCGTCGACGAAGTCGGTGAGCTGCCCGGTGGCCTCGTAGACCCGATAGGCGTCCAGGTGCTCGATCACGGCGGCGTTCACGAGCGCCAGCTCCGAGAGCACCCAGCGGTCGAGCAGGGCCCGCTCCCGCGTCGGGCGCCGGCCCCGGGCGCAGCTCGCGTCGGAGGGATCGAAGCCGTCGAGGTTCGCGTAGATGACGAAGAAGGCGTAGACGTTGCGCAGCTTGAGGGGCAGCTCGCGCTGCAGCGCGCGCACGCCGGCCAGCGAGTGCCGCGTCGGGTTCCAGGGCGGATTCGAGGCGAAGAAGAACCAGCGGAAGGCGTCGGCGCCGGGGGCGGGAGAGCTGGGGTCCTCGATCCAGACCTTCTCCTCGGCGGGCAGGCCCGGGACCTCGCGGGGCAGCACCCGCGTGTCCTCGGCGGCGATCGTCACGCCGAGCGCCGCGGCGTCCTCCGGGTGCAGCCGCACCACGCGCCGCGGCAGCCGGACGGGCTCCAGGCGCAGCTCCAGGCTGCGGCCCGTGGCCTCGGACTCGACGCGCACCCGCGCGGCCTCGCCGTGCAGGTCGAGGCCCTCGTAGTCCTCCCGGGCGATGCGCGCGCTGCCCCGCGCCTCCGGCGCCTCGGGGCCCGCCACGGCGGCGAACTCGAGGCGCACCTGGTCGAGGATCACCTCGGGAGGCGTGTAGTTGCCCTTGCTCTTCGACTCCTTCTTGCCGTCGCGATCGGCCACGTGCCCCAGCACCACGCAGGTCTTGAAGGGCCTGGGCAGCTCGCGCTCGGGCATCAGCAGGGTGCCGATCCAGAGCAGCGAGTTGAACCAGCCGCGGGTCTGGTCGATCGCCTCGCTGATGAAGTCCGCCGGGTAGCTGGCCTCGAAGTCCTCGCGGCCGCGGTGCGGATAGCCCCACTGGGCGAAGGGCATGGCCCCCGAGTCGAACCAGGCGTCGATCACTTCGGGCACGCGCCGATAGGTGCCGGGCTCGCCCTCGCGCGTCCAGGTGACGTGGTCGATCCAGGGCTTGTGGACGCGCAGGTCCGCCGGCAGCGAGGGATCCGCCCGGCGCGCCGCCTCGAAGCGCGCGAAGGCGTCCGGGTTGCGGGCCAGGATCTCCGCCACCGAGCCCGGCACGTCCACCGCCCCGGTCTCGTCGTTGATCCAGACGTTGAGCGGCGTGCCCCAGAAGCGCTCGCGCGAGAGCGCCCAGTCGACGTTGTTGCGCAGGAAGTCGCCGAAGCGCCCGTCGCGGATGTGCTCCGGCAGCCAGTGCACCCGGCCGTTGTTGGCCAGGGCCTCCTCGACGTGGGCGGTGGTCCGCAGGTACCAGGCGGGCCGCGCGTACTGGATGAGGGGATCCTGGTCGGAGCGCACGCAGAAGGGGTACTCGTGGCGGATCGCCTCGGCGTGCCACAGAGGCCCCGCCTCGCGCAGCTCGCGGCTGAGGTCGCGATCGCAGTCCTTGACCCAGCGCCCGGCGTAGCGGGGCGGGGCCACCTCCGGGTCGAAGCGGCCGTCCGGGGCCACCGCGCAGAGCAGCGGCAGCTCGGGCCGCTCGCGCTGCTCGGCGCGCAGCAGCTCGAAATCCGCCTCGCCGAAGGCCGGGGCGATGTGCACGACGCCGGTGCCGGCGTCCAGCTCGACGAAGTCGGCGGCGACGACGCGCCACAGGTCGGCGTCGCCGTGCCGCTGCTGGTACCAGTCGAAGGGGGGGCGATAACGCCGTCCCAGCCAGGCGCGGCCCGGGGACCTCGACTCGACGACCAGCTCGCGACCGACCTTCTCGGCCAGGCTCGCCACCAGGGGCAGGGCGACCACCAGCCGCTCCTCCCCGTCGCGCACCACGGCGTAGTCGACGTCGGCCGCCACCGCGGCCAGGGAGTTCGAGGGCAGCGTCCAGGGCGTGGTGGTCCAGACGAGCAGCGAGGTGCCGGGCTCGTCGAGCAGCGGCAGCCGCACGTAGATCGAGGGATCGTCGACCGTGCGGTAGCCCTCGCCGACCTCGGCGGCCGAGAGCACGGTCCCTCCCTGGGCCCACCACCAGACGACCTTGTAGCCCCGGTAGAGCAGGCCCCGTTCGTGGAGCTGCTGCAGGGCCCACCAGACGCTCTCGACGTAGCTCTCGTGATAGGTGACGTAGGCGTCCTCCAGGTCGATCCAGAAGCCGAGCTTCTCGGTGAAGGACCGCCACTCCTCGGTGTAGCGAAAGACGCTGTCGATGCAGCGGCGGACGAAGGGCTCGACCCCGTAGTCGAGGATCGCCTGCCTGCCCGAGATGCGGAGCTCCTTCTCGACCTCGATCTCCACGGGAAGGCCGTGCGTGTCCCAGCCGGCGCGGCGCGGCACGTCGTAGCCCCGCATGCAGCGATAGCGCGGGAAGACGTCCTTCATGACCCGCGTGAGGGC
Organism: uncultured Spirochaetales bacterium; assembly: GCA_964649065.1. GTDB lineage: Bacteria > Myxococcota_A > UBA9160 > UBA9160 > SMWR01 > CAZYOL01. The sequence continues at coordinate 6,837 of CAZYOL010000140.1, forward strand.
GTGGCCGTTGTGGGGCAGGCCGTTGGCCGTGGGCGGCCCCTCGTAGAAGGTCCAGCGAGGCCCCCCGCGCCGCTTCTCGAGGGAGCGGCGAAAGACGTCGCGGCCGCGCCACAGCGCGCGCACCTGCGCCTCGGTCGCGGGGAAGTCGACGACGGGAGCCACCTTCTCGAAGCGGGCCGGAGGCATGGGGCGCATAGGCTACCCTAGACGCGTGCGGTCGCAGGAGCGTCGGTCGCAGAACCTTCGCCGGGAGAAGCGAGCGGAGCCCCGGCCGGCAGATTCCCAGGAGCAGCGATGAGCGAGTACTTCGGCCCCGGCATGCGCCTCTACGTCGACCGCCTGGTCGACTGGGAGACCCTGCTCGGTCTCTGGAAGGGCGCCGGCGTCGACGTCGGCGCCGAGGTCTCGGCCTACCGGCAGATCCTCGAGACCACGGCGGCCATCGCCTCGGAGCTGGAGGAGCCGGCACGGCGGCACTGGGAGGCCGAGGCGCGCCTCACCGAGGACGGTGGCGCCGAGTCGCCCCCCCACATCCTCCGGGGCTACGAGAGGCTGCGGGAGGCCGGCCTGGTGAGCCTGACCGTGGCGGAGGACTACGGCGGCTACTTCGTCCCGACGCTGGTGAACGGCATGTACCTCGAGCTGATCGCCCGGGCCGACCCCAGCCTGATGATGGTGGTCGGCCTGCAGGCCGGCGCGGCGGGCGACCTGCAGACCTACGGCAGCGAGGCCCTCAAGAAGAGGTGGCTGCCGCGCTTCGCCTCCGGCGAAGTACAGGGCTGCATGGACCTGACCGAGCCCCAGGCCGGCAGCGACCTGGGGGGCATCACCACCCGGGCCACGACCCAGGAGGACGGCAGCGTCCGCATCGACGGCCAGAAGATCTACATCTCGAACGGCGGCGCCGAGGTGCACCTGGTGCTGGCCCGCGACGCCGAGACCTTCGACCAGTCGCGTGGGACCACGAACGGCCTGTCGCTGATCCTGGCGCCCAGGCATCTCGACGACGGGACGCGCAACGGCGTGCGCGTGACGCGGCTCGAGCAGAAGCTCGGCATCCACGGCTCCGCCACCTGCGAGGTGGTCTTCGAGGGGGCCTGGGGCCTGCGCCTGGGCGAGAAGGGCAAGGGCTTCCGCGCCATGCTCGACCTGATGAACGCCGCCCGCCTCGGGGTCGGCGCCCAGGCCCTGGGCATCTGCGAGGCGGCCTTCTCGGACGCGCTGGCCTACGCGCGGCAGCGGGAGCAGTTCGGCCAGCCGATCATCGAGCAGCCCCTGGTCGCGACCATGATCTCGCGCATGCACGTTCAGATCGAGGCGATCCGCGCCCTGCTCTACCGGACCTACAAGCTCCTCGACATGAACCAGGCCCGCGAGGCCGCCCTGGCCCGCGGCGAGGCCCCGGATGCGGCGCTGCGCGAGATCGAGCGCGACCTGGAGCGGGACACCACCCGCGTGCGCCTGCTCACTCCGCTGTGCAAGTACTTCGCCACCGAGCTGGCCTGCGAGCTCACCCGCGACGCGATCCAGGTCCTCGGAGGCATCGGCTTCACCCTCGACTCGGACGTCGGCAAGTACCACAACGACAGCCTGATCACGACGATCTACGAGGGCACCAGCGAGATCCAGGTCTCCTTCGCGCTCAAGGAGATGGGCAAGGGCGCCCTCGACGTCATGTTCCAGCAGGTGCGCGAGGAGCTGGCGGGCATGCAGGACGACGGGCGCGCCGCGCTGGCGGCCCAGGTCGCGAGCATGACCCTGCGCATCGACGAGGCCACCAAGATCCTCTTCTCGGATCTGCAGTACGCGCTGCTGCGCTCGAAGCTGCTGGCGGACATGGTGATCGACGTGGCCGCCGCGACCGAGCTGCTGCACCAGGCGGGCGCCGACCCGACGCGCCTCGACCTGGCCGCGGCCTTCGTGCGCCGGCGGGTGCTCGAGGTGGAGCAGAACGGCCGGCGCATCGCGGAGAACGCGGAGGGCCGGGTGGCGCGAGACCGGCGCATCGTCACGGACCTCCCCGGCTGAGCCCGTGCGCGTCCGCGTCCTCGGCTCCTGCGCCGGCGGCGGCCTGCCCCAGTGGAACTGCGGCGGTGCGAACTCGCTGCGGGCGCGAGCGGGCGATCCGGAGGTGCCGGCGCGCAGTCAGGCCAGCCTGGCCGTCTCGGCCGATGGGGAGCGCTGGTCGCTCCTGGGAGCCAGCCCGGACATCCGCCAGCAGCTCGCCGCCTCCCCCTCCCTCCACCCGAAGCCCGGCACGCGCGACGTCCCGCTGGACACGCTGGTGCTCTGCTGCGCCGAGCTGGACCACACGCTGGGGCTCCTGGTGCTGCGCGAGGCCCTCTCCTACCGCGTGGTCTCGACGCGCTGGGTGCGCGACGCCCTGCTCGGCAACGACGCCAGCTTCCGGCTGCTCGAGCCGGCCTGGAGCGGCCTCGGCCTCGACGAGCCCCTCGCCCTGGATCGCGGGGGCCGCCTGGAGCTGCGCCTCTTCCCGATTCCCGGCAAGGTGCCGGGCTTCCTCCGGGAGCACGCCCGAGCCCATCCCGAGTGCTGCGTGGGCCTGCGGATCACCGACATCGCGAGCGGCCGGCGCTTGGTCTTCGCGCCCTGCATCCAGTCCCTGGATTCCGGAACCCGCGCCGAGCTGGCCGCCGCCGACTGCCGCTTCGTGGACGGCACCTTCTACCGGCGCGACGAGCTGCGCGCCCTGCGGCCGGGGGCGCCCGACGCCGTCGCCATGGGCCACGCACCGATCGCCGGGGAGGGCGGCACGGCGGAGAGCCTGGCGGGCCTGCGCGGTCGCACGCTCTACATCCACATGAACAACACGAACCCGATCCTCGACGCGCGCTCGCCCGAGGCCCTCTCACTGCGGGCCGCGGGCCTGGAGATCGCCTCGGACGGGCTCGAGCTCGAGCTGTGAAGGCGCCGCTGTCGCCGAAGGGGCTCGAGCGCCGGCTGCGCGCGCTGCTCGACGAGCGCTACCACCACCGGCACCCCTTCAATCTGCGCATGCACGCGGGCAGCCTGCGCCGCGAGGAGATCCGCTGCTGGGTGCGCAACCGCTACTACTACCAGACGCGCATTCCGATCAAGGACGGCCTGATCCTCGCGAAGTCGCAGGATCCCGGCTTCCGGCGCGAGTGGGTGCGGCGCATTCACGACCACGACGGCGAGGCGGAGGGCCAGGGCGGCCTGGAGCAGTGGCTGGCGCTGGCACGGGCGGCGGGTCTCGAGCGAGACGAGGTCCTCGATTTCCGGGGCATCCACCCCGGGGTGCGCAGCGCCTGTGACGACTACGTGCGCTTCGTGGAGTCGCACGACCTGCTCGAATCGGTGGCGGCCTCGCTCACCGAGCTCAGCGCCCACGAGCTGATGGCCCGCCGCGTGGAGGCCTTCGAGCGGCACTACCCCTGGGTGGCCCGGGAGGGCCTGGCCTACTTCCGGGGGCGCACGCGGAAGGCCCGGCGCGACTCCGAAGAGGGACTGGGCTTGGTGCTCGCCCGCGCCCGCAGCCACGAGGATCAGGAGCGCTGCCTGCGGGCCCTCGAGACGAAGTGCGAGATCCTGTGGCGGCTACTCGATGCGGTCGAGGACGCCCAGGCGCGGCCCTTCCTGTCGCGCCACGCCTGGCTGCGCCGCGAGGAGAGCGGCGAGAGCCTGGCCGTGCTGCCGGAGCGCGCCGTCCGGCTGAACGACACGGGCCATGCCCTGCTCGAGCTCTGCGACGGCAAGCGCAGCGCGGAGGAGATCGCGCGGGAGCTGGCCCGGCGCCACCCGGAGGAGGTCGAGGCCGCCGCGGATGCGCAGCGCTTCCTGCTCGAGATGGAGCGCCTGGGCGTGCAAGCGCGGAGCGCGAGCAGAGGACGCGCAGCCGACCCAACAACCAGGTCGCGGAGCTGACCTACCGCTGCCCGCTGCGCTGCGCCTACTGCTCGAATCCGCTGGGCTACGCGCAGGTGCGCGAGACGCTCGCCGCCTCGGACTGGTCGCGCGTGTTCCGGGAGGCGGCTGCCCTGGGCGTCGTGCACGTCGGGCTGAGTGGCGGCGAGCCGACGGCGCGGCCGGACCTCCCGGAGATCGTGGCGGCAGCCGCCGAGGCCCCGCTCTACACGCACCTGGTGACCTCGGGGCTGCCGGTCCGCGCTCGCGGGCTGGCGGAGCTCGTGCGAGCCGGCCTGCGCAGCGTCCAGCTCTCGATCCAGGATGCGGATCCCGCCGCAGCCGACGTGGTGGCCGGGGCCGCCGCCTTCGCGGACAAGCTGGCCTTCGCCGAGGCGGTCCGGAAGGCCGACCTCCCCCTCACGCTGAACGTGCCGCTCCACCGGGCCAATCTGGGCAGGGCGCGGGAGATCATCGAGCTGGCCGTGGAGCTGGGGGCGCAGCGCCTCGAGCTGGCCACCCTGCAGATGCACGGCTGGGCCCTCGCCAACCGCGAGGCCCTGCTCCCGAGCCGCCGGCAGCTCGCCGAGGCGGAGCGCGTGGTGGCCGAGGCCCGCCGGCGCCTGTCGCGGCCGGAGATCCTCTTCGTGCTCCCGGACTACTACGCCGATCGCCCGAAGCCCTGTATGGGGGGCTGGGGGCGGCGCACGCTGGTGGTGGCGCCCGACGGCCGCGTCCTGCCCTGCCAGGGGGCCGGGGAGCTGCCCGGCCTGCGCTTCTGGAACGTGCGAGAGGCCCCCCTCGCCGACTGCTGGCACGGGGCGCCGGGCATGAACGCCTTCCGCGGCGAGGCCTGGATGCGCGAGCCCTGTCGCAGCTGCCCGGAGCGGAGCCGCGACTTCGGGGGCTGTCGCTGCCAGGCCTTTGCGCTGACCGGGGAGGCCGCGAACACGGACCCGGCCTGTGCCCTGGCGCCCCGGCACGAGGTCGTGCGGGCGGCCCGGCGCGGCGCCGCGGGCGGCGCCCCGCGCCCGCTGCGCCTGCGCGGCGCGCCGCCCCCGCCGCGCCGGGCCTGATTCAATCGCCGTCGCG
>CAZYOL010000141.1:0-11769 GCA_964649065.1 uncultured Spirochaetales bacterium
CGCGGTCTGTGTGTGTTCACTAACTTTTGCCCCGGCGGGGCCCCCGGGGTGGGGGGGGAGAATCGGGTCGTTCCGGCTGGCCACCCTTGCCAGAAGCTTGCCAGAAGCGTGCCCGCCAGAAGCGTGCCCGCCGTCCCGCGACGGGACGCTCGGCGCCGCGGGCGAGGGGCGGATTATCGCCCCCGGAGCAGTGTCCACAAGAACACGGTTCGATGAGATCCGTGAAGATTGGCGGAATGCCTCTTCCCTCCGGGAAACTTGGTTCCGATTTTCGGAAAAATATTACACACTAATTCGATTGGAGTGGCACTCCCCAGGAGGAGTCCCGTGGCCCGAGACCGGGTTTCGACCCGCTCTCGGACGCGAATCGGGCCAGGGCTGACCGGCTCCAGGGGCCGAGAGGCGGCAGCCGGAGGACTGAGCACGGCCAGGAAGGGCACACAGCCGATGTCGAGCGAACAGTTCCGGGTGCTCGTGATCGACGACGATCCGAGCGTCCGCGACTACATGCAGGCCCTGGTCTCCCGCCAGGGCTACCAGGTCTTCGCGGCGGCGGACGGGGAGGAGGCCATCGGGCAGCTCCCGGACGTCCGCCCCGACCTGATCACCCTGGACGTCGTGCTGCCGGGCATGGACGGCCTGGAGACGCTTCGCAAGCTGAAGCAGCGCCTGCCCGACGTGCCGGTGGTGATGCTCTCCGGCCACGGCCAGGCGCGGAACATCGTCGAGGCCATGCGCCTGGGCGCCTCGGACTTCCTGCGCAAGCCCTTCGAGGTGGAGGAGCTGGAGCTGGCCTTCCAGAAGGCCCTGGAGAAACGGGCGCTCAAGAACGAGGTCCAGCGCCTGCGGGGCCGGGCGCGCTCCGAGACCGAGCTGCTGCTGCTCTGCGGCGACCATCCCAAGATGAAGGAGGTCCGCGACATCATCGAGCAGGTGGCGGACACCGACATCACGGTGCTGGTCCGGGGCGAGAGCGGCACCGGCAAGGAGCTGGTGGCGCGCACCCTCTTCCAGCTCTCCGGCCGCAACGACCGCCCCTTCGTGAAGGTCAACTGCGCGGCCCTTCCCTCGGAGCTGCTGGAGAGCGAGCTCTTCGGTTTCGAGAAGGGCGCCTTCACGGGTGCCCAGAAGCGCAAGCTCGGGAAGTTCGAGTACGCGAACAACGGAACCATCTTCCTGGACGAGATCAGCGAGATGCACCCCAACCTGCAGGCGAAGCTGCTGCAGGTGCTGCAGGACGGCGAGTTCTCGCGCCTCGGAGGGGACGGCGACGTCAAGGTGGACACCCGCGTCATCGCGGCCACCAACCGGAACCTGGAGGAGGCCGTCGGGGACGGGAGCTTCCGGGAGGACCTCTACTACCGCCTCAACGTGGTGACCGTGCAGATCCCCCCGCTGCGCGATCGCAAGGACGGAATTCCGCTGCTGGTGGACTACTTCCTCAACAAGAACAACGAGGAGTACCGCAAGAGCGTCCAGGCCCTGTCCCCGGAGACCATGGAGGTCTTCATGAAATACCACTGGCCCGGAAACGTCCGAGAGCTCGAGAACATGGTCCGGCGCATGGTCGTGCTGGGGAACGAGCAGGCGGTCCTGGAGGAGATCGCGGTCCGCGACGAGCCGGCCCTGCCCGAGGAGGAGCCCGGCGACCTCCTGGATCTCGGGGCCCTGGGAGCGGATTTCTCGGACGGGCAGGGGATAGATCTCAAGGCGATCTCACGGCGTGCCGCTCAAATTGCCGAGAAAAGAGTCATCGAACGTGTCCTCCAGCAGACCCGCTGGAATCGCAAGGAAGCCGCGAGCCGCCTGCAGATCAGCTACAAGGCGCTGCTCTACAAGATGAAGGAGAACGGCCTCAGCGAGGGTCGCTGAGCCGGGGGGGTCTCGGAGGCATGATGAGAGCATGGGCGGAGCGCAGCTTGGCCTTCGCGATGGCAGCCAGTCTTCTGGCGGGATGTGCGGCGCGCAATCCCAGCCCGCCGCCGCCGGATCCGGTGCCGATGGCCCGGGATACCTATGTGATCGGTGTGTCGGACCGCCTGCAGATCTCGGTCTGGAAGAACTCGGATCTCTCGGTTTCCGTGCCGGTGCGCACGGACGGCATGATCTCCGTGCCGCTCCTCGACGACGTCCAGGCCGAGGGCCTGACGCCCGAGGAGCTGAAGGAGGTCATCACCCGCGAGCTCCAGGAGTACGTCACGGCCCCCGACGTGACCGTGGTCGTGCTGGAGATGAACAGCCGCTACGTCTCGCTGATGGGCGAGATCGGCCGCACCGGCCGCCTGCTGCTGCGCACCGAGTTCCGGGTGACCGAGGCCATCGCCGCCTCGGGCGGCTTCACGACCTTCGCCGACCGCTCCGACGTCCGCATCGTCCGGCGCAACGGCGATGGCCAGGAGACGGAGTACCGCTTCGACTACGACGCCTACATCAAGGGCAAGGCGCCGGGGACGAACATCGTGCTGCGGCCCGGAGACCTCGTCATCGTTTCGGACTGATCTGCGCTGGCCTGGGGGTGAGAGGGATGGTGCGAAGTGCGGTGCTGACGATGCGGGTGGCGGCCCTGCTGTGCCTCCCGGCTCTTGCGTCCGCCTCCAATCTCGAGCTCACCTTCGGGAGCTCGATCGAGTACGACAGCAACGTCTTCCGGGTGGAGACGAACGAGACGCAGGACGTCCTCTTTCGCTTCTTCCCGCGGGCCCGGCTCTACTCCGGCGAGGGCGATCTCACCTATCAGCTCGACGTCGCGCTGCCCTTCAACCAGGGCGTGACCACGAACCGCGACGTGAGCGACTTCGACGTGCGCGTGGGCCTGCGCAGCGCCTGGGCCGCTACGGACCGCACCCAGTTCTCGCTGGTCAACAACTTCCGCTACGACCGCAACCTCGGGCGCCTGCTGGATCCCACTGCGCCCCCCGACGTGAACAACGAGCTGAATCGCGTCACCACCAACACCGTGACCCTGGGGGCCAACCACGCGGTCTCGCCCCGCATGGTGGCCTTCGGGAGCGCCACGCACAATTTTTTCGACACCGAGCAGACGAACCGCCAGGACAACCAGACGGCCAACGCCCGCGGAGGGCTGCGCTACACGCTGGACGGCAAGAACACCGTGGGGGCCTTCCTGAGCTTCACGGGCCAGTTCTTCGAGTTCGCCCCGGGCGACATGGGCTTCAACGCGCTGCCGGCCAGCCAGACCTACTTCTACAATCTCTCGGCCCTCTGGACCTACCGCTTCGACGAGACCACCACCCTCGACGTCTCCGGCGGTCCGGCGGTGGCCCAGACCCACCAGGATCCCATCCTGGGCACTCCCGCCTTCGACGACGTCACGGTGACGGGCTTCGCCAACATCAGCCTGAGCCGGCGCTGGACGCCGACGGTCTCCAGCGTGCTCAGCTACCGCCGCACCCAGAACAACGCCTCCGGCCTCGGGGGCAGCACCTTTCTCGACGCGGTGGCGGCCGTGGTGAGCTGGCAGATCGACCCCTACTGGGAGGCGGGGACGCGCTTCGACTACACGCACCGCGAGTCCGTGGCGCCCCTGCCCGATCCCGGCATGACCGGCACCAACGTGATCGACACCGATCGCTGGGCGGCCAGCGTGCGCCTGCAGCGCAGGATCGGCCGCCACCTCGTGGCCACCGGGCGCCTGACCTACAACCAGCAGGAGTCGGCCATGCAGACCCGGGGCATCGGCTCGGACTTCAAGGACGTCATCTTCATCCTGGGCGTCCGCTATCGTTTCGACCCGATTTCCGTCTGGTAGGCCGGTCGGCAGGGCATGAACGTCGAGAGCGGATTCGAGCTGGATGATCTCTTGGGCATCGCGCGCCGTCGCGCGAAGATCGCCCTGATGGTGGCCGGGGGCTTCACCCTGGTGGCCTTCTGGGTGGCCATGGCCCTGCCGAACGAGTTCGAGAGCTACGCCACGGTGCTGGTGGAGCCCCAGGCCATCTCCCCCGAGCTGGTCCAGGCGGGTGTGCGCAACAGCGACCTCACCGAGCGCCTCGGCCTGATGACCGCCCAGATCCTGGCCCGCCCGCGCCTCTCGCGGATCATCGACGAGGTCGGCCTCTACCAGGAAGAGCAGGAGAGCATGCTCCGCGAGGAGGTCATCGGGCTCATGCGCAGCCGCATCCGCGTGGAGCCGGTCGTGCCCGAGCTGGAGCAGGAGAACCGCTCGCGGCGTGCCACCGAGATCAACCAGTTCCGGATCTTCTTCAGCAGCGAAGACCCGGTCGTGGCGAAGGACGTGGCCCAGCGCCTGGCCAACGACTTCATCGAGCGGCACATCGAGCAGCGGGTCGATTTGTCCCAGAAGGGCGTGGACTTCATCGAGGCCGAGCTCGAGCGGGTCGGCGAGCGCATCGAGGACGTGGAGGCGCGGGTGGCGGCGGTGAAGGCCGCCAATCCGGGCCGCCTGCCGGAGAATCTGACCGCCAATCAGCAGCGCGTGCAGCGCCTCACCACCGAGCTCGCCGTGGCCCAGCGCAATCGCGCCGTCGCCGAGAGCGACGAGGCCTTCTACCGCAGCCGCGTGGCCGCAGCCGCCTCGCTGGGCTCCCCGAACGACGACGCCAGCCCCACCCGCCGCGTCGAGCTGCTGGAGCTGGCGCTCTCGGAGTACAAGGCCAAGGGCTTCACCGACAAGCACCCGGACGTCCAGAAGACCCGGCAGGAGATCAGCGAGATCCGCCAGCGCCTGCGCGAGGAGGCCGAGCGCCCCGAGGACGACGAGCAGGACTTCGCGGCTTCCTTCGCCGAGCAGACCGCGGAGGCCGAGGCGCAGCGCGCCGCGCTGCGCGTCGCCGCTGCGGACGAGGAGATGGAGAGCCTGAAGGCCTCCCTCGAGGAGATCCAGACCCTGATCGCCGAGACGCCCGCGGTGGCCGAGCAGCTCGACGGACTGGAGCGGGAGTACCGCCACCTCTTCGGCAGCTACCAGGATTTCAGCCAGCGTCGCCTGGAGGCCACCGTGCAGGCCCAGCTGGAGCGCCGCCAGCTCGGCGAGCAGCTGCGAGTCCTCGAGCCCGCCTTCCAGGCCCCCGAGCCCTCCTCGCCCAACCGGCCGCTGATCGTGATCGTGGGTCTCCTCTTCGGCCTGGTCATGGGGGGTGGCCTCGCGGTGGTCCTGGAGAGCACCGACTCCTCCGTCCACAGTCCGCGCCAGCTGCAGTCGGCCCTGTCGCTGCCGGTGCTCGCCTCGATCCCGGAGATCTGGCTGGAGTCGGACCTCGCCTCCCTGCGCCGCAAGCGCCTGCGCGAGCTGCTCGCCGCCCTGGGCGTGGTCGCCTTCGTGCTCGTGGGAGGCGTGGCCAACTACGCCTGGGTGAACGGCATGCCCGGCTTCCTGAGGGGCGCGGAGGAGGAGGCCGAGGCCGGGTCGGTCGAGGAGCCCGCTCCCGCCGAAGCCAGCGGCGCCGAGGGCTGAGGCCCGTGTACACCGAATACTATGGCCTGACGCGCCTGCCCTTCGAGATGACGCCGGACCCCACCTTCCTGTACCTGGGCGAGGCGCATCGCGAGGGCCTGGCGACCCTGGTCTACGCCCTGCGCGCGCGCAAGGGCTTCGTGCTGCTGACGGGCGAGGTCGGCACGGGCAAGACCACCCTCCTGCACGCCCTGCTCGGTCAGCTCGACACCGACACGGCCTCCGCCTACATCTTCAATCCCCGCCTCGATCCGCTGGACTTCCTGCGCATGCTCTTCGACGAGCTCGGCATCCAGAGCGAGTGCCGCACCAAGGCCGAGTACCTGATGACGCTCAACCAGTACCTGATCGAGCGCCTGGAGCGGGACCTCACGACGCTGCTGATCGTCGACGAGGCCCAGAACCTGTCGCCGGAGATGCTCGAGGAGATCCGGCTGCTGTCGAACCTCGAGACCCCGCGCAGCAAGCTGCTCCAGATCCTGCTGGTGGGGCAGCCCGAGCTGGCCGAGATGCTGGACCGGCCCGAGCTCCGCCAGCTCCGCCAGCGCATCGTCCTGCGTCACCACCTGCAGCCCTTCGACGCCCAGGAGCTCGGCTCCTACGTGGAGGAGCGGCTGAGGCTTGCGGGCTACACCGGAAAGGGCATCTTCAACCGCTCGGCGCGGCGGGAGCTCTTCCAGGTGACCGGAGGGGTTCCCCGCCTGGTGAACGTGGTCTGCGACGGAGCGCTCCTGGCGGGCTTCGCCCGCGGTCAATCCACCGTGGGGGGGGACGTCATTCGGGAGGTCGCCCGGGACCTGCGGCTGGAGGGTGCCCCGGCCGTGCCCGCGGGGGCCTCCGGGGCCGGGGGCGGCGGGTCGGAGAGGCGTCGCTGGCGCTGGTTCGGCCTGGGCCGCTAGGTCGGTCTGAGCTGGGTCGGGACAGAGCGGGATAGGCGGAGATGGCGAAGGTCTACGAAGCGCTCAGGAGGGCCGAGGAGGAGCGCCGGCGTCGCGCCGGCGAGCCGCTGGCGGGCCCTGCCGCCGCCCCGGTCGAGTGGGAGCCCAGCGGCCACAGCATCCAGCCCCGGCGTCCGGCCCTGTGGAAGCGCTGGCTCTCCTTCTTCTCGCTGCGGCGCAATCGGGTGGTGTCGCCCGGCGAGCTCAACAAGCGGCGCATCTCCCTGCTCCAGCCCGATTCCTACGTGGCCGAGCAGTTCCGGGCCCTGCGCGGCCGCATCGACTCCCTGGCCGGCCAGCGGCCGGTCAAGGTGATCGCCATGACCAGCGCCATGCCCGGGGAGGGCAAGACCACCTCCGCCATCAACCTGGCCGTGGTGACGGCCATGAGCGTGGGGCGCCGGGTGCTGCTGGTCGATTGCGACATGCGCAAGCCGAAGGTCCATCAGGCCCTGGGCCTGACCCCGGAGGCGGGCCTGACCGAGGTGCTGACCGACCTCACGAGCCTGGACCAGGCGGTCATCAAGGTCGAGGGGGTGAACCTGGAGGTGCTGGCCGTGCGCCAGCGCCCGGCCAACCCCTCCGAGCTGCTGGCCTCCGCTCGCATGCGCGAGCTGATCGATGAGGTGTCCCAGCGCTACGACCGCATCATCCTGGACACCCCCGCCGCGCTGGGCCTTCCCGATGCCAAGACCGTCAGCGAGCTGGCCGATGGGCTGGTCGTCGTGGTCCGGGCGGACACGACCTCGCATCGGGACGTGCAGGCCACCCTCGAGATCCTCGACCGCCGGCGGGTCCTGGGCTTCCTGATGAACGGCGCGCAGATCGACCAGAGCCGCTACGGTTACCTGAGCTAGCCGTACCCGGGCTCACCGATGGAACCTCGGCACCTCCTCTTTCCCGCGGCCACCGCGCTGCTGGTGTCGGCCCTGAGCACGCCGCTGGCGGCGCGCCTGGCCGTCGCCTTGGGCGTCGTCGACAAGCCGAACTCCCGCAAGGTCAACCAGCGCCCCGACATGCCGCTGCTCGGGGGGCTGGCCGTGGCGCTCGGAGTGGCCGCGGGCCTGGGGGTTGCGGTGCTCTCCGGGAGCGACCTGCCGCGGCTGCGGCTGCTGGGCCTGGGGGCCGGGGCCGCTCTCCTGCTGGCCGTCGGGGTCTGGGACGACCGCTTCGGCATGCGGGCTACCCCCAAGTTCCTGGTGCAGATTGCGGCGGCGGCCCTGGCCATCGGCTGCGGCTTCCAGATCGATCACGTCACCGAGCCGGTCACGCGGCAGACCATGCACTTCCCCCCCTGGCTCGTGTGGGCGGTCACGGGCATCTGGATCGTGGGCGTGACCAACGCAATCAACCTGATCGACGGTCTGGACGGCCTGGCCACCGGCGTCTCCGCCATCATCGCCGGCACGCTGACCGTGATCGCGGCCCAGAGCGGTCATCCGCTGTCGCTGTGCCTGGGCGTGGCCCTGGCGGGAGCCCTGATGGGCTTCCTGCCCTACAACTTTCCGCCCGCGAGACTCTTCCTGGGCGATACGGGATCCCTCTTCATCGGCTACACGCTGGCCCTGCTGGCCCTGGAGGGCTACCAGCGCATCACCGTGCTGACCTTCGTCGTGCCGCTGCTGGCCCTGGCCGTGCCGATCCTCGACACGGGGCTCTCGATCCTGAGGCGCCTGCGGCGCGGCGCCAGCATCTTCTCGGCCGATCGCCTGCACATGCACCACCGCATGCTGGACACCCACGGAGACACCCGCGGCGCCGTCCTGCAGTTCTACCTGATCACCGCCTGCTTCTCGCTGCTGGCCCTCTCCTTCACCCGGCTCTCCGGCCTGGTGGCAGCCCTGCTGCTGGCAGCCGTCGCGGTGCTGACGCTGCGCCTGCTCTGGAACCTGGGAGCCCTGTCCTTCGAGCCGGAAGGGGGAGGGCAGCCCGATGCCGCCGCCGCGGAGGAGCCCGAGCGGTGAGGCCCGGGGTCGCGCTCATCACCGGCATCACCGGCCAGGACGGCTCCTACCTGGCGGAGCTGCTGCTCGAGAAGGGCTACGAGGTGCACGGCCTGGTGCGGCGCTCCAGCACCGAGACCTTCGAGCGCATTGCCCATCTCGCCGGACGCCTCCACCTGCACCAGGCCGACCTCCTGGACCAGAGCTCCCTGGTGGCGCCCCTGCGCGAGGTGCAGCCCGCCGAGGTCTACAACCTCGCGGCCCAGTCCTTCGTGCCCACCAGCTGGCTCCAGCCCTCGCTGACCGGCGAGTTCACCGCCCTGGGCGTCACCCGCCTGCTCGACGCCATCCGCCTGGTGGATCCCGAGATCCGCTTCTACCAGGCCTCCAGCTCGGAGATGTACGGAAAGGCGCGGGAGATTCCCCAGAACGAGGCGACGCCCTTCCATCCCCGCAGCCCCTACGCCGTCGCCAAGATCTACGGCCACTGGATCACCGTGAACTACCGCGAGAGCTACGACCTCTTCGCGGTCTCCGGCATCCTCTTCAACCACGAGTCGCCTCGGCGGGGCCGGGAGTTCGTGACGCGCAAGATCAGCGAGTGCGTGGCCCGGATCAAGCTGGGCCTGGACGACGAGATCCGGCTGGGCAACCTCGACTCGAAGCGCGACTGGGGCTACGCGCTCGAGTACGTCGACGCCATGTGGCGGATGCTGCAGCGCGACACGGCGGCCGACTTCGTCGTCGGGACCGGGGTGCACCACACGGTGCGCGACTGCGTGGAGATCGCCTTCCGCCACGTCGGCCTCGACCCGGAGGACTTCGTGCGGGTCGATCCGCGCTACCTGCGTCCCGCCGAGGTCGACACGCTGCTCGCGGACCCGACCAAGGCCCGCGAGGAGCTGGGTTGGACCGCCCGCACCTCCTTCGAGCAGCTGGTCGGCATCATGGTCGAGGCCGATCTGGAGAGCCAGGAGCGCGCCAGCGGCCGGCGGCGCGGGCAGGGCGCTTCGCGGTGAGCCGCCCGGAGCGCGTCCTGGTCACGGGCGCGGCCGGCTTCGTGGGCTCGACCCTGGTGGACCGGCTGCTCGCGGAGGGCCGCCGGGTCGTCGGCCTGGACAGCTTCGATCCCTTCTACCCGGAGGCCGACAAGCGCCGCAACCTGAGCGGTGCGATGCGCTCCGGGGCCTTCCGCCTGGTGGAGGCCGACATCCGCGACGCGGCGGCCGTGGAAGGCCTCTTCGCGGAGCACGAGCCCGAGGGCGTGGTCCACCTGGCCGCCCTGGCCGGAGTTCGTCCCTCGCTGCAGCGGCCCGCGGAGTACGCCGACGTCAACGTCCGCGGCAGCTCGGTGATCTTCGAGGCGGCGGCCCGCCAGGGGCGGCCGCAGCTGGTCTTCGCCTCGTCCTCGTCGGTCTACGGGGAGCGCGAGGACGGGCCCTTCCTCGAGAGCGACCCCGTCGAACGCCCGGTCTCGCCCTACGCAGCCACCAAGCGCTCGGGCGAGCTGGTGGCCCATACCTTCCACCACGCCCACGGCCTGCCCATCACCTGCGCGCGGATCTTCACCGCCTACGGCCCGCGCCAGCGGCCCGACCTCGCCATCCATCGCTTCGCCGCTCGGATGCGCGCGGGGCAGCCCCTCCCGGTCTACGGCGATGGCACCCAGCTGCGCGACTTCACCTACGTCGACGATCTGGTCGAAGGGCTGGTGCGCGCGCTCGATACGCCGCTCGGCTTCGCCGTCCTCAACTTCGGTTCCGGCCGACCGATTGCGCTGCTCGAGGTCGTGAAGCGGCTCGAGGGCCAGCTGGGCGTCGCCGCCCGGATCGACTGGCAGCCGAAGCAGACCGGCGACGTGCCGCGCACCTGGGCGGAGATCGGCGCGGCTCGCGAGGCCCTCGGCTACGCGCCCGGCACCTCCTTCGAGGAGGGCATCCGCCGCTTCGTGGCCTGGCTCGAGGAGCCTCGGTGAGCCCGGGCCGCCAGGCCCTCGTCACCGGAGGGGCGGGCTTTATCGGCCACCACCTGGCCGCCCGGCTGCTCGGAGAGGGCTGGGGCCTGCGCGTGCTCGACGACCTCTCCCTGGGCCGTTCCGATCGCCTCGCGCCCCTGGCGGGGCGCTTCGAGCTCCTGCAGGCCGACGTGCGGGACGCGCAGGCCCTGGACCGGGCCCTCCGGGGCGTGGAGGTCGTCTTCCACCTGGCGGCTCTCAGCTCGGTTCCAGCCAGCCTGGACGCGCCCCTGCTCAGCCACGAGGTGAACCTGGGAGGAACGCTGCAGGTCCTCGAGGCCGCTCGGCGCGCCGGGGTTCGCAGGCTGGTCTACGCGGCGTCCTCGGCGGCCTACGGCGACGAGCCCGAGCTTCCGAAGCGGGAGGGCATGCAGGCCCGTCCCCGCTCGCCCTACGCCCTCCAGAAGGTCGCCGGCGAGCTCTACTGCCGGCTCTACACGGAGCTCTACGGCCTCGAGACCGTCTCGCTGCGTTACTTCAACGTCTACGGTCCGGGCCAGGACCCGGAGGCCGCCTACGCCGCCGTCGTGCCCCGCTTCGTGCAGGCCTGCCTGAGCGGCCGCCCGCCGGCCATCCACGGCGACGGCGGGCAGACCCGCGATTTCACCTTCGTGGACGACGCCGTGGCGGCGACTCTGCTGGCCGCCGATGCCGAGAAGGCCTCCGGGCGGGTGGTGAACGTCGGTGGGGGCCGGCGGGTCTCGATCCTCGAGCTGTGGCAGACCCTGCTCCGCGTCACCGGCCGCCGGCTCGAGGCAACTCACGAAGCGGAGCGTCCGGGAGACGTGCGCGATAGCCTGGCGGACCTCTCGCAGGCCGCCGAGCTACTCGGCTACGCGCCCGTCGTGGATCTGGACGAGGGCTTGCGCCGCACCGTGGAGGCCTTCCGCGCGGAGGCTGGGAGGACGGAGTCGTGAACATCAGCGTCATCGGAACCGGTTACGTCGGACTCGTCACCGGAGCCTGCTTCGCCGAGTTCGGCGTCCAGGTCGTCTGCGTGGACGTCGACGCCGAGAAGATCGCCGCCCTCGAGCGAGGCGAGATGCCGATCTACGAGCCCGGTCTGGAGGACCTGGTCGCTCGCAACGTGCAGCAGGGCCGCCTCTCCTTCAGCACGGACACCGCGGCGGCCGTGCAGGGCTCGCTCGTGTGCTTCATCGCGGTCTCGACCCCCCCGCGACCGGACGGCTCCACCGACCTCTCCTTCGTCGAGGCCGTCTCGCGGGACATCGGCCGCGCCATCGACTCCTACAAGGTCATCGTCACCAAGAGCACGGTGCCCGTGGGCACCGCCCAGCGCGTGCGCCGCTGGGTGGAGGAGGAGGTCGACGCCCGCGGCGGTCACCAGAGCTTCAGCGTGGCCTCCAATCCCGAGTTCCTGCGCGAAGGCGCGGCCATCGGCGACTTCATGCGCCCCGACCGCGTGGTGATCGGCGCCGA